>JBBSPX010000032.1:0-20272 GCA_038258395.1 Gemmatimonadales bacterium | reverse complement strand
CTCGATCGCGGCGGTGATCAGCTTGCCGGTGATCACCTCGCCTTCCTCCGCCCCGCCCTTGTCCATCATCCGTGAGATCCGGTCCATGCCGCCGAACAGGCGCATGAGATCGTCCTCGAGGGAAAGGAAGAAGAGCGACTCGCCGGGGTCACCCTGACGCCCGGAGCGCCCGCGCAACTGCCGGTCGATCCGACGCGACTCATGCCGCTCGGTACCGACGATGTGCAGCCCCGCCTCCTCGAGCGCGAGGTCGAGCGACTGATCCAACTTGATGTCCGTGCCTCGGCCGGCCATGTTGGTCGCGATCGTGATCGCGCCACGGAAGCCCGCCTTCGCGACGATCTCCGCCTCACGCTGGTGATACTTCGCGTTGAGGACTTCGTGGGTCAGACCGCGACGCTTGAGCTGACGCGACAAGGTCTCGGAGATGTCGACACTGGTCGTGCCGATCAGCACCGGCCACCCCATCGCGTGAATCCGCTCCACCTCGTCGATCACCGCATTGAACTTCTCACGCCGCGTCTTGTAGATGCGGTCCGGCAGGTCCGAGCGTGCGATCGGCCGGTTGGTCGGGATGACGGCGACATCGAGCCCGTAGATCTGAAAGAACTCCGTCTCCTCAGTCTCCGCCGTACCGGTCATCCCCGAGAGCTTCTCGTACATCCGGAAGTAGTTCTGGATCGTGATTGTGGCGAACGTCTGCGTCTCGCCCTTGACGGTGACGCCTTCCTTCGCCTCGACCGCCTGGTGCAGACCATCGGACCACCGACGCCCATGCATGATGCGGCCGGTGTTCTCATCGACGATCAGGACCTGACCCTCCTGGACGATGTACTCCGTCTCCCGCTCGTAGAGCGCGTGCGCCTGCAGCAACTTGTGGATCACATGCAGTTGCTCGCTCTTCTTGGCATATGCCGTCTCGACCTCATTCCGCTGGGTGAGCTTCTCGGCCGGCGTGAGATCGGGATCATCGTCGATCGCCCCGATCTCCTGCGAGATGTCGGGGACCACGAACAGGTCGGGATCGTTCGGCGAGAGTGCCTCGGCACCGGCATCGGTCAAGTGCACCGAATGCCCCTTCTCATCGAGCACGAAGAAGAGCGGATCCTCGATGGTGCGCAGATTCTGTTGCTTGATCGGGAGCTTGCGGTCGGCGATGTAGTCGAGCTCGGTGCGGGTCACGAGCTGCTGCACACCGGTCTCATTGAGCAGCTTGAGGAGTTGCTTGTTCTTGGGACTGCCAAGCTTCGCCTGGTAGAGTCGGACGCCACCCTCGACCCGCGTCTTGTCGTCGCGAATCAGGCGATCACCCTCGGCGACCAGCCCACTCACGACGTCCGTCTGCCGCCGCACGATGTCGAGCACCTTGGGGTTGTAGATGCGATAGGCGTCGCTGTCCTCCTCGCCCACCGGTCCCGAGATGATCAGTGGCGTCCGGGCCTCATCGATGAGGATCGAGTCGACCTCGTCGATTATAGCGTAGACATGCTCGCGCTGCACCCGCTGCTCGACCGAGAACACCATGTTGTCGCGCAGGTAGTCGAAGCCGAACTCGTTGTTCGTGCCGTAGGTGATGTCGGCGTTATAGGCCTCACGCCGCTCCGGCGAGGACGGTTGGGTGTCGTCGAGGCAGGCCACCGTGAGGCCAAGCCAGCCGAACACGTGCCCCATCCACTGCGAGTCACGACGCGCGAGGTAGTTGTTCACCGTGACCAGGTGCGCGCCGCGCCCCGGCAACCCATTCAGGTACATCGGCATCACGGCGACAAGCGTCTTGCCCTCGCCGGTCGCCATTTCGGCGATGCTGCCGCGATGCAGGTTGATGGCCCCGACGAGCTGGACATCGTAGGGCACCATGTTCCAGGTCGTCTCCTGCCCGGTCACCAAGAACGTCGTCCCCATCAGCCGACGACAGGCCTCCCGGACAGTGGCGAATGCCTCGGGGAGCAAATCATCCAGTGTTTCGGCCAGCGCCCTGGTGTACGCCTGCTCCGTGTTGTGCAGATCGTCCTCGATCCGCTCCCGCTCGGCTGGGTCGCCGGAGTCGCGCTTCGCGCCCTTCAGCGCCTGCACCTCCTCACGCAGGGTACCGGTCTGCTCCTCGATGAGGCCCCGGAGCTTGGCCGTCTGGCCCTGAATGCCGGCATCATCGAGCTCAGCGAGGCGGGCCTCATGCTCCCGGATCTGGGCGAGGACCGGATCCAGCTTCTTCGCGGCGCGGGTATGTCGCGATCCGAGGATGGCATCGAACACCTTCTTGATCATGCGTCTCCACCTGGGGTCTGATACAGGGACAACCCGGAAATGTAGTCGGCCACGGCACTCGGCACCCATCCGCGTAGGCCCAAGCCCATGGCGGCACGTGAGCGGACCTCGGTACTGGAGATCGCCATCTTCGGAACCCGGACACTGATCGTGAACGGGCCATCCGGGCTGCCGGCCCGCCCTACCACCGCGATCGTGGCCAATCGTGCCACGTCATCCGCCTCGCGCCACCTGGGCAGCTCAGCGGCGGCATCACTGCCGAGGATGAGTACCAACTCGACGCCGGGTTGCTCGCTCGCAAGCTCGCGAAGGGTGTCCACGGCATAGGACGGTCCGCCCCGAGCCACTTCGCGACCGTCCACGAAGCATCCAGGCAGACCGACGATGCCCAGCTCCACCATCCGCAGGCGGTCAAGCGCCTGGGCACCGTGGCCGGCCTTGAGTGGTTGGCTCCCCGAGACCATGAACACGACGCGAGCGAGGCCCAGTTGCTCCTGAGCAGACTGGGCCACGATCAGGTGTGCGTTGTGGATCGGGTCGAACGAACCGCCAAGGATGCCCAGTCGCACTCAGGACCCGTTCGCGGAATCGGGCGGTGTGCCGGCGAGGGTTGCGGGGCAGCTCTCGTCCAGGCCCTTGGCGCCGGGATACGTCGTGCGGAAGAAAGCGCACATCTCCTTGATGTCCTCGACATAGCCGAGCTTCGCGTACGCCGCGACCAGTCGGTTCATCGCCTCCGGCGCCTTCTTCGTATTGGGATACTTCGCCACCAGATCCTTGTAGTAAATGATCGCCGCGTCGTGTGCCTTGTACTTCATGTAGAACTCGGCGGCTTGAAACTCCTTGATGGCGTACCACTCCTGAAGCCCCGCAATGCGGGTCCGCGCGGTATCCGCGTATCGGGTGTCGGGATAGCGCGTCAGCAATTCCTGCCATGTGGCGACTGCCTGACCACCATACGTCGGATCAAGCTCGGGTCGACGCCACAACTTGGCGTAGGAGTCTCCGGCACGCAGCAGCCCGACCGGGGCCAGCGAGTCCGTGGGGTAATCGTCCGCCACACGACGGAACTCGCGGACGGCCTGGAGGTAACTCTTCTGCCCGAGACGAGATTCGCCGAGTGAAAGGCGAGCCATCGGCAGACGGGGATCCCGCCGGGGCAATTCGAGCATGAGGCGCTCGAAGGCGATGCCGGCTTTGCGCCAGTTCTGGTCGGTGAAGTTGGCCACGGCATCGTTCCACATCGAGTCGAGCTTTTCGGGCGTCGACACGAGGTTGGTCGCGGGGGCCGGCGTTGTCTCGGCAGACTTGCCGCCGCACGAAGCGAGGGCGAGGAACGAGAGGATGACTACAGTTCGTGAATTCACAGGGTGTCTGGCTCTCCGGTCGCCGACGACCCCGGCATGGTCCGGAGCCGCTCGAGGGCGAGTGCGGTAATCGTGTCGGATCCAGTGGCAGCTGCGGCCGCGGTGCGCCACGCAATCTGGGCGGCGAAGGGGTCCCCTTCGCTCAGGTAGACGTCACCCAGCGTGATCAGCGCACGACGACCGGCGGCTCCCGCCGGGTCCATTGCCACCGTTGCATCGAGCAGCCGGCGCGCTGCCAATGTATCACCACTGGCGAGTGCCAACACGCCCGCGTCCACTCGACAGCCGGCTCGGGCGTCAAGCACGCGGCGTCCCAGCTCCTCTTGAACCCGCTCCGCAAGGGCGTCGAGGACCGGACCACCGGTCGGGCACCCCTCGATCTCGAGCCGCGCCAATCCGAGGGCGAGCAGGCTCTGATTGGCAACGTCATTGGCCGGTGAGCCCGCGAGGATCGCCGGCACCAGGTCGATCACCTCGGCGGGCGGTGCCCCCGGTGTGAGCCGCAGATTGAGGGCGAGTCGACCCACCGGCCAGTCTGGTGCAACCTTCCGCAGCCCGAGAACCGCCGTGGTTAGCGCGAGCTGGTCGCTTCGCCTCCCGGCAAGTGCCGCGGTTCGAGCCAACCCGGCGGCCGCCTCACCCGATCGCTCGGGCGCCGCCTGGGCCAAGCGTTGGAAGTCAACCGAGGCGCCCCGGAGGTTGCCCGCCTGGAAGGCGGCCTCGGCGCGCTTGGCCAGAACGTTCGGGGAAGGATCTGCCTTGGCGAGGGCACTCGCCGCGTCCTGCCACCTTCCTTCAGATGCGGCGATGTCCGCGATCGTCTCAGGGTCGTGGGCGCGGGAACACGCGATCAGCAGCAGCAGGACACCCCACCCGCCACGACTCACTCCGGGATTCTCTCCACCATGGCGAGATAGGCGTTGACCCGCTCGAGATCGGGCCGTTCGGCGAGGCAGCCCTGCCATACGTCGCGTGCGCCGGCGACATCGCCGGCCAGATAACGCGCCAAGCCAAGATGCACATTGGCCTCGACCCAATCAGGGCGCCGCTCGAGAATCGCCTCGAGCTGCTCACGAGCACGAAGGGGGTTCCCGTTCTCGATGAGGAGTCGAGCCAATCGCATCCGAAGGTCGTGAAAGGCGGGACCGAGTTCGACCGCCCGCTCGTATTGCATGATCGCCTCGTGGAGGGCACCAGCTTCGGCATAGTGCTCTCCAAGGCGTGCATGCTCATTGGCCAGTCGCGCCGCGACCGGGGCCCCGAGTCCGGCCACCGGGGGGCCCTCTGCGGCCTGTGCCGCTTCGAACGAGGCCGAGGCCTCCTCCATTCGGCCGAGCTGGTTGAGCACGAGCCCACGGTGCAGGTGGGCCTCGACATACTGGGGGTTGAGCGCCACGGCCCGCTCAAACTCCACCAATGCCTCGTCGGTCCGTTCGAGCATGGTGAGCGAGAGACCACGCAGGTGGTGCACATCGGCGTATGACCGAGCCGATCCTCCGAGATCCTCGAGACAGAGGAGTGCGCCGTAGTAATCACGTGCGCCGAAGCGGGCGCGCGCCGAACCGATGAGTTCCCGCACCGAGATGTTCACGCACCAACCTCCTGTCGAAACCAGGCAACGGTATGACGGAGTCCCTCACGGAGCGGGACCGCCGGGCTCCACCCGAGCACGTTCTGTGCAAGTGTGATATCGGGCTGCCGCACCTTGGGATCATCCGCTGGAAGCGGCAGATGCTCAACCTTCGAGGCCGATCCGGTCGCCTCGAGCACCTGTTCAGCGAGTTCGTGCATCGTGAACTCGACCGCATTCCCGATATTGGTCGGCTCCTGGTGCGCGCTGTGAAACAGTCGGGTGATCCCTTCGATGAGATCACTCACATAGCAGAACGAGCGTGTCTGGCTGCCATCGCCATAGACGGTGAGCGGTGATCCACGGAGCGCCTGCACCACGAAATTGGACACGACCCGTCCATCCTCCGGTCGCATGCGTGGGCCGTAGGTGTTGAAGATCCGGACGATGCGGGTGTCGACGCCGTGATGCCGACGATAGGTCATCACCGCGGCTTCGGAAAACCGCTTCGCTTCGTCGTACATGCTGCGCGGTCCAGTCGACGAGACATTGCCCCAGTAACTCTCGGGCTGCGGATGCACCAGCGGATCGCCATACACTTCGGAGGTTGACGCCATGAGGAATCGTGCGCCCTGCACGCGGGCGAGCTCGAGCGCGTTGAGTGTGCCGGCGCTACCGACCCGGAGTGTTTCGACGGGAAAGGCCTGATAGTCTGGCGGTGAGGCTGGCGATGCGAAGTGGAGCACGCCGTCGATCGCCCCCGGAATATCGAGGCCATCGCTGACGTCGGCTTCGACAAACGTGAACCGCGGCTCGCCGGCGAGGTGCGCAATGTTCACCGGACGCCCGGTGAGGAAGTTGTCGACCCCGACCACCTCGTGGCCGTCGGCCAGGAAACGATCCGAGAGGTGCGAGCCCAGAAAACCGGCCGCGCCGGTGATCACCATGCGCATCAGGTCGTCCTCCGTCCGATCGTGGCGTGTCGGAATCCGAACGCGGCCATCCGTGGCGGGTCAAAGAGATTGCGGGCATCGACCAGGACCGGTGCCGAGAGCGCTGCCTTGATCCGGGCAAAATCGGGATTGCGGTAGATCAGCCACTCGGTCATCACGCACAGCGCGTCCGCGCCGCTGAGCGCTGCATAGGGGTCAGGCGCCAGCTGCACGCGATCGCCCCAGAGCTCTGATGCCACGGCCATCGCCTGCGGGTCGTGTGCCTGTACCGTCGCACCCGCGTCGAGGAGTGCGTCCACGAGCGTCACGGCTGGTGACTCGCGCATGTCGTCGGTCCCCGCCTTGAAGGAAAGTCCCCACACGGCGATGGTGCGACCCTGCACCGATCCGAGCAATGCGGTCAGCTTCTCCAAGACCAGCTGCTTCTGGCGCACGTTCACCCGCTCCACGGCATCCCAGAGGTCCGGATCCATGCCGGCTTGGCGTGCGGTGTGCACCAGCGCCTTGACGTCCTTCGGGAAGCACGAGCCACCGTACCCCGGACCGGGGAAGAGGAACGCATTGCCGATGCGCGCATCGCTCCCGATGCCGCGACGCACGCTCGAGACATCGGCACCCACGCGTTCGCACAGGTCGGCGACCTGGTTCATGAACGAGATACGTGTGGCGAGCATCGCGTTGGCCGCGTACTTGGTGACTTCCGCCGACGGAATGTCCATGAACAGGATGGGAGCGCCGCTCCGAACGTACGGGGCATACAGCTCACCCAGGAGTTGCTCGGCGCGCGGATCGTCGACGCCGAGCACGACGCGATCTGGCTTCATGAAGTCGTCAATCGCCGCGCCTTCCTTGAGGAACTCCGGATTGGAGGCGATGGCCACATCGGTCTCGGTGACCGCAGCAATCGCCTCGCGCACCCGCGCCGCGGTGCCCACCGGCACGGTCGACTTGGTGACCACGACCTTGAAGCGGTCGAGGTTCCGGCCGACCACCGCGGCCACGGCCAGCACATGCTGCAGATCGGCAGAGCCGTCCTCGCCGGGCGGCGTGCCGACGGCGATGAACACCACGTCGGCATGGCGAACCGCGGCAGCGATGTCGGTGGTGAAGGTCAAACGGCCGGCGGCGACATTGCGCTCGACCAGTTCATCGAGACCGGGCTCGTAGATCGGCATGATGCCGCCTTCGAGCCCGGTGATCTTGTCGACATCGCGATCGGCGCAGATGACGTCGTTGCCCGTCTCCGCGAAGCATGCCCCAGCCACCAGGCCGACGTACCCCGACCCAATGACACTGACCTTCATCAGTCAGCCTTGCTCAGGACATGTCGGGTGTCGACGGCAAGTTTCGCGTGCTTCTTGATCATTGACCAGTCAATGCCGGTGTGGTCGGTCACCACAAACACGACATCGGCCGCGGCCACGGCCTCCGGCGTGAGCGGAACCGACACATAATCGTGGTCGGCCTCGGAGAACTTCGGCACGTACGGGTCGTGGTAGCTGACGTCCGCCCCGTACTGGTGCAGGAGCCCGAGGATATCGAGTGCGGGGGACTCGCGCAGGTCGTTGATGTCCTTCTTGTAGGCCACCCCGACCACCAGCACCTTGGCACCGTTGATCGACTTCTGGTGACCGTTCAACTCTTCCATCACCTTCCGGACCCAGAAGAGCGGCATCTCGCTGTTGAGCTCCCCGGCGAGGTCGATGAACCGCGTCTTGTAGTTGAGACCGCGCATCTTCCAGGCGAGGTAATGCGGATCGATCGGAATGCAGTGGCCACCGAGCCCCGGGCCGGGCGTGAACTTCATGAAGCCGAACGGCTTGGTGGCCGCAGCATCGATCACCTCCCAGACATCTACGCCCAACTTGTCGCAGACGATAGCCATCTCGTTGACCAGACCGATATTGACGCTGCGGAAGGTGTTCTCCAGGAGCTTGACCAATTCCGCGGCCTCGGTGGTGCTCACCGGCACCAGGATGTCGATCGCTGGCTGGTACATGGCGGTCGCCACGCGAACACAGTCGGGGGTGATTCCGCCGATGACCTTGGGCGTGTTCTTGGTGTGGTACTTCAGATTGCCCGGGTCGACCCGCTCGGGCGAGAAGGCGAGGAAGAAGTCCTCGCCGACCGTGAGTCCGGTGCTCTCGAGCGCGGGCAGCATGATCTCGCGGGTGGTACCCGGGTAGGTGGTGCTCTCCAGGATGATCACCTGCCCTGCGCGGAGCGAACTCTTGACCGCCTCGGTGGCCGCCACGATGAACGAGACGTCCGGGTCCTTGTACTTCGAGAGAGGCGTCGGGACACAGATCGAGATGGCATCGGCCTCGGTCAGGCGGCTGGCGTCGGACGTGGCCTCGAACCGCCCCGTGGCCCGGAGGTCCGCTACCTGCTGCGAGGTAATGTCCTTGATGTGGGAGACCCCGCCGTTCAGCGTGGCGACCACCTTCTCGGAAATGTCGAACCCGAGGACGCGAAAGCCGGCGGCACCCAGCTCCACCGCGAGCGGCAGGCCGACATAGCCGAGACCAACGATCCCGAAGGTGATATCCCGGCTCTCGACGCGGGCGATGAGGTCATCTGCAAGGCTCATGACAGTCAGTACTCCAATGGCAGGGCAACCCGTCGGCCGTCACGGGCCGCCAGGTAGGTGGCGATCAGCAGTTCGAGGGAGTGCAACCCCTCCCGGCCGTCGGTTTCTGGAAGTTCCGTGCCGCGAAGGGTTCGGAAGACGTTCTGGTAGTAGCCCGCATGGCCCGGGCCGTAGACCGAGGCCGTCTCGTAGCTGGCGTCGGCGACCGCGCCATCGTCGGGATGGCTGTCCGCAAATTCCCAATGATCAATGCGGTTGACCGCCACCCCGCCCAGCCGGACCGTGCCGTGCTCGCCGAGGATCGTGATCGACCCCTCAAAGTTCCGGGGGTGGGTCAGCATCGTCACCGCCATGGTCCCGAGGGTCCCGCTCCGCCACCGGATGGCGAGCACCCCGCTGTCCTCGACCTCGATATTCCGGGCCAGCGTGGCGGTATACGCCTGGACGCTCTCGACCGGCCCCACGATCCAGTCAAGCAAATCCACATAGTGGCTCGCCTGGTTCATGAATGCTCCGCCATCGAACTCCCACGTCCCACGCCAGGCCGCGCTGTCGTAGTACGACTGTGGGCGGGCCCAGAACACATTCACATTGACCATGTGGATGCGACCGAACCGGCCGAGTTCGACGGCGCGCTTGAGCAGCTGCACCGTGGCGTTCCGACGGTTCTGCTTCACCACGAAGAGCCGCACGTTCGCGGCGTCACATGCGGCCACCATCGCCTTGCCGTCCTGCCAGCGCGTGGCCATCGGCTTCTCCGTCACGACATGCCGGCCGGCCTCCGCGCACTGGATCGCCTGCTTGGCGTGCAGCCCGCTCGGCGTCGCAAGCACGACGAGATCGGCATCGGAACCGGCGAGGAGCGCATCGAGCGAGGCGAAGCCCTTGGCACCAGTCGAGGCAACGGCCTGGGCCAGCGCATCAGGATCGACGTCGGCGACGGCGACGAGTTCACACTCACCGGCGTGCCCGGCGAATGCCTCGAAGTGCCTCGCGGCAATCCGGCCGCAACCGACCAGAGCCACGCGGATCTTGCGCCCGGTGATCGGGGTACCGATGTGGTCGGTGGCGCCGCTCATCGGTAGAACTCGCGAATCGCGTCAACCACCTCATCCTGCTGCGCGTCGGTGAGTTCCGGATAGATCGGCAGCGAGATCACTTCATCCATCGCGCGCTCGGTCTCCGGCAACGACCCCAATGTCATGCCGAGGTGCTCGAAGCATGGCTGCAGGTGGAGCGGCACCGGGTAATAGACCATCGAGGCGATCTCCCAGGTGGTGAGGTGTTCACGCAGGGCGTCGCGGCGCTGGACCCGGAGCGTGTACTGATGAAAGATCGCCTCGTTCTTCGGGTCGATCACGGGGGGGCGCACCTGACGAATGTCCGCGAGGAGTGAACTGTACCGTGCGGCACGCTCGCGACGCGCGGCGCTCCACTCCGCCAGATGCGGCAGCTTGGCGAGCAGCACGGCAGCCTGAATCGCGTCCAGCCGCGAATTGAAACCCACTTCTTCGTGGTGATACTGTCGCGCCCCGCCATGCAAGCGCAGGCGACTCAAGCGGAGTGCGAGATCGGCGTCCTTGCAGACCATCATGCCGCCGTCGCCCCAACCACCCAGATTCTTGCTCGGGAAGAACGAGATCGTGCCGACGGATCCCATCTCCCCAGCCATCCGCCACTCACCATCGATCTTGCGCCTGGCGCCGATCGCCTGGGCCGCGTCCTCGATCACTGGAATCCCGGCTTTGGTCGCCACCTCGAGGATCCACTCCATCGGCGCCATCTGGCCATAGAGGTGCACCACGACGATCGCGCGCGTCTTCGAGGTGATCGCGCGTGTCATGCATTCGGGGTCGATATTGAACGTATCGGGATTGATATCGACGAACACCGGTGTGCCCCCAGCGTTGTGGATCGCCCCGGCGGTCGCGAAGAAGGTGAACGATGGGCAGATCACCTCGTCCCCAGGCGACATGTCGAGCGCCTTCAGCGGCAGCAGCAGCGCATCGGTGCCCGAGGCGCAGCCAATCGCATGAGGCACGCCACAGAGCGTGGCGATCAGCCCCTCGAGCTCGGCGATCTCGGGGCCCATGATGAACTGCTGGCGGTCGATCACGCCCCCAACGCGAGCCATCACCTCGGCCTTGATGGTCTCGTGCTGGGCCTTCAGGTCGAGCATCGGCACGCTCATGCCGCAGGACTCCGCGCGGGGGTGGATTGTCGCAAGTGCAAGCAATCCCGAAAGTTAGCGGGTGGGCACTGGCGGGACAATCTGGCGAAGGTGGCCCTCGGCCTCCTCGTAGCCCGCCCCGCAGACCGCGCAGCTCGACCTCGGCGACGCATTCGGCAGCCGCTCCCCGCACTGGCAGGTCCAACCCACCCGGCGGGCCGGCACCCCAACCATGAGCGCAAAGTCCGGGACATCACTGGTGACCACAGCCCCGGCCCCGATGAAGGCATAGCGACCGAGGGTCACCCCGCAGACGATCGTGGCGTTTGCCCCGATCGAGGTCCCCTGCCGCACCAGCGTCCGTCGGTATTCATGCTTCCGGGAGACGTGCGCCCGAGGATTGATGACGTTCGTGAACACACAGCTCGGTCCGCAGAAGACATCGTCCTCGATCTCCACCCCTTCGTAGATCGAGACGTTGTTCTGCACCTTGACGTTGTTGCCGAGTTTCGTGCCGCCCATCACCACGACATTCTGCCCAAGGTTGCATCGCTCCCCGATCACGGCACCAGCCATGATGTGGGAGAAGTGCCAGACCTTGGTGCCTGCCCCGATCACGGCGCCGTCGTCGACGTAGCTCGACTCATGCACGAACATGGGACCACCCTGAAAAAATTAGGCGCGTCCGTCAGGTCGCGCGGAGATCTCCTGCATCCTTCCTCGCCGAAAGATACGCTCGCGGCCCCAGTCCTCGGCCTGACACAACGCTGACTCGCCTCGCCGGACACGCCGATATGATGCATGTGGCCGGGGGAGTGCATTCTCCGGCCGGGTTTGGATGCAGCGTCCGGCCGTTGGTGGGTCTCCGAGCAGTCAGCCGCTCCCGGAGGGTCATTGGCGGTCGGACGTTTCCCGTTCGGATCAGCCGAGTCAGGGGTAGGTCAGGAATCCAATCCCCCATTCCGCCCACCGCACCGATCGCTAGCTTATGGCCATGCCGCGACGACGCTCCCCCCAACGCCGGTGGTCCCTTTCACCCCGTCTCCGACGGGCCGAGCGCCTGGTCGTCGTGGGCTTTGCGATGGCGATTGCGATTGTGGCATGGGGCGGATGGACGCTCTGGCACTCCATGGTGAGCCACCGCGCCACGGCCGACGAGACGCTGCGCGATCACGCGTCGTACATGGCGCTCAATTACTCAGGCATGTTCACCACCGAAACGTGGTTCCAGATCCGTGGCCTCCTCATCGCCGCGCAGGATGCGGCGCTCGCACCCAGGAGGGCGACCGTCGCCGAGCTCATCCAGCGGGTGGCAGATCGGTCGTTCGAATCGGGCGCTCCCGGACTGACCCCCTCGACCTTTTTCTCCGGGGATTCGACCGGTTGGACCGCCACCTCGGCCGGCTCAGGCATTGATTCGGTCCTGATCCGCCGCCTCGATGCTCGCCTGGCCGATTCCCTTCCGGCCAGTTTCAAGTACCGCGGCACGGTTGTGGTGCGGGGGGCCGATACCACCTTGGCGATCATGCAGCCGCGGCACACCGGCGTCGGATGGGTCGGTTTCGAGGTCAGGCTGGACGAGTACCGCTCTCTGGTCTTGGCCAACCCGCCATCCCGCACCCAGGCATTCTTCGAGCGGATGCACGACTCGTTGCCAGAACGTTGGCCAGCCGGAACGCAGGCGATCCTGCCGCTATCAGTGCGGCTGACCACCGAAGAGGGAGTTCGGTTGCTCGATTTCAACCCGGACCCACCCGCGGGGTGGACAATGTCTGAATACGCCCTGTCACCCCTTTCGGCACACTTGGAAGTGACCATCACGCCCGATGCCGTCCCCTACCTGATGCCGGGCGGCTATCCGCCGGCGCCGGGGCCGCGCGTCGCCGCGGTCATCGCGCTCGCCCTCCTCCTTCTCAGCGGTACGGCGGTCCTGGCATGGCGCACATTGACGCTTTCCCGGATGCGCGAAGAGTTCACGCACGCGGTGTCGCACGAACTGCGCACGCCCCTCGCCAATATCCACCTCTACGCCGAGACCTTGCTCCTGGAACGTGTCGTGGATCCGGCGGCACGACGCGCGGCCCTCGAGACCATCACCCGCGAGACGCGCCGACTCGGCGACATGGTCGAGAACGTCCTCGCGACGGTGCGCATGGCGAAGGCGGAGGAGGTCCTGAACCCCTCACCCGATCGGATCGGCCGCTTGGTGCATGAGGTGCTCGATGCGTTCCAGCCGGTGCTCGCATCGCGCCAGATCGAGGTTGAGGTCGACCTGCTTGGCGAAGACATCGCGAATATCGATGGGGACGCCGTGCGACGCATTCTGGTCAACCTGCTCGACAATGCGATCCGGCACGGGCCGGAGCGCCAGCACTTGAGAGTTGTCGTGGACCATGCACGCGACGAGGTGTTGCTCGTGGTCGAGGACGAGGGTCCGGGCATTCCGGCGGCAGACAGGGAACGCGTCTGGTTGCCCTATGCACGGGGTGAGTCGGGTGGCAGCGGACTCGGCCTCGCCGTCGTACGACATCTCGCGCGTCTGCATGGTGGTGACGCCGTGGTCGGTGACCTGCCGACCGGGGCACGAATCGAAGTGCGGCTGTCCGTTCAACCGGAGGGGATCTGATGCGACGTATCCTGGTGGTCGAGGACAACAGCACGCTGGCCGAGGGATTACGGATGAACCTCGCGCACGATGGGTATGAGGTCCGCATCGAGGGGACGGGTGAGAAGGGGCTCAACGCGGCACGGGCGTGGGCGCCGGACCTCATGGTCCTCGACCTGATGCTTCCGGGCATCGAGGGGATCGATGTACTCCGCATCTTGCGCGATGAGGGGCGCGACATTCCGGTCCTGATCCTCTCGGCTCGTGGCTCCGAGGCCGATCGGTTGCGCGGGTTCCGTCACGGTGCCGATGACTATGTCGTGAAGCCGTTTTCGTTACCCGAACTCCTCGCGCGCGTGGCGGCGATGCTGCGTCGGCACGGCGCGGCCGAAGAACACCACCCCGCGCCGGATCTCTGGCAATTCGGAGCGGTGACGGTCGATCGTTCCACCCACGAGGTCATCCGCGCCGAGGAAGCGGTGGCGCTCCGCCCGAAGGAGTTCGATCTGCTGGTGGCGCTGCTCAAGCGCGATGGGCGCGTGGCGACCCGGGCCGAGCTGCTGGATGAGGTCTGGCAATACGAACCGGATGTGATGTCACGCACTGTGGACGTGCATATTCTCGAGTTGCGCAGGAAGCTGGAGCAGGATCCGGCCAACCCGGTCCACATCCTGACGGTCAGGAAGACGGGCTATCGATTGGCGTCGTGAATTACTTTCACGCGTCTTTCGCATCGCGCACCAGCCGCACTGACGCAACTTCCCGCCGCTGTCACCGAATGCTCGCCACAACAGGTGGCAAGATGCGAACATCGAATGTGGCAGTGATTGACCGTGCCGGTTGGATCGTTCCAGCCACAAATCCCAGCGTGGCCTCGAGTGTGCCCACCATGCGCGAGGGGGTCAGCTCGGTAATGGTGACGCTCCCGACATCCTCAGCGGTCCCACCGAACACACCCTTCACGCCGGCGACCGACACGCTGCGTCTCGGGTATGTGTGTATCTCAAGTGGGTAGACTCCGGGTCCGGTGACTTCCTCGAGATGAAGACGCACGATCTGAAGCGAGGTGGCCGCCTCAACATCAATGGTTGGGGACCCGCCTCCCAATCCGAGCACCCCAGCGGCCTTCCACGTGTCTGGCCCGAAGGCAACCGAGAACCGTGAGCCGGTATCGTCGCCGCCCGGCAGCGTGAACCCGGGGTTCACCGGGACGGCAAACGTGCCATCAGTGATGCGCATGGTATCGTTCCCGCTCGGTTCGAACGCTCGCACCAGTCGACCGGAGAAGGTACCGGTGATCCGATGCTGGTCCAGGGAAAGCACCGTCAACGTCCCCGACTCAGCGATCCCCGGAGTGGCCCAGAACACTCCGTCACCCCGGAGGAATGTCATCCCGCCACCTGCAACCGACTCGCCGTTCACCCCCAACGGATACGTACCTGGCCCGGAGATGTACCCGGCGCCAATCGCCACCGCACCGGTCTCCGATTCAGCATCCCCGCCAACAAAACTGAGGCGACCAGGGAGCCCGGAGGTGTTGGCCTCGGCCTTGATGGAACTGGATGCTGCGCGCCAACTCCTGCCATTGATCTTCGCGGCCATGTGGAAGGAATTCTCCGCACCCGGACTGGAGGGTGATCCACTGCACGCCGCGAGGAGCAGTAGGCTAGACGTCGCCAAGGTCCAGACAGATGGAGTCAGTCTCATGGAGGTCATGATGCGGGTGACGAAGGACCAGGTTTTTGAGGCACGCGTGTCATGATTGGTGCTCCATCGCCCCGTCCACCCGGATTCTTTTCACCTCGGGCTCAAGCATCACGCCCCACCGATCGTGGACCCGCTGGCGCACCATGTCCATAAGGTCGGTCACATCAGCGGCCGTCGCACCGCCGGTGTTGATGAAGTAGTTGGCGTGCATCGGCGAGACCTGGGCCCCGCCAACCATCAATCCCTTGAGGCCGGTCGCCTCGATGTGCTGGCCGGCCGTGCGGGGGTCGCCATCCTTCCAGGTGGCCGGAAGCACTGGGTTCTTGAAGACGCTGCCACAGCACGGTTGGTTGAACGGTGTCTCGTCACGCCGCCAGCGGTAGAGCGCCTCGGTCTCCTCGACCAGCGTCGTCGGCTCGACCTCTTCGAGGACAACCGTGGTCTCGAGCACCACGACCTTTCCCAGCGCACTCCGGCGGTAGCTGAACCCGGCCTCGGCGGCCGGCACGACCCGATCCTGCCCCGCAACATCCACCACCAGCACCGACTCCACCACATCGCGCCACTCCGCGCCGTGACAACCGGCATTCATCACGATCCCCCCCCCAACGCTGCCAGGCACGCCGACCATCTTGTGGATCCCGGCCATGCCGGCCTGGGCGGTGCGCTTGGCGGCAAGCGGTTGCGGCAATCCGGCGCCGATCGTCCAGCGCGTGCCGGCCTGATCAAGCCGGTCGACCCCCTTCCCCATTCGGATCACCAGTGCATTGAGTCCGGCGTCGGGGAAGAGCAGGTTGCTGCCGAGCCCGAGTGCGAACCACGGCACCCCGTGCTCACTCGCCAGCCGAAGCGCCACAGCAACATCCTCGGCGTTCGACGGCATCAACACCGTAGCGGGTCCACCGATCCGGTATGTGCTCCAGCGCGCGAGCGACTCCTCGGCGCGCACGTTCCCCTGCACGCGCTCCTGCAATGCCGCAACGAAACCGGCATTCCGCGCGGTGCTCATGTCGCGGCGGACTCGCGCGCCAGGGCGTGCCACTCCTGCAGTGATCGCACCTCACCCGGGCGATGCTTGAGCGCGATGATCGCGTCACACGCTGCCGAGGCAGCCGACATGGTGGTCGTGTACGGCACGCCGTGTTGCAGGGCCGCTCGGCGCATCGAGTAGTCGTCGTGTTGCGTGAGCTTGCCGAGTGGCGTGTTCACCAGCAGGTGCACCTTGCCCGAGACGATCAGGTCGATTCCGTTCGGGCGACCCTCGTAGACCTTGAGCACCGTTTCGGCGGGGACGCCACGCTGACGGAGGTACTTGGCGGTGCCCGCGGTCGCGATCACCGTGAAGCCGAGCTCGGAGAATCGGCGTGCGATTGGGACGACGGTCGGCTTGTCGTGGTCGTTGACGGTGACGAACACCGTACCCTCGAGCGGCAACTCGCCGCCGGCACTCGCTTGGGACTTGGCGAACGCCATCCCGAACGAATCGGCGATGCCCATCACCTCACCGGTCGAGCGCATCTCCGGTCCGAGTCGGACATCGACGCCCGGGAACTTGGCGAACGGGAAGACCGCCTCCTTCACGGCGACGTACGGCTGGAGCGGATCATCAGTGAGCCCGAGATCCACGAGCTTGTGCCCTGCCATCACCGCGGCGGCAAGCTTGGCGAGCGGGACACCGGTCGTCTTGCTCACGAACGGGATGGTACGCGACGCCCGCGGGTTCACCTCGAGCACGTAGACCACGCCATCCTTGACGGCGTACTGCACGTTGATCAGCCCCACCACACCCAAAGCCAGCGCGAACTTGCGGGTCGTCTCGCGCATCTCACTGACCTGATCCTCGGTGATCAGGTACGGTGGCAGCACGCAGGCCGAGTCACCGGAGTGAATGCCGGCATCCTCGATGTGCTGCATCACGCCGCCGATGACCACGCGCTCGCCATCCGAGATCGCATCGACATCGGCCTCGAAGGCATCTTCGAGGAACGAGTCGATCAGCACCGGGTGTCCGGGGGCAACGCGCGCCGCCTCGCCAAAGAACTCGCGCAGCTCATCGTGGTCGTAGACGATACGCATGGCGCGTCCGCCGAGCACGTAGCTCGGACGGACCAGGACGGGGTAGCCGATCCGGGTGGCAACGGCAATCGCACCATCGATCGATTCGGCCGTGCCAGCTTCGGGTTGTCGGACTCCGAGTTCGTTGGCCAGTTCCTCGAAGCGTTTCCGATTCTCGGCGCGATCGATCGCGTCGGGCGAGGTGCCGAGGATCGTGACACCCGCGGCCTCGAGGTCCCGAGCGAGCTTCAGCGGCGTCTGGCCACCGAGCTGCACCACGACGCCGATCGGCTTCTCGATGTGCACGATCTCGAGCACATCCTCGAGGGTGAGGGGCTCGAAGTAGAGCACGTCGGAAATGTCGAAGTCGGTGGAGACCGTCTCGGGATTCGAGTTGACCATCACGGTCCGGTAGCCGTATTCGCGGAAGCCGAGCGTCGCGCGGACGCAGCAGTAGTCGAACTCGACGCCTTGGCCGATCCGATTGGGTCCACTGCCAAGGATCATCACCGTGGGTCGCGTCTCGCCTTCGAGGGGGCCCGCCTCGTTCTCCTCGTCCCAGCAGGAGTAGAGGTAGGGCGTGCTCGACGGGAACTCGCCGGCACAGGTGTCGACGGTCTTGTACACGGGCCGGAGTCCGAGCCGGTGGCGCGTCTTCCGGAGTTGCGACTCGGGGAGCGACTTGAGATCGGCAAGCTGGGCGTCGGAGAAGCCGTCACGCTTGAGGCGTCGGAGCAGGCGCCGATCCGCATCGTCGTCGTCCCCGAATTCGTGCTGGATCCACTCGTCCTCGATCGCCACCAGTTCGGCGAACTGGTGCAGAAACCAGGGGTCGATGCCCGAGGCCTCATGCAACTCGGCCACGGTGACGCCCGCGACCAGAGCGCGCTTGATCTGGAAGGGACGTTCCGGCGTCGGGCGTCGGACGGCGGAGAGCAGGGTGGCACGGTCGTCGGCGCTCAACCGATCGTCGAGTGGCCCCTCGCCGACCATCCAGCCGGCGCGGCCGATCTCGAGTCCCCGAAAGCCCTTCTGGAACGCCTCCTTGAAGGTGCGTCCAATCGCCATCGCCTCGCCGACCGACTTCATCTGCGTGGTCAGCTCGGGAGATGCGGCCGGGAACTTCTCGAAGGCGAAGCGCGGGATCTTGACGACGACGTAATCGAGCACTGGCTCGAACGAGGCGGGCGTGACCTTGGTGATGTCGTTCGGCAGTTCATCCAGGGTGTACCCGACAGCGACCTTGGCGCCAATGCGTGCGATCGGAAAGCCGGTGGCCTTCGAGGCGAGGGCCGACGATCGGGAGACGCGCGGGTTCATCTCGATGACGAGCTGTTCGCCCGTCTCCGGATCCACGGCGAACTGGATGTTGCAGCCACCGGCGGCGACGCCAATCTCGCGAATGATCTGGATCGAGGCATCGCGCATGGCCTGGTACTCTCGGTCCGAGAGCGTCATCACCGGCGCACAGGTGATCGAGTCCCCGGTGTGCACCCCCATCGGATCGATGTTCTCGATCGAGCAGACGATCACCACGTTGTCCGCGCCATCGCGCATCACCTCGAGCTCGAATTCCTTCCAGCCGATGATGCTCCGCTCCACCAACACCGAACCCACCGGTGAGAGCGAGAGCCCGCGGGCGAGCATCGTGACGAACTCTTCGCGATTGTATGCGATGCCGCCACCGGTACCGCCAAGCGTGTAGGATGGCCTCAGGATCGCGGGGTAGCCCGTGGCCTCGACCGCAGCGAGTCCCTCCTCGACCGTGCGGGCCACCGTGCCTGCTGGTGTGGCGAGTCCGATCCGTCGCATCGCGTCGGCAAATTCCGAGCGATCTTCCGCGACACGAATCGCACGTTCATTGGCGCCGATCAATTCGACACCGTACTTCTCGAGTGTGCCATCCTTGACGAGATCCATCGCGACATTGAGCGCGGTCTGACCACCCATCGTCGGGAGCAGCGCATCGGGTCGCTCGCGTTCGATGACCTTTGCCACCCATTCGGCGGTGACCGGCTCGATATAGGTCGCGTCGGCGAGCTCCGGATCCGTCATGATCGTGGCCGGATTCGAATTCACCAGGATGACCCGATATCCCTCCTCCTTGAGCGCACGCACCGCCTGCGTCCCGGAGTAGTCGAACTCCGCGCCCTGCCCGATGACGATCGGCCCGGAACCGATGAGGAGAATCGAGGAGATATCAGTCCGCTTGGGCATCAACGAGATCCTGGAGTGTCTGTTCAAAGGTGTAGAGCGGGGCCCAGCCCGTGAGCGAGCGAAGCCGTGTGGCATCGCCGATCAAGACCGGAATATCGGCCGGCCGGACCAGAGCGGGATCGACCATCGGCCGGACGTGGGCACCGATCCGTTCGGCCAGCATCTCGACGCAGCGGCCCAGATGCTGCCCCGTCCCGCTGGCGACATTGTAACAGCTCCCCGACTCCCCGTGCTCAAGGAGCTGCAGATAGGCCTGCACCACATCGCGAACGTCGAGAAAATCCCGGACCACATCGAGGTTGCCGACCGCGATCTCAGGCTCGCCTGTTCGGGCCGCGTCGCGGATTCGCTTGGCCAACGCCGGCAGGACATAGGTCGGTGCCTGACCCGGCCCGGTGTGCGGAAAGGGCCGTGCGATCATGAAGTCGAACACGCACGCCTCGTCCATCTCGATCAGCGCCTCTTCCGCACACAGCTTGCTCTCAGCGTACGGGGAGACCGGGTGGGGGATGACCTCCTCGTCGATCGCCGTGTCGTGCCCCGCGCCGTAGACCTCTCCGGTCGAGACGTAGAGCAGGCGGGGGGCGTTGGCGAATTCGTGCAGTTGCTGGAACAGCAAAACCGAGGCTGTGCCGTTGATCCGCATTGCGGCCTCGGGATCACGTCGGGCCGCCGCGCCCGAGGCCATCGCGGCAAGGTGCACCACCGCGTCGGCGGGCACCTTGGCGACGCGCGCTATCGCTTCAAGCGAATCGAAGTCGGCCGTCATGGCG
>JBBSPX010000031.1:0-20343 GCA_038258395.1 Gemmatimonadales bacterium | reverse complement strand
ATCTCCGCGGCTCGACGCAGGGTCTCGGCGTCGAGCGCCGCGCGTGGGCGCGCGAGCAACTCGTCGAGTGTGCGATCGGGAAACACGACATCGGTCATGCGGACTTCTCCGGCTTGGCGTCGCCTGCGCGCCGCGTCACACCAAGTGATCGACGCCGCAAGACTCGTTCGACATCCGCGAGGGTGGCGCCGTGGCGCTGCATCTGGACCATCACAAAATAGATGAGGTCGGCGGCCTCCTCCGCGGCGTGTACCGGCGAGCTGGCGTCGGCAAGTTCGCCGGCCTCCTCGCACAGCTTTGCGGCGAGCAGGGCAGGGTCATCGAGGAGTCGCCGAGTATACGAGCCAGGTGGTGCCGACCCCGAGCGTGACTGGATCGTGTGTTCGAGCGCCGTGAGTGGTGGAGCCTCGCCCCAGCAGGTCGCCGACCCGGTGTGACAGAACCCTTCGCCGTGCTGGCGGACGGTGAACCGGAGGGCGTCGCGATCACAATCGAGATCAACCCGCAACAACTCCTGCGTGGCACCGGAGGTTTCGCCCTTCACCCACAGTCCACGGCGGCGCGAGTGATAGACGCCGCGGCGGGTGGTGACGGCGGCATTGAGGGACGCAGCGTTACTCCACGCCAGTCCGAGCGCGGTGCCGTGCTCATCGACCACCACTGTGGCAAAAAGGTCGTCGGGACGGTCGCTCGTGAGGGGTGCCGCGATCGCCTCGGCGAGTGACATGCGGTTGGTGTAGAGAGCCATCCCGACCTGGGCGTCGGCACCGAGCGCGTCGAGCACCGCAATTTCGTCGGGCGTGGTGATCCCACCGGCGATGGTCACGCGGGCCGACCCGGCTGCGGCCACGATCTGGCGTGCGGCCTCGAGATTGGTACCGGCGAGGCGCCCCTCGCGCTCGACGAAGGTGACCAGGAATCCCCCGGCGAGATCTCGCAGTTCGGCGACGCGATCAAGCACCTGCCTCCCCGTCGCCGTCTGCCAGCCCTCGACCACCACCTCGCCATCCCGACCATCGAGCGCAACGATCACCCGCTCGCGTGGCAACCGACGCAGCAGCGCCGGTTCCGCGGCGGTGCCAATGATGATCCGCGCGGCACCCTGGTCGAGCCAGCTCCGCGCCGTCTCGTAGTCTCTGATCCCCCCCCCAGCTCGGCAGGGTGCGATGCGGACGAGTTCGGCAATCAGCTCTCGGTTCGAACCGGTTCCCATTGCGGCATCGAGATCGATCACCGCGACCTCGCCGGCCACGGCAAAGCGGGTAAGCCAGGGCAACGGGTCGCCCGCAGCGAGGGCACGCTCGTGACCGCCGATGAGTTGGACGACCTGACCACCCTGCAGGTCGATGGAGGGCACGATCACTGGCGGATCTCCAATCCGTGCTGCTGCATCGCCTGCTTGACGAGGGCGACCGTGGTGTCGCCATCGTGGAACATCGACGCCGCGAGGACGGCATCGGCACCGGCCTCGACCGCGGCGATCAGGTCCTCCACGCTCCGCGCACCACCGGAGGCGACGACCGGTACACCGACAGCGTGACACACGGCAGAAAGGAGTGCGAGGTCGTAGCCTGACCGCGTTCCGTCGCGGTCGATACTGGTCAGCAGGATCTCGCCGGCACCACGCCGCGTCCCCTCAATGGCCCACTCCACCGCGTCGCGTCCGGTACCCTCGCTCCCCGAGCGTTTGAACACGCGCCACCCGTCGGCCGTGGTTGCGGCATCGATGGCGAGCACGACGCATTGCACCCCGAAGGTGTGAGCGAGTCGCTCGAGCAGGGCCGGGTCGTCGGAGGCGGCGCTGTTGACCCCGACCTTGTCGGCGCCGGCCTCGAGCAGCCGCTCGGCATCACGTACCTCGCGGACGCCACCGCCGACGGTGAGGGGAATGCTGAGCACCTCGCGCACGGCGCGCACGGTCTCGAGCGCGTGATCACGCCCGCGATCGGTGGCGACGACATCGAGGATCACGATCTCGTCGGCACCCTCCCGTTCGTAGCGGGCGGCGAGCTCGACCGGCGAACCGGCGTCACGGAGCCCCTGGAATCGGACGCCCTTCACCACACGACCGTCCCGCGTGTCGAGGCAGGGGATGATCCGCCGCGTCAGCATGCAGCCCACCAACGGGCGAGCAAGTCATGGCCCCACTGCCCGGACAATTCCGGATGAAATTGACAGGCGAGTTGCGGACCCCGAGATATCGCCGCAACGAATGGTGCGCCATGCGTGGTCGTCGCGTGGGTCCATCCCACAGGCGGCGTGGTGAGCGCGTACGAGTTGGCGTAATACGCATATCCGGGTTCGAGGATGGGGTCACCGCTGGTCGGCGTGACCCTGTTCCAGCCGAGCTGCGGGACACGAACCGTGTCCGGTAGTCGCGTGGCCTGGCCCGGGACTATGCCAAGCCCGCTTGCCTCAGGTGACTCGTCGCTGCCTTCGGCAAGGAGCTGCAGGCCGAGGCAGATGGCGAGGAACGGCGCACCGGAGCGCACTCGGTCGGTCAGCGCGTCGGCGAGGCCGGCGTGCCGGAGGTTGGTGCTGGCGGCACCGAATGATCCGACGCCTGGGAGTACCAGTCGATCGGCTTGCCGCACCTCGTCCGCGTTGTTGGAGAGACGAGGCAGGGCGCCCAATCGCCGGAGTGCGGCGAGGACGGATGCGAGATTCGCGCTGCCGGTTCGGACCACGACGATCTCACTCGTCATCCGAGGGTGCCCTTGGTACTCGGCACCGCGGTCTCACCGGTGCGGCGAACGGCGTCGCGCAGCGCCAAGGCGGTGGCCTTGAAGGCGGCCTCCGCCCTGTGGTGATCGTTGGTGCCCTCCAGCACATCGACATGGAGCGTGAGTCGTGCCGCGGTGCCAAACGACTGGAGCACGTGGGTGACGTTCTCGGTCGCGAGTGTGCCGATTGTGTCTCGCACGAGTCCGAGCTCAACTCGTGCGAATGGTCGACCCGAGATATCGACCACGCTCCGGGCCAGCGCCTCGTCGAGTGGTGCATAGGCGCTCGCGAACCGCGCGATGCCCACCCGATCTCCCAGTGCCGTGGCCACCGCTTCGCCCAGGACAAGCGCGCAATCCTCGGCGGTGTGGTGGTCGTCGATCTCCAGATCGCCCTGACAGGTGAGCTCGAGATCGAACCGGGCATGGAAGGCGAGGGCGGTCAGCAGGTGATCGAGGAAGCCGATCCCGGTGGCAATGCTGCACTGCCCGGTGCCATCGAGGTTGAGCCGAAGCGTGATGTCGGTCTCGCGCGTGGTGCGCGTGATTTTGGTTTCGCGCGGAGTCAGGATAGGCATGCGAAGAGTTCCTCGAGGGTGGTGAGTACGCGTGCGGCGCCGGCCTCGCTGAGGGCAGGGGCCGTTCGTGCGAATGCATCGCCGGGGGCGATGATGCCGATCGGCACCACGCCAGCGGCTCGGGCTGCGCGCAGGTCATCCGGTGTGTCGCCGATCATCCAGGCGCGGGAGACACCGAGGAGGCGCAGCGCCTCGCGAACCGGGAAGGGGTCGGGCTTGAGGGGCCCCGCCTCGCGGGCGATCACGACTTGGAACAGGTCCGCAAGGCTGTTCTCGACCAGGAATCGCTCGGCATCGATGCGGGGTCGACCCGTCACGATCGCAAGCGGAAGCCGTTCGGCGAGTCGGACGAGCAGGTCGCGATTGCCGATCAGCGATTCGGTTCGGCGGAGCCCCGGGGCCTCGGGGGTTCCTTGGTATCGCTCCTCGAATGCCTGTGTTGCGTCGGACAACGATGCCTCCCCGCCACCGGCGATGATCAGCTCGTGGGTCAGTGCCCAATCGTCGTTGGCATTCCCCGCGGCCTTCCTGGCGGTAAGGTCGGCCGCGGTCACTGTCACCCCGAACTCGGCAGCGGTCTCGATGATCGCGGTCCGGTATGAGGTAGAGACGTTGGCAATCACGCCGTCCATGTCGAGCAGCAACGCCTCGGGCAAGAGCACCGCCGCGAGTGCCGATTCCAGTCGACGCGTTTCGGTGTCGTCGAGTGGGCAGGTCATTCGGACGCGGTCAGGCATACCGGGGAGCCATCGCACGCCGATGCCGAGTCCGGCGAGTCCGTCGCGCAGCCAAGCGGCGCGCGGAATCGCGGTACAAATGAAGTTGGCGTCGGAGGCCGTCGGTTCGAGGCCGAGGGTCGCGGCAGTGGCAAGCATCCGGGTTCGCGTGGCGCGGATCGCCTCGACGCGACGACGCATCAGTGGCGTCGAGGTTGCACGGATTGCCAGTGCTGCCTCGAGTGCGGGTGTGGCGACCGGGTAGGGGGTTCCCGCGCGCCGCATCGCGGCAACGAGCGTTACAGGACCGATAGCGAACCCGACTCGGAGGCCGGGCAGGCCCCAGGCCTTCGACAGGGTGCGTGTGAGCAGGACATTCGGTTCCGCCGCGAGTGCCGGCAGCGGATCGTCGTCCCCGAACTCCACATACGCACCATCGACAACCACCACGACCGACGGATGCCGTCGCGCGATCTCGAGCAGCGCCAAGGTGCTCGCGGTCGTCCCGGTCGGATTGTTCGGGGTGACGATCGCGATGATGGCGGTTGCCGACGTCACCGCTCCAATCAACGCATCCGTCGGCAAGGCATCATCGGGCCAGGGAACTGACCGGGTCGTGGCACCGTTGAGCATCGCGTAGCGCGCCAGCATCTCGAAGGTCGGATCGGTGAGGATCACTTCCGAGCCGGCGCTCAGCATGCAGCGGAAGGCTCGTTCGAGGAGATCATCACTTCCCGCACCGAGCATCACTCGGGCAGGGTCGACGCCGTACTCCAGGGCGAGTGTCGCCTCAGCGCCGGTGGTCCGTGGATATTGCCAGCCGGTGCCCGCAGCATCGGCGAGCGCCGCCGCCAGCGCGCCAGGATCAAGGGGGGGGAGCTCGGTGCCGGTGAGGTCGAGGTCGATCGGCGCCGGATGGCGTGGCACCAGGTAGCCGGTCACGCCGGCGACGGTCGGATTGATGGTGGGCACCGTCACGGCACGATTTGGGCGATGGGTGAGATCACGATGTCCGAGCCACCTGCCAACTTGATGCGAGGCACCAGGGCGGGCAGGATGTCGCGGGCGACGGCGGCCTTGACTGCGAAACCAGCATTGTCGTGCAACGTGGCAATTGTGGGCTCGCGCATGCATGGCAGGAGCGCACAGACCGCCTCAAGCTGCGGTGCGGCGACATTGAGCTCGATCATCACGCGCTGGCGGGCGTCGAGCACCGAACGGAGGAGCATGACCATGCCCTCGACAGCGGCGCGCCGTGCGGTGTCCTCGAGTGTGGCGGGATTGGCATAGAGTCGCGTGGACGAGGTGGCGACGGTCGCAATGATCGTGAGCCCGTTGGCCGCGAGCGTCGCGCCTGTCGCGGTGTTATCGATGATCACATCGGCATCGTCCGGCGGGAAGACCTCAGTGGCCCCGAATGATCGAACCACACGCGCCTCGATGCCTGACTCGGCGATCCATCGCGCTGCCGTGCGCGGATACTCCGTCGCAACCCGGAGCAGTTGCGCGGGGAGCGCGCCGTCCACGAGCAGCTCGTCGGGTGCCGCTGTCACCAGCCGGACCGGATCGAGGCCGGTGTCGAGGAGTTCGACCAGGTCCGCACCGATCTCGCCGACCCAGTCGGCACCGGCGAAGCCGATGTCACGCGAGCCGGCGACCAGCATCTCGATGATGTTCTGCGGCTTGAGGATCTTGGCATCGAAGCGGCCGGCGGCAATGGTCGGCCGATAGGCACGGCTGCCCATCCTGACGGATAGCCCTGCGGCATCGAGCAGGGCAAAGACCTCGGCCTGCATCCGTCCCTTGGGGAGAGCGATGCGGAGTGTTCCGGCGTCCAGATTGGGGCTCACGTGGTGTCCTCGGAAAAGGTGTCGGGACGACCTCGCTGCGCCTGGAACGCACGAACGCCGACCCGGGGGTCGGCGTTGATGGCTTGCTACGATGCGCCTGTCAGGCGCCGCATATCCTCAACCCGCCCCGTGTTCCGGTGCATGATGATGATGATGATGGCGGTGACTCTGGCTGGTCAGCATGGGGCAAGGTTAGTTGCAGGAGGGCTGGGAGGCAAGTGAGAAGTGAGACGTGAGTGTCACCCCGAGCGTAGCGAAGGGGGTAAGCGTGGTTCTCGTACCATCCCCTCGGCTCCGTCGCCTCACTCCGTTCGGCGTGACAAGCCCTCGCAATGACAGCTGCGTTTCTCCTCAATCCACCACCACCACCTCCTGCTCGCGCATCGCGGTGTGCCCGGTAGCGGTGATCGTCACCTGGAGCAGGTAGCGACCGGTCGTGAGCCGATCGAGACCGAGGGTGCGCCGGACCGTGGTCACGGGGGCGGTCGCGCGGTCGGAGGTTGTCACGGTAATACTGCGATCCGACTTCTTGCCGACCGGCGTGACGGAGATGTTCGTCGTGTACTCATCTCCGGTACGGAGGCCACGGACCTCGTACCAGAGTTCGGCACTGCGCCCGTGGGGCCAGGTACCCAATGTGTTCACGGGGAAGGGGCCGTCGGGCGCTCGCCACGGTGCGTTGCCGGCCGTGCCTGTCACGATATCGCTGAGCGAGAGCGTCGGGGCGCCATCGACCACGAGCTTTCGGCGGAGCGCGTAGAGGTGATCGGTGGTGTCGCCCGGTTGACGGACGCGCACAGCGACCTGCCAACTCCCCGGTTGAAGCGGCATCTCGAACCAACTCGTCGCGAAGCCTCCCTTCGGCGCGTCGGTCGTGATGAACGTTCGCGTCGTGTCGAGCTCCACCCGTGCCCCATCAACAGGTCGGTAGGCCACGATCCGGAACCGAGCCTGTCGGGTGACACGCCCTTCGGCCAGCGAATCGCCACGCATCTTGTCGAGTGGCAGCGCGAAGGTGATCAGGGCCCGGTTGGTCCCGTCATCGCCGTGTCCGAGCCCAAAGAATCGCGTGGATGCGTTCCACGGCTCGGTGATTGGTGGCATGTCACTATCGGTGTCAATGCCAACATTTGCGTCCACCCGGTGGTGCGCGATCGCGTCGCGAACATCGGAGAGGCAGGTGATCGGCTGGATGCCATGGTAGTTGGCCACCTGGTTCGCCGCGGCCTGATACTCGGGCAAGTATGCCGCGAGGGTGAGCCATGCCCCTGCGTTCTGCGGCGGCAGGAAACTGGACAGGGTCGTCGCCGCGTTGCGGCCGAGGGCATTGCTCCCGCGAAACGTCAGCACTCTCCATGCGCCTTCGATCCAGTAGATCCAGATCTCGGTCCGAGACATCGACTCGGCGAGCCGGATCTCTTCCTGACCCTGGGGGTCCCCGCCGACTTGGCTGAGGTCGCGCTCCGGTTCGAGCTCGGAGCTCAAGACGGGGGCGAGACCGGCGAACGGTTGGCCATGCTTCATGTAGACCAGGCCCCGGTGATCCAAAAGAGCTTCGGTCTCGCGAAGGTCACCGGGGAGCGACGGGGGATGGATGGGCAACCGGTTGTAGAAGTCCGCCACGCTACTGATACAACCGGAGATGGGGTCGAATCCGAAATCCACTCTCGTGTAGATGTTGGTGCGCCACGGTCGCGTCACCCGGTACCTCTCGAACGCGAAGGCCCAGCGACGGAGATGCTCCCGGAGTCGGCTGCCCGATGGCTCCGCAGTGGCCGCGTCGCGCTCGGCCCAGAAACTCGTGAGCCACCGTTGCACCGCATTGGCGGGAACGGAGTCGAAGACCGCTAACGAATCCGGCAGCAAGATGTAGCCGAGGTCCTGACGGTACACCGCTCGAGCGGCGGGCGACTGACCGGGAAGTCCGTCCCAGTAGGACTGTTGTGCGGTGGTGAGGTCGTTCAACGCGGCGAGGGTTCGCGCTCGTTCGAGCGCAATGATGCCACCGTCGAACCCGAGGTCGCGCGCCCGGTCGAACGCGGTGAGTGCACTGTCGTAGGCGCCGAGTCGGCGGAGGTCGCGCGCCCAGACGGTGAGCTCCCCCGGGAGCGGATCGGGGCGGGCGATTTCGCGAGCGAGCGCGGCGCGGATGTCCGCGCGTAGTTCGCGATCGCCACTCGGCACGGTGATGGCGACCAACAAGTTGCGGGCCGGTCGCAAGTCCGGGTCGCGACGGAGCGCTTCCTCGAGGTGACGCATCGCGGCTTCGAGGTATCCCTCGCCTTCGCGGACTCCGGCGGAGGGTCGCTGTGGCAGCTCCTGCGCGTGCACAAGCACGAGTGCGCGAGCGAGTGCATAGTCGGGCCAGCCCCATGCGGAGCGGCGTGCGCTCGCCGCATTGAAACGGAACAGCGCATGCTCGAGTGCGCTGGGATCGGTGTCGCGTATCCCGGCTGCAAGATCGGCATACCCGGTCTGCATCTCGCGCGTGACGGCGTCTCGGCCCTCGGGGACTTCCGGGAGGAGGCCTGGAGGAATCGCGTCGTCGAGTCGTTGGAGGAGCTGCCGGTCGCCTGATTGCTGGGCATGCATACTCGGTGGATGGAATCCCCACACGAGGACCGCTGCCATCAGGGCAAGGCGGCGACCACGCTGCATCATCATCTGGAGTCGTCCATGGTCGGTCCTGCCGTCACGGGTTGACTGTTTGCTGCAGGGCACGCCTCCGGGTCTCGCAGCATTGCCTGCATCGCCTGCCACACCCGCGCAATATCCCAATCGACCACGTGGGATCCCAACGGGCGGGGTCGATCGGTGCGGAGGGCGTAGAGTCGAAAGCCGCCGGGAATCCGG
Source organism: Gemmatimonadales bacterium (assembly GCA_038258395.1). Taxonomy (GTDB): domain Bacteria; phylum Gemmatimonadota; class Gemmatimonadetes; order Gemmatimonadales; family GWC2-71-9; genus Palsa-1233. Next base: position 11,623 of record JBBSPX010000031.1, on the reverse strand, counting down.
TAGACCCATGCCTCCGAGGCCGCTGACAATATTGTGCCCTGCAGCGCATCCGTGAGTGTGGAGGGGTGTGGTGTGGGGACGATTCCGGAATCCGATGTGACACCGCGACCAATCCAGAGGTCGGGCATGCCGTGCTGGAGCATCAGGAGCCCCCGAACATCGAGGAGCGGTTCACCCTGCCTGACATCCCCGGGAAGTGGGATGAAGCCGATCGGAGGGACCTCCTCGATCGCGAGCACTTCGCCCCCACAGGAGTGATGGACGTAGTCGAACGCGTGGTCGATCGAGCTGAAAAGTGGACGATACCAGGGCGTCATGATGCGATAACGATCGTGGGCGATGGCCCAGGCCGCGAGGTGCGCCTCCAGACGTCCGGCTGGAGCACCCCAGTACCGTGTAATGGCCTCTGCGGCGCTCGAATCGTCGAGGGTGTCGTAGTGGTCAAAAAGGTCGGGAGGTACGGTCCAGCCGAGGTCCTGCGTGTACCGATCGCGACCGGCCGGTCCGATGTGCAAGAGGCCGTCGCGATAAGCTGCAGCGGCTTCCGCGAGTCGACCCAGCGAGGCGAGCGCATACGCCCGATCGAGTGCCACGACCGAGGAGTCGGCGCCGGCGTCCAATGCCGCCTGAAGGATGGCGAGTGCCAGATCGGGCAGGCCAAGTCCGCGTTGGTAGCGGGCCCATGCGACGTAGGCAGTCGCTCGTGCGTCGGGTCGGGTCACCTCCGTCCGGAGCAGGTCGACCATCCTCGTGGTCAGCGCCCTGTCACCCATCTCGCTCAGCAGGTCGCTCAGCATGGTCCGGGCAGGCGCGAGGGTGGGATCGCGCGAGAGCGCGAGGGTGAGATGACGCCACATCGCATCGATGTGCGGCTCGCCGAGTCGCGAGCCGGCCGAGGCGATCGTGGGGCTGCCGGTGTCGTGGAGCAGGAGAAAGGCATGCGCGAACGCGTAGTCGGGCCAGCCCCATTCTGGCCGTCTCACACTGGAGCGCGCGAACCGTTCGAGTGCGCGCTCCACGCTTCTGCGGTCGTTTCGGGCGACGAAGGCGTCGAGCTCGGCGAGGCCAGTGAGCATGTCCTGGCTCACCTTGTCTTGAACAGAATCGGGAGCAGGCATGCTGTCGACCCGTCCGATGCTCCCGTCTGCTCGGTCGAGGAGTTCGCGATCGACTGGACGCTGGGCGGCGACGGTTTCGGGGACTGCCATGCCAGAACCGAGGCACGTGAGTACCAGGACCAGCCGGAAGGCCCTACGAGAGTAGATCACTTCGAAGTCTAGCCCCGCGCTGCTCGCATCTCGCTGCTCGTTTCTCGTCTAGCGTTGCAGCCTCATCCAGATCACTTCCCACGGCTCCGAGGAGGTCGGACGGTGCACCAGCACGGAATCGCCCTCCGCGAGGATGACGCGGGCGCGGGTGTCGAGTTCGAACCGACTCACCGGTGCGCCATCCTTGTCCAGCCGGATCCAGGTCGTGGTGGGCTGACTCGGCGCAAGGGGACCCATGACGAGCAGGCCGCCATCGGGGAGCGGCACGAAACCACTGAGTGGCGGGACGGTGGAATCCGACCGCGTGCGCATCTGGTCGAACTCTTCGTTGGCAAACGGGACGCCCGACAGCGCCTCGCGGATCGTGGCTTCCCGGAGGTCAAGGTCGCGTGCTGTCACTGGCGGACCACCAGGTCCGGTGAGCACCCACTTCACTTTGCCAGTCACGGTTGGTGCGCGCCGTTCGATTCGGAATTCGCTTCCGGGAGACCAGACGAGGTCACCACCGGCCAAGCGCGTCCAGAGCGGCGAGGCGGCAAAGAAGGGTCGTGGGGAAGGGCCTGTCTCACTGCCATGCTGCATCCATGGCACCGGTACTTGGAGCATGAGGGTGCCGATTGAATCCGTCGGTGCCTTGAGTCGCCGGACCGTGAGCATCCCCGGCTGGCCATTTTGCCAGCCGGTGAAGTCCTGCAGGACCGGTTCGCCAGCCGAATAGCCCATCGTGGCCAGGGCACCGACCTGCAGGAGTCGGGTGCGCTCCACCTGCCGACCGTCCGCGTCGAGACGCACCAGGCCGTATTCGCCGGATTCGACATCGATCACCTCGTAACCGTTGCCACGCTTCCGGATCGCCATCACGGTGGGATAGGGCGCACCAGGTCTGGCGAACCCTGCGAGTGCCTGTGGCATGGAATCGTCCGCGTGCAGGATCCCGATCGAATGCCCGGGTTCCCAGAGCGCAATCTCCGCATCACTCAGCCGCATCGCCATCGCGAAATGCAGTGGGCAGGCGTCATAGCCGGTGGCGAGACAGACCCGGTGGCCGGCGGCCAGCGTGTCGACCGGCAGGGCCGCGAGCGTGGCGGCGTCGAGGTGTCGCTCGACCGGGGCTGCCGTGGACGCATCGGATCTCCCCCCCCCGCATGCGGCGGTGAGGATCAGTCCGAGGGCGGCGGTCACCTGCAACGGGTTGGCTCGATTCATCGAACGGCTCATGTGTTGAAGCGGAAAAGCATGATGTCACCATCCTTCACGAGGTACTCCTTCCCTTCGGCGCGCGACAGACCTTGCTCCCGTGCGGGTTTCCACCCGCCGACCCGAATGAAGTCATCGTAGCCAACCGTCTCGGCGCGAATGAATCCACGTTCGAAGTCGGAGTGGATGACGCCGGCAGCCTCGGGTGCCCGGGCCCCCTGCCGAACGGTCCACGCGCGCACTTCCTTCTCGCCGGCCGTGAAGTAGCTCTGGAGGCCCAGCAGTCGGTAGGCAGCACGCGCGAGTCGGTCGAGGCCTGACTCGTCGACCCCGAGGGACGCAAGGAACTCGTCGCGGTCCTCGGCCGGGAGTTCCGCGAGTTCGGCCTCGACCTTCGCCGAAAAGATGACCACATCGGCGATCTCCCCGCTGACCGCCATCGCAGTCCGGAGCGCGCTCACGTACTCATTGCCGTCGACCAGCTCCTCCTCGCGCACATTCGCGGCATAGAGCACCGGCTTCGCGGTCAGGAGGTTGAACCCCTTGACCACCAGTCGCTCGGCATCGGTGAGCTCGACCGACCTGGCCATCCGGCCGGCCCCAAGCGCGTCGGTCAACCGCTCGAGCACGGCCTTTTCCGCCTTGGCGGTGGCGTCACCGGTCTTTGCCGTGCGGCTGGCCTTGTCGAGTCGCTTCTCGAGCGAGGCCAGATCGGCGAGTGCCAGTTCGGTCTCGACAATTTCCTTGTCGCGGACCGGATCGACGCCACCCATCACATGCTGGATGTCGTCGTCGGCGAAACAGCGCACGACTTGGACGATGGCGTCGACCTCGCGGATATTGGCGAGGAACTGGTTGCCCAGGCCTTCACCCTCTGAGGCACCCTTGACGAGTCCGGCAATGTCTACGAACTGCACGGTCGCTGGTACCGTCCGTTCGGGATGCACGAACTCGCTGATCGCTTCGATCCGCTCATCCGGGACCTCGACGATGCCGGTGTTGGGCTCGATGGTGGCGAAGGGATAATTCGCGACCAGTGCGCCAGCCTGGGTCAGGGCGTTGAAGAGGGTCGATTTGCCGACGTTGGGGAGGCCGACGATTCCGAGGCTCAGCATTGCAGAGGTGGATCCTGAGTAGTGGGACGAGATACGAGAGACGAGAAACGCGATGGGGCAGTGGTACGGGTCGTGTCACGCTGAGCGAAGCGAAGCGGCAGTGTCTTCCTCGACTCCGCCCCTTCGCTTCGCTCAGGGAGACAGTCCTCTCTCATCTCTGACTTCCGCGCTAGTTCAAGCTCGCAAACCACGGCGCCAGCACCAGGCTCACCACACTCATCAACTTGATGAGGATGTTCATCGCCGGGCCACTGGTGTCCTTGAACGGGTCGCCAACCGTATCGCCAACGACGGCTGCCTTGTGCGGATCGGAGCCCTTGCCGCCGTGGGCGCCGCCCTCGATGTACTTCTTCGCATTGTCCCACGCACCGCCGGCGTTGGCCATGAAGAGCGCCATCATCACGCCGGTAACGGTCGCGCCGGCGAGCAGGCCGCCAAGAGTCTTGACGCCGAAGAAGTACCCGGTGGACACCGGCACCAGGATCGCTGCGACACCGGGGACAATCATCTCTCGGAGCGCTGCGCGGGTCGAGATGTCCACGCAACGCGCGCTGTCGGGGCGAACACCCTCGCGGCCCTCGAGCAAGCCGGGGATCTCACGGAACTGCCGACGGACTTCCTCGACCATGCCCTGAGCGGCACGACCGACCGCGGTCATCGTCTGCGCACCCACGAAGAACGGCATCACGCCGCCGATGAAGAGCCCAATCACGACCATGGGGTCGATCAGGTTGAGCCCTTCCTGGGTGAGTCCGACCGCCGAGGCGTAGGCGCTGAAGAGCGCCAGCGCGGTAAGCGCGGCCGAGCCGATGGCGAAGCCCTTGCCAATCGCGGCGGTGGTATTGCCGAGGGCGTCGAGGCCATCAGTAATCGCGCGCACCTCGGGACCGAGGTGCGTCATCTCGGCGATGCCCCCCGCATTGTCGGCGATCGGGCCGTATGCGTCGACCGACATCGTGACACCGACCGTCGCGAGCATGCCCACCGCGGCGATCGCGATGCCATAGAGGCCCGCGACCGTGAAGGCCGTGTAGGTGGCGCCGCAGATCAGCAGCACGGGGACGATGCAGCTCTCCATCCCGACCGCGAGGCCGGCGATGATGTTGGTGGCCGGGCCGGTCTCGGATGACTGCGCGATCCGGCGCACCGGTCCGCCGGCCGTGTAATACTCCGTGACCAGGCCGATGAGGATACCGGAAACGGTGCCGGAGAGCACGGCCCAGAACGGACCCATCGCCGGCAGCAGGCTTCCGTCGGCGCGGGTCATGCCGAGCGGCATGATGCTGGTGAGATACCAGGCGAAGGCGAGGAAGAGGATGGCGGCGATGAAGGTCACGTAGCGCAGGGCGTTCGCCGGATTGCCCTTGGCCAGGACGCGCATGGTCATCACGCCGATCAGCGAGGCCACGAGGCCAGCGGTGATGAAGGCCAGCGGCAGCAGCATCGCGGTGCTGCGGTTCAGGTCCGGAATCAGGACCGAGGTGGCGGCAAGTGCGATCGTCGCGATGACCGAGCCGACGTAGGACTCGAAGATGTCGGCGCCGAGCCCAGCGACGTCGCCGACGTTGTCGCCGACGTTGTCGGCGATGGTTGCCGGATTGCGGGGATCGTCTTCGGGGATGCCGGCCTCAACCTTGCCGACCAGGTCGGCGCCGACGTCGGCGGCCTTCGTGAAAATCCCGCCGCCGACCCTCGCGAAGAGCGCAATCGACGAGGCGCCCATCGCGAAGCCCGAGATGATCTCGGCGAAGAGCTTCGTGTTGCTCGCGAATTCGACCTTGCCGATCGCCAGGAAGACGATGGTGATGCCGGCGAGTCCGAGCGAGGCGACGGCGAGTCCCATGACCGAGCCACCACCGAAGGCGACGCGAAGCGCCGCGGACTGCCCACTGCCGCGCGCGGCTTCGGCGGTCCGGATGTTGGCAATGGTGGCGCCACGCATCCCGATCCACCCGCTGGCGATCGAGGCGACGCCACCGAGGATGTAGGCGACCCCGGTCTTCGTGCCGACCAGCCACGCGAGGAGGCCGGCGACGACGATCAGGAAGGGGATGAGGAAGGCGTACTCACGGCGCAGGAAGGCCATGGCACCGAGCTGAATCTCGGTGGCGATGGCCTGCATCTCGGCGGAGCCGACCGGCTGGCGCCGCAGTGCCAGGAAGGTGATCACGGTCGCGGCGAGGCCGGCGAGCCCGATGGCCAGGGCGTACAAGGTCAAGGAGTCGGTCATGGTCTCGGTGGGTAAGGGTCAGGAATGATTGAATCGGGTCATCGCACGTTCGATCCCGTCACTGGCCCAACATTCGACGGCATCGGCCATTTCATCAAGCACCCCGTTCAGGGTCTCTCGCTCCTCGGGACGGAATCGCCCGAGGACGAAGTCCGCCAGATCATCATACTCGGGCGGCTTCGGCCCGACCCCGATCCGGAGTCGAGCGTAGTCTTGTCGCCTGAGGTGGGACTCGATGCTCTTGAGCCCGTTGTGTCCGCCCGCCGACCCGGCGCCGCGAAGTCGAAATCGCCCGACCGGCAGGGCGGTCTCGTCGACCAGGACCAGCAGATCCTCCGCCGGATCCCAGTTGGGCGAGCGGAGGGCCCGCAGTGACTCCCCACTCAAGTTCATGTAGGTCGTCGGTTTCAGCAAACGAACGGGGACGCCGCTGAGCGTCCCCGTCGTGGCTACGGCCCGTTCCGCCCTGCGGAACGGACCGAAACCGCCACGCGCCGCCAGATGGTCCAGAAGGAGCCAGCCGGCGTTGTGGCGGGTGCGTTCGTATTCGGCGCCGGGGTTTCCGAGGCCAACGATCGCCTTCGCCACTCAGCTCTCGTCGTCCGCCTCGTCCTCGTCCGCCTTGCCCTTCTTGATGACCTCAGGACCGACCGCCTCTGCCTCGTCCTCGACCGGCTCGGGTTCGATCTCGACCCTGGCGGCCAGGACGCCGACGATCGACACATCATCCTCGTGCTGGATTTCGGCGTCGGGAACGCTCAATTCGCGGGCATGAATCGCCTCGCCGACCTTGAGCCGGGTGATATCGATCTCGACGTGCTCCGGGATGTTCTTCGGCAGACACTTGATCGTGAGGCGATGGAGGTGAAGATCGATCACGCCGCCCTGGTTCCTGACACCGTCGGGCGTGCCGACGAGGTGGACGGGGACCTCGACCACGATCGGCTCGCCGGCCACGATGGCATACAGGTCGAGGTGGATGACGTCGGTGCGGCGAACCGGGTTGCGCTGCACTTCGCGCACGATCGCCTGGACCGGTGCGGCGCCATCGATGGCGACATCGATCAGCACGGTCTCGCCGCCAATGACGTCGAGCATCCGACTGACCGACCGTCCGTCGAGGTCGAGGGCAAGCGGATCCCGGCCGTGGCCGTAGATGACCGCGGGGATCCTGCCGTCACGGCGAAGGGAGCGCGCGGCGCCCTTGCCGGTGTTCGTCCGCGAGGCCGCGGTCAGAGTTACTGCTTCCATACAATCTCCGTCGTTCATTCAGTCGAAGAGGGCACTCACCGACTGGTCACTGTGCGTATACCCGATCGCCTTGGCCAGGAGTCCCGCGATGGAGAGCACCTTGAGTGCCGGAAAGTGACGCTCCGGCGGCAGGTTGATCGTGTTGGTGACCGCCACTTCGGTCACCGGTGCAGACGCGAGCCGCTCCACTGCCGGTCCAGACAGCAGGGCGTGTGTCGCGCAGATGTAGATGTCGTTGGCACCCAGGCGCTTGAGCGCATGGACGGCCTCGGCCATCGTCCCCCCGGTGTCGATCATGTCATCGGGGATGATGCAGTGCTTCCCCGCCACGTCGCCCACCACGTGCAATGCCTCGGCCTTGTTCGGCCCGCTGCGTCGCTTGTCGATGATCGCGAGCGAGCCGTTGAGTCGCTTGGCAAACCCGCGCGCCATCTTGGCCGACCCGACATCAGGTGCCACCACCACGACATCGTCGAGCTGCTTCTGTCGATAGTGCTGCACGAAGATCGGTGCCGCATAGAGGTGATCGACCGGCAGGTCGAAGAACCCCTGAAGCTGGTGCTGGTGAAAATCCATTGCCAGCACCCGATCTGCCCCTGCCGTCGATACCATGTTCGCCATCAGCTTGGCGGAGATCGCCACACGCGGCTGATCCTTTCGATCCTGCCGAGCATAGCCGAAGTACGGGATCACCGCGGTGATCCGGGCTGCACTGGCTCGTCGGGCCGCATCCATCAGGAGCAACAGCTCGATCAGGTTCTCGGCCGGAGGATTGGTCGGCTGGATGATATAGACGTCCCGCCCGCGCACATTCTCGTCGATCTTGACGAACAACTCACCATCGGCGAAACGGCGACTGGTCACCCGGCAGAGCTCGGTGTCGAGCTGCTGGGCGATCTCCTCGGCGAGCGGCCGATTGGCCATCCCGCTCAGCAGGAGCAATTGCTTGGGTACCAGTGGAAGTTCCGTCATGATGACAGCCCGGAAAGATACCGGACCCCATCGCCCCCGGTCAACCGGACCCGCGGAACTGGCCGATCACTGGTGCCGGAAGGTCAGAACTCCCGGCGCTTCATCTCCTTGAACAGCTTCTCGTCGCCCTGCTCGTCTTCGGGCGGGCGGGTGGCCTCAAGGGTCGGGTCGATGAACCGGGCCCGCTTGGCCTTGTCGGAGATGGCCTTGCCGGTGGTCTTCCGGATCAGCGCCTCGAGTTGCTTGTCCTTCATGGGGTCCTCCTCGTACGGGTGTCGCTTGCCAGCAACGCTGGCGGATGGCAGAACGCCCCCGAGTCGCGAGGACTCGGAGGCGTTCGAGGTCAGGTACAGACCACCAACAGCCTGATCACGGAACGTCCTTCTCCAGCTCCTCGATCGTCCAGGCGGTGGTGCGGCTCGCGACCTTGGTGCGGACGGCGGCGACCATCTCCGGAGTCACGGCGGAGGCCGTGTTGCCCCAGGACGAGCGCTCGTAGGTGGTGATCGCGGCGATCTGCTCATCGCTCAGTGACTCCCACGGTGCCATGGTGCCGTCGTACTTCTCACCCTTGACGGTGACCGGGCCGTTGAGCCCCTTGAGCACAACCGCGATCATCCGGTCCGGCGAAGGCAGGACAGCGATGTCCGAGCCGGCCAGTGGCGGGTAGACGGCGGCCATTCCCTCACCGGTCGCCTGATGGCAGACTGAACAGGTGTTGGCGAACTCAGTGGCGCCGTTGATCGCGGCGGTCTGGACCGGCGCTGGCGCCGGATCCATCATTTCGCCGTCCTTGGGGGCCTTGTCACCGCCACAGGCGATCAGACCGAGGGCGAGGGAGAGCGCCATGGCGCTCGTGGCGCGGCGGAGGGTGGTGGACTGGAACATCGTTGCTGCTCCTGAATCGTGTGCGGGTAGACCAACTTGGGCCCGTTCGGGCACCTGTTTCCTGCATCCGTAGTGTTGCGGACGTCTCCTGCAAGAAAGCGGATCGCTCCCGGAAATGGGAGGGGGTGGCCCAGATGACGGATTGCCCCGGGTGGATTCGAACCACCATAGCCGGATCCAAAGACCGGAGTCTTGCCATTGGACGACGGGGCACTAACAGCGCTCAACGATACCGAGAGACCGCAGATCGATCAACGATCAAGGATCAAGGACTGGTCCCTCCTCCTTCATCCTTGATCCTTCATCCTTCATTCGTCGTCGCTGTCACCACGCCGTGCTTCGTCCCGAGCATTGCGGCGGCATCGTCCCGGTCGCGATCGTTCCGGTAGACCGCGAAGAGGCTGCTCCCCGATCCGGTCATGCGGCAGAGCATCGGATGCGTGCTCGCGAGCGCGCCGAAGGCCTCGCGCACCAGGGGGTGGTGCCCGAACACCACCGACTCAAAGTCGTTGCCGCTCAATCGGGCAACCTCACCCCATTGGGCGAGGACCGGGAGGTCGAGGGCCACGCTCCCGCGCGAGCCCGCCTGCTGGCGCATGGCGTCGACCGCGGCGTACGCCGCCGCGGTGGCCACCTGGAGCGGTGGGGAGACGACGAGCATCGCCCGCGCAGGAAGGGGGGGGAGTCGGAGCATCCGTTCGCCGTGTCCCCAGGCGAGGGCGCAGGCGGCGCCACTCGTGAGGAACGGCACATCGGCGCCGAGGCGGCTCGCGAGATGGAGCAACTCGCCGCGGGGGATCGCGCCACCGCTAAGCTGATTGACACCGTGCAGTGCGGACGCGGCGTCGCTCGATCCCCCCCCCAATCCGGACCCGGCCGGAATCCGCTTGACGAGGTGCATCCGCACCCCGAATCGTCGTCCCGTGGTGGCCAGCGCGAGGTCGGCCGCGCGGTAGGCCAGGTTCTGCTCGATCGGCCCCACGTCGGCACCCTCGACCGTGAGCTCCACGCCGCGATCGATCCGTTCCAGCGTGAGCGTGTCCGCGAGCGCGATCCGGCAGAACATCGTCTCGATGCCGTGGAAGCCGTCGGCCTCGTGTGCCAGTACGCGCAGGAAGAGGTTGACCTTCGCGTGGCAGGCGAGCGTGAGCGGATCGCTCACCCGCTGGCCTCGCGCATGGCGCGCACCGTCAGCCCGGAGGTGAACAGCGCGTGGACCCCCAGCACGGTGATCGGCACGAAGGTGAGGACGTGGTAGGCAATGGCGTAGGCGAGGCCGATATCCTGAGGTACACCGAAGAATTGCAGCAGGGTCACCCAGATCGCGGTCTCGAACAGCCCGGCATACCCCGGGGTGCTCGGCAGGGCGATCCCGAACAGCAACGCGCCTTGTACGATGAGCGCTCCGCCGAAGCCGACGTTGATGTCGAAGGCGCGAAACGCAAGCCAGAACGCGCTCGCGTTGACACACCAGATGATCACCGACCAACCGATCACCGGAAGGGCGCGCCGCGGGTCGCTAAGCGCCGCGAGTCCGGCGATGACCCGACTCACCAAGCCGATCAGGCCATCGCGGAACCCTCCCGCCGGCAGCAGCGCCTCGATGGGTCCGAGGACAAGATGCGGCCATCTGGCAACGGCGACGGCCCCGACCAGCAAGCCGGCGCCGAGGATGCCCGCCATTTGTGCGCGGTGGCCGAGGTCGCCGGCGGGGAGGTCCACCAAAAGCAGCGCGCCCGAGAGCAGTGCGACGGCCGTCAAGGCGTCAAGAACGCGCTCGACGGCGACGCTACTGAAGGCACTCGAGAACGGCACGGGCGCGAGCCGGCTGATGGCGCCGATGCGAAGGACCTCGCCGAGCCGGAAGGGCAGGATATTGTTCCCGGCAAATCCCAGCGCGATGGATTGCCAGAGATGGCGAGGGCGGATCGGACTGCCGTCCTCGTGTCGGAGCAGCAGCGACCAGCGCGGGACGCGAAGCAGAAAAGGCATCGTCGCGAGTACCACCGCAACGAACATCGGCCACCGATGCATCGCCACGATGTGGGACCACACATCGCCGAATGGGGTCGCGCGGAAGGCGTACCAGATCAATCCCACGGACAGCGCGAGGCCGACGACGAGCTGGATCCAGCGAGCTCCCGTTCCGCTACGCTGCATCACGCGCCAGCGGCACCAGCTCGAGCAGTTCGTCGAGCAGGGGCCGGAGCCGCGCCAGATCGATCGATGTCACACTGAGCACGACCGCCAATTCGCCGCGAATTTCGTCGGCACGTATCAGGGCACGTTCACCACGATAGAGCAGCGCGCCGATCTCGAAGACGGCGTCCTCCCCCTCGGACGTCGCTGGCACGGACTCGAGCTCCCGGAGTCGCCGATACGCGCGTTCCACCCGGCTCGCGGCCGGCACATCCGGTATGTGCGCCGATGGAATGGCGGCATCGTACCCCAGCGATGCGATGGGAACGATGTCCACGTCATCTGGAGCCAGCGATGCGATGGGAACGACATCGACTTCATCGAAACCGAGCGACGCAATGTCCACCACGATCTCAGACTCGTCGTCCGGTGCGAGCGTGGCGATTTCCACGACAGGATCGAGATTCGCGCGGGAATCGGTGACGACGTTCGTCGGCGTTACGGGCGCTGGCGACGGTGGAAGTCCGGCGCTGGCAATTTGTGGCGTCTCGGCGACGGCGGTT
>JBBSPX010000030.1:0-20352 GCA_038258395.1 Gemmatimonadales bacterium | reverse complement strand
CGGCCGCCGATGACGGCGCCTTTGTCTGGCGCGATGGACACGACAAGCTTGTCGCGTTCAACATGGTCCACCAGAGTGGCACCGAGGGATGGATGGGGCCGCTGGCCGTGCGCCTCGACCATCAGGGCCGGGGATTCGGACGGCAGGTTGTCTCCGAAGGGATCGCCCTTCTCCGGGATTCGGGCGCCACCACCATCGGGCTCGAGACGATGCCGCGCACGATCGAGAATATTGGCTTCTATTCCGGCCTCCGGTTCCGGCCAGGCCACCTCACGATCACCATGCAAATCGAGAGCGGCTCAGCGACCGGCTCCATCCTCGGGGGCGTCCGTGTCCTCAACGCGCCGGAGCGGGACCAGGTCCTCGCCGCCTGCCGTCGGCTCAGCATGATGCACTGGTCAGGTCGGGATTTCACCCGCGAGATGCGGCTCACGCTCGACTTGGCCCTTGGGGATGTCCTGCTCATGTACCGGGGAGGGGAGTTGGCCGGGTTCCTCCTGTATCACAGCGTGGCGTTGGCCGATGGACGCGGGGCGGACGACCTTCGCATCCTCAAGCTGGTGGCGGTCGACCGGGAGATCGCCCACCAGTTGCTCGCCGCGACGCGTACCGTCGCTCGGCAGGGTCGGCTCGCGCAGGTCGTGCTCCGGTGCCAGGGAAGTGAGCGTGAACTCTACGCCGACCTGATCGCCGAAGGCTGGCGAGTGCACTGGACCGACCTGCGCATGACACTCGAGGGTTTCCCTGAGGCGCCATGCGATGGCGTGGGGCTGAGCAACTGGGAAATCTGACGATTGACGATGTCACCCCGAGTGTAGCGAGGGGGGTGAGTTCGGCCTTCGTACCATCCCCTCGGCTCCGCCGCCTCACTCCGTTCGGCGTGACATCGTTCATCCCTCATCCTTAATCCTTCATCTTTAATCCTTAATCGTTCATCCTCTCGAGGAGTTCCCATGCTCGACGACAGCATCATCGTGGTGATTCGCTACACGGCGCTCCAGGATCGGGTGGTCGACGCGAGCGCGGCACTGGTCTCCCTGATCGACACGGTGGTGGCCACGGAGGAGGAGTGTATCGGCATCACGATGCACCGCACCGATGACGACCCGGCCGCCATCCTGTTGTGGGAAGAGTGGACGAGTCGCGAGGCATACCTCGGCGAGCATTTGCATACGCCCCATCTGCGCGCGTTCATCGATCGTGCGGCCGAGCTGTGGGCGGGCCCACCGGAGATCACCTTCTGGCTGCGTAGCCACGAGGCGATGCCGGAGTGAGCGGCGCAGATCGCGCCGTCAGGGGGATCGAGCCCCGACGCTCTGCGACACGATCGTGATCGGTTCGGGATAGCTGATCGGACCGATAGGCGTATCGATCACCGGTGTCGCACGGAGCCGAACCATCGTGGGATCGGCGTTGGCGCCCGCCGTGGCCAACGCGATGCGGGCAAGTGCCTCAGCCGAGCCGCCCACGAATTCCACCAGATCCACGCGCATAGTGAGCGGGATCTCGACTGTGCCGCCGGCGGGAATCGTGATCAGCGAGTCGAGCGATCCGCTGAGCGCCTCCCGGCCATCCAGATCAAGCGTCCACCCGAAGCGCACCATGCTGGCCGCCACGCCATTGCCTGCTGGGTTGTGGGCCGACACGGGCACCGTGAATTCGAGCGGGAGCGTTCCGCGCGCGATGCCCAGTGCGAGGCGCGCCGCATCGGTCGGAGTGATGTCGCGGTAGCTCGTGAGCCGCGAGATATCGACCCCGGCGAGGCGCCCGGCGCGGACGCCCGTGAGCGCGAAATTCACGCGCGTGAGAGCCGCAGCCTGCTGGAGCACCGCACATGAGGCGGTACCGAGCAGCAGGCCAAAGAAGACGAACCTGGTCGATCGAGTGGTGTTGCGCATGGTGGACTATCGCCACGTGCACGCGCGACCGGAAGGGCGGGGTCCCCCCTGCCATCCGCAAGGCGGTGTCTCGCCGGGCTCGCCAGGTGAGAGGGCATCTCGGAACAACGGCCCCCTTGACGCTGGCGTCCCGTCACGGGTATGCTGAAACCATGATGACCAGCGCCTATCGATTCGCATTTGCTTTTGCGGCCTTTCTCGAGGAGAGGGCCGGGAGTCGACGCACGCGATAGCTGAGCACTACATCGCATCGATCATCCCGCGGCCCTCTCGAGACACTCGAGGGGGCCTTTTTCGTATTCATGACCTCGCCATTGCGTCCGGAGCCGTCCCATGAAGGTCCTCTATCAAGGCATCGCTGGCGCCTATAGCCATCTCGCGGTCCTCGCGCACCAACCAGGCGCACGTGCGGAGGGGGTTCGAGACTTCAGCTCGATCATCCGGGGTGTCACCAACGGGAGTGCCGACCGTGGCCTGGTGCCGATCAGCAACACGATCGTGGGAACGGTGCCCGGTGCCGCGGAAGCAATCAGCTCCTCGCCCGACGTCGAGATCCTCGCCACCTTCGATGAGCGGATCACCCATTGCCTCGCCGCACTGCCCGCCGCAGATCTTGCCTCGATCCGCTGGGTCGAATCACACCCGGTGGCGCTGGCGCAGTGTGCGCGATGGCTTTCCGGTCGGCGGCTGGCTCCTCATGCTGTCGAAGACACCGCTGGGGCCGCGCGGGCGATCGCCGCCGATCGCGATTGGACCCGCGCCGCGATCTGCAACGCGGAGGCGGCTGAACGTTATGGGCTCGTGGTCCTGGCTCGTGACATCGCGGATTGTCCCGACAACTACACCACCTTCGCCTTGGTCGGGCGACGTGCGGTTCCATCGGTGCGAGCGGCATGATGCTCCGCGCATTCCTCCATCGGATCCTGGCAGTCCCTTCGACACGCGCGATTCGCGGCGCCACCACCGTCACGATCGATGACCCACTCGACATCGACGAAGCGGTGGCCGAACTGGTCGACACCATCACGAAGCGGAACGGTCTGGCGGTCGATGAAATCATTTCGGCGATCTTCACCGTCACGACCGATCTCTCCAGCACCTTCCCGGCTGGCGCGGCCCGTGCCGCTGGATGGCCCGACGTGCCACTGCTCTGCACGACCGAGATCCCGGTGCCCGATGGCATGCCACGCTGCATCCGTGTCCTGGTCCATGTGGAGCGGGCGTGGGGACGGCGCGTCCCCCGACATGTCTATCTCCGCGAAGCGGTCGCCCTCCGGCCGGATCTGCACCTGCGTGCGGGCAGCGCGCCGATTGCCCCCGCTCAGGAGCTGCTGGGACACACAGCGGAGCGTTGAGCTTGCTTGTGGCGCGGGAGGTGGCGAAGATCCGTCAACCATTTGCCGGAGCTTTGACCGTGCCGTCGCCGACCCGTATCCTCCAGAGCATTCAGCCCTACGTCTTCACGACGCTGATCGCGAAGAAGCGTGCCGTCGAGGCGGAGGGGCACCGGGTGCTCGACCTGTCACTTGGGTCGCCCGATCAACCAATGCCAGATGAGCTCATCGCCGCGGTGCAGGACGCGGTGCTCGATCGTCGGGCGCACGGCTATCCGGTGATGTCGGGTGAATCGACGATCCACAATGCCTTCCGGGCGTACATGGAGCGGCGCTTCGGTGTGCGACTCGAGGTGCCGGCCGAGATGACGCCGACGGCCGGGGCCAAGGAGGGTCTCGCGCATCTGGTCTCCGCGTACTGCGAACCCGGTGACGCGATGATGATCACCGACGTTGCGTATCCGGTCTACGAACGCGCGGTCGCTGCCGCCGGAGCCGACCTCGTTCGCCTGCCGGTGACGTCGGCGAACGCCTTCTGGCCGGACCTGAGCGCGGTCGACCCCGTCCAGGCCGCACGCGCCAAGTTCCTGTTGCTCAACTTCCCGAACAATCCGACCGGTGCGGTGACGACACGCGCGAAGTGGGCCGACGCGGTGGCGTTCTGCCGGAAGCACGACATCATCCTGATCAGCGACATCGCCTACAGCGAACTGGTGTACGAAGGCGAGCCGGCCCCGAGCGTCTTCGAGATCGATGGTGCGATGGACGTTGCTGTCGAGATTCACTCCGGCTCGAAGAACTTCTCGATGGCCGGGATGCGTCTCGGTATCGTCTGTGGTCGTCGCGATGTGATTGCGGCGCTCAACAACTATCGCACACTGGTCGGCTATGGTGTTCCGACCATCGTGCAGCGGGCAGGTGCGTATGCGTTTGATCACGCCGAGGAGTGGAGTGCGGTGCTGCGCGAAGGGTACCTGGCGAGGTTTGCGGCGGCCGTCGAGGGCTTCAAGGAAGGCGGCCTGACGGTCACGCCACCCAAGGCCGGAATGTATCTCTGGATCCCGGTGCCGGAGGGGCGGACCGACTGGGAGGTGACCGAGCAGTTGCTGGCGGAGGAGCGGATCGTGGTGACACCGGGCAGCGGATTCGGGCCGGGCGGCACGCCCTACATCCGGATCTCGATGGTGGCGCCCCCCGAGGTGCTCCAGGACGCATGCCGCCGGGCGGCCGGCGCCTGGGTCGGGGTCACCCCCTAGCGCTCGGTGGCCTCGTCCCTGGCCACAATGCCGCGAATCACCAGCAGGACGCCCACGATCAATCCGACATGAATCCAGCCGGTATTCGGGTGGACCGCGAAGGTCACCACCCCCCAGGCGGCGAGAATCAGCAGTCCCACTGCGATTTGTACCATGCCGAGGCTCCGGTCAAGGTGGTGTCCCGGTTTGACTGGCCCGGAATCTGCACGTAAGTTACACGAGCCATACGATGTCGGGATTCACAGTTCCTTGAGCCAATGAATCCGAGGATGGGCCCACATTCTTCGTCCCACGTCATGCCCCCGTTGCGGGGAAGACGGAAGTCAGGGAAAGGGCGCCGAGCATGTCTCCCCGGGCTTCAAGAACACCCCCCGGCATCGTATCGGCTCTCGCGGCGTCGCCACCCTTAGATTTGGGAGGCGACGCCGTTTCGCGTGCTGCCACTCACCCCTGGCCCCGAGTCGACATGCCCCGCGCCCTGGTGGTTCGACGTACCCACTTCAACGCCGCCCATCGGCTCCACAATCCCGCCGAGTCGGATGAGTGGAATCGGGAGACGTTCGGTCCATGTAACCATCCGAACTATCACGGCCACAATTACGAAGTCGAGTTGCAGGTCGAGGGTGAGATTGATCCGCGGACCGGGTACGTCGTCGATGTCGGAATCCTCAAGTCGCTCTTCCTCACCCATGTGCACGCCGTCCTCGACCATCGGAACCTGAATCTCGACGTCCCATGGTTCGCCGAGCGCCTGCCGTCGGCCGAGAACATCGCCGTGTTCATCTGGGAGCAGCTGGTGGAGCGTATCCCGTCGGGTCGCTTGGTGCGTGTTCGTCTTTGGGAAACTCCCCGCAACTACGTCGACTACACGGGTGCGTGACCTGCCGTGTGGAATGGATCAGGCCTGGGGCGACGTACCGTGAAGCGACATGCGAGATGCGAGATGCGTGAAACGAGAAGCGAGAAACGAGAAACGACTCTGACCATGCACCGATCCGTCCTTGCCCTGCTGGTGCTCAGCACCTCTCCACTCGCGGCGCAGCAGTTCCCGGCCGAGCTTGACGGCTGGCCGGTGGTTGAGCTCGCCCGCGTCACGCGGCCCAACGGTGAGATCTGGGTCGGCACGTATGGCCACGGCATCCTGGTGCGCTCGGCAGGCGACGGCCGCCAGCCCTGGCGGCGGATCCAGAGCGATACGAGCAAGAGCTCGCTCTCGTGGGACTTCGTGCAGGCGATCGCGTTCGGACCGAAGGACCAGATCTGGGTCGGCACCCTCGGCAACGGATGGGGCCTCTCGCGTGACGACGGCCGCACCTGGCGCAACTGGACCTACTCCGAACTCGGACCGGAGTGGCAGTACGTGGCACCACACGGAATCGTCACCGTCGGCGATACCACGCTGATCGGCACGGCCGATGGAATCCAGGCCACCGCCGATGACGGCGCGCACTGGGTTGCGGTGATCGATGCCGTTGGACCTGCGGCCAAGGGACCGGCGGAGCGGGCGCTGACGGGGCTCGTGAGCGAGTACATCACCAGCTTCGGCCAGATGGGAGACCCTCCCGAGGGAGTGATCGTCGGGACACTCCCGCGCAATCCGATCAGCCGATACCAGACAATCGTACCAAGCAAGATCTTCAATGCCGACAGTGTGGCGTCGTTCGAGGGAACCTCGCCCGTATCGATGGCCGGCGCTTCGCGCGCACTCACTCCTTCGTTGGATGCGATTCGAGCCAAGGGTCCTGAATGGAGGCCGACGTTCTCCCGTCCCATAGGTCCCGAGTCGAACCAGTACATCGACCAGACCTACCGCTGGGGCTCCACCATGGGTGGCAATTTCCAGCCGCATCAGGGCGTCGAGCTCAACAACCCCGACGGCACCGCCGTGCACGCGATTGGCGATGGCGTGGTGGTCTGGAGCGGGCCCGCCGAGCGCGGTGCGCTCACCGTCGCTATCCGCCACGCGCCGATGACGATGAACGAAACGCTCCGCCAGATCTACTCGGTCTACTACCACAACTCCGAGCTCGAGGTCGCCGTGGGCGACAGTGTGGCACGCGGTGACATGATCGCGCGCGTCGGCCACACCGGTCGCGCGACCAACGACCATCTCCACCTTGAGGTCCATGTCGCACCGCACGACTCGGTCGGGTTGATCGTCAATCCCGACGAACGCTTCCCGCCATACACCACCAACCCCGAGCTGTGGATCGATCCGCTGCCCGGTACCGGTCTCGTCGCGGGGCGCGTCTACGATGCCAACGGCGATCTCGTGCCGCAGACACGGATCTACGGGTTGAACAAGCCGGAGCCACACGAGACGCCGTTCGCCTATATCGAGACGTACGGGCCACGCAATCATCCCTCGCCGATGTACGGCGAGAACTTCGCGATCACAGACGTGCCGGCCGGCCGCCACACCTTGCGCGCAAAGGTCGGCGACACGTGGGTCGAACGCACCATCGAGGTGGCGCCGAACACCATGACCTGGGTCGAGTTCCGCCCCTGATGCACATCGAGCTCACCGATCTGCTCCGCTGCCCCGAAAGCCACGACGAGGCGTTCCTGGTCTTGCTCCCGGACCGCATGGAGGGACGCCGTGTCCTGGCCGGCCACCTCGGCTGCCCGATCTGCAACTGGAGCACGGCATGGGATGATGGCATCCCAGTGTTTGGTGAGGTCGAGCCGGTCGAAGGGCGCCCGCCCTTCAGCGCCGCAGATGTGCTCACGATGCTCGGCATTGAGGGGCCGGGAGGATGGCTGGTCTTCGCGGGGCGAACCGGGGCGCTCGCCGAAGAGATGACTGAGCTCCTCCCGGACGTCCGATGTGTCGCGATCAATCCCCCCCCCAGTGTTACGACGTCCGATACGGTGAGTGTACTCAGGTCCGCCGTCTGGCCGATCAAGCAACATTCAGCCCGCGGCGTGGTGCTTGGGCTCGCGTCGACCGTTGACCCCATTGCCGCACTCGGCAGTGCGTTGCCGGGGCTCCGGATTGTTGGGGAAGGAACGCCACCAGAGCTCGGCGCCACGCACGAACTCCTCGCGAACACTGACGATCTCTGGGTTGTACGCCAGCACTGAGCGCGAACCGGACCGTGACACGAACAAGGCGGCCGCCGGAAGAGATTCCGGCGGCCGCCTTGCCATCACGACCCGGGGGAGTGTGGGCCGTTCAGTTCAGCCCTGCTGTGCCTTCTTGCGGCGGCGGAGCGAGGATCCCGCGAGTCCGGCGAGGCCGGTTGCCAGCAGGGTCATCGTCGCCGGCTCGGGCACGGTCTCCTGCGGAATGCTCGCCTGATCCCAGGCCAGCCACATGCCGTCGGTCTGGCCGTCGCCCCACGCCGAGAAGTCGAAGTAGCTCGCACCACTTGCAACCGGCACCACGAAGCTGGCGGTACAATCGGCGTCGCCGGTGTTATGCATCGCGTCGCCGTTCCGGCAGAAGCCGAAGTGATTGTCAACGCTGCGCTCAGGTGCCGGCCCTGCGAGGTAGCTGCTGGGCGGATTGAGTAGGCTGCCATTGCTGGCCTGGAAGCCCTTCAGGATGTTGTCCCATCCCATCGCGAAACCGAGCGACCCGCCGCCGAGCGGCTGAGCAAAGGTGTAGCGATAGGTGTAGTGGTACCGGGCGTTGGCATCGGTGACATTGTTGTAGTCGCCGGCTCCAGGCGTGGTGCTGTAGGTCGGCCAGGCCGAGATCCATTCGGTCCCGCCGCCGTTGGGCTGCCACACGCCAGGAATGCCGACTGCCGGAGTGAGGGCGCTGTAGAAGCCCGACGAGGTGCCGGTCGAGACGGTGTAGACATTCACGGACCAGCCGGCGCCACCGGTGTTGTTGGCTTGGGCGGCGAGCGGGGCCGTGAGAACGGCAGCAAGAGCAGGAATCACGAAACGAAGACGCACTTGAACTCCAGGAAGACGGTTATGCCCTCCTAGAGGCACGGCCTGTGCCAATTGTGGCACGGCCGCAAGTTGTTGAAAATGAAGGACTTGTGTCAGGCGGGTTGGTACAGAGGTAGGCATGTTGCATGGACGCCGCATCGAATATGTGGCACGAGTGCCACATCCCTACTCGTCGTAGAGTGCCTCGATCTGGTCGCGCCAGTTGGCTTCGACCACCTTGCGCTTGATCGACATCTTGGGCGTGAGCTCGCCGGATTCGATCGAGAAGTCACGCGGCAGCACGAGGAACTTCTTCGGCGTCTCGTAGTGCGCCAGCTCCCGAAAGGATTTGCGGGCTTCCCGCTCGACCTTCTCCTGGACATCGGTGCGGGCCACGAGTGCCTCGGGTGAGTCGTCGGGGATGCCCTTGGCCGATCGCCAGGCATCGAGTGCCCGAAAGTTCGGAACGAGGAGCATGATCGGAAACTGGCGCTTGTCGCCCAGCATCACCGCACTCGCAATGAATGGGTTCTGCTTGAGGAGCGACTCGATCGGCTGAGGGGCGATGTTCTTGCCACCCGCGGTCACAATGATGTCCTTCTTGCGATCGGTGATCTTGAGGTAGTTGTCGGCGTCGAGTTCGCCGATGTCGCCGGTATGAAACCACCCGTCAGCATCGATGGCTTCGGCGGTCGCCGTGGGGTTCTGGTAGTACCCCTTCATGACATGCGGGCCACGAGTGAGGATCTCGCCATCGTCGGCGATGCGGACCTCGACACCTGGGAGTGGTGGGCCAACCGTGCCCGGCTTGATTCGGTCGAGGGGATTGACGGTAATGACCGGCGACGTCTCGGTCAGTCCGTAGCCCTCGAGGATCGGCAGGCCGGCCGCGAGGAAAAACTTGGAGATCTCGGCGTTGAGCGGGGCGCCGCCGGAGACAAAGTATCGGAGCTTCCCACCCATCCGGGCCCGAAGTTTGGCGAACACCAGACGGTCAGCGATTCGATCGGCGAAACCGAGGCGACCCGGTGCGCTCGTGCCCTGCAGCTCGCGCTCGACCCTGGCGAGTCCGGTGCGCTTGGCCCACGCAAAGATCTTCCGGGTGAAGAAGCCGCCCTGATCGGCCACTTCGACCACACCGGCGTAGATCTTCTCGTAGAGGCGCGGCACACTTGCCATGAAGGTCGGCCGCACCTCGGGCATCTCCGCTGCGACTGTCTCGTGACTGGTGGCGTAGTTGATGATGACGCCAGCCTGCAACATCGTGTAGTGGCCGACCATCCGCTCGAAGACGTGCGACAGCGGCAGGAACGACAGGCAATCGCCCGCGTGGGGCGACAGCACCTCGAGTGCGCCGACCACATTGCTGGCGATGTTGCCATGCGTGAGCATGACACCCTTCGGGTCGCCGGTGGTCCCCGATGTGTAGATCAGGGTGGCGACATCGTCGGGCTCGGTCGCCAGCGCCGTGGACTCCCATTCCGGCCAGGCGTTCTCCGGTTGCGCGCCGATCCGTTCCAGCTCGCTGAATGGGATGACGCCATCGGGCGACGGCACCAGGTCGAACAGCACCACGTGCTCGATGCTGGGGACCTCCGACCTGATGCCAAGCACCTTGGTGAGTTGTTCGAGGTTCGAGCAGCACACCACGCGCGATCCGGAGTTCCTGAGGATGTAGGCGATCTGGTGTGCAGGGAGCGTCGGGTAGACCGGAACATCGATGCAGCGGGCGGTGAGGCAGGCATAGTCGGTGATGGCCCACTCGGGACGATTCTCCGAAAGGATCGCGATCCGATCCCCGGGGATGATCCCGAGTGCCCGAAGCCCCGCCGAGAGATGTCGTACACGCTCGAGGAGCTCGGCGTGGCCGATGGGATGCCAGATCCCACCTGACTTGAACCGGACCGCGGCGGGCCGGTCGGCGTGGCGGCGGACCGCACCGAAGAACAGCGCCGTCAGTGTCGACGGCCGGAGCGGGTCAGCGACTTCCGTCACGTCGCCGTCGTGTCTGGGGCCGTCAGCATGAAAATGATCAGGTTCGAATGCAGCGTGCCGGTCGAGGCCTGGACTCGCCCGGTGCCGCTCGCTGCGATCCCGGTCACGACGCCGGTGGCCGGGTCGACACTCAGCGTGGTGTCGGGCGTCTCCCACACGATGGCTGTCGCTACCTCGGCCCCGGTCCGGTCGAATGCGCGTGCCGTGAGTGCGCGGCTTTCGCCGGGCTCGAGCGTCAGATCGGCAGGAACCTCCACTCGCAACTCGACCACACCGTCGCCGGTGGTCGGCAGGCTGCCGCACGCCGACATGAACGCCGCCAGAACGCACATCTGCAGGCGCCGACTCACACCAACTCTCCTTGCGGGTCTGTCTCGAGTCGGGCGAGTGCGGCCTTGGCATGTTCGACCCAGCGCGCCATCTCCGGATCGCGCGGTGGGCGGGCGAGGAACTGGCGGAGATGCTCGATCGCGCGCTCGGTGTCGCCACGCTTGATCAACAGGAAGGCGAGGCCGTAGTGGGCACCGACAAGGGCTTCGTCGAGTTCAAGGGCGCGACGGTAGTGGCGGATCGCTTCCTCGACGCGACCCGTCTTCGACAGCGCAATGGCAATGAACTGGAGGATCTTGGTGTTGTGGGGCTCATCCCGGAGCGCGAGCTGGTACGAGGTGACGGCCGCCTCGAGATCGCCGTGCCGCTCGAGGGCGAGCCCCTCATTCAGGTAGTCGAGGCGGCGAGGCGTGAGCGCCTCGTCGTCACCCGTGAGGATGCGCTTCCACCAATTCATGCGCGGGCCCGGTCGTGAGTGCGGAACATCAGGGTAAGGTAGGTTGCGCCGAGTGCCGCGGCAACGCGACCTGACGGGATGATGGCCGCGGCCCGGGGAGAGCGGTACCTTGCAGGAGCATTCCCCACCATCAGACCCGGGACGCCCGCATGCCGCGCCAGAAGCCTACCCCCACGCGCGAGGTCCTCGAGGTCGATTGGGCCTTCTTTGGTGAGCTCTGCCGCGCCCTTGCCGTCCATGTCGCCCGCGGGTACACCCCCGACCTCGTCGTCGGGATCGCGAAGGCGGGGGTCATTCCTGCCGCCATCGTTGCCTCGATGCTCCAGCAGGAGCTCGCCACCATGGTCATCTCCCGGCGCGATGCTCAGGGGATGCCAGAACTGGTGGCTGGCCCGCCACCGATCGTCACGGGACGCCGCGTCCTCGTCGTGGACGAGACCTGTGATTCAGGCGACACCATGAAGCTCGCCCTCAACACGATCCTCGCCGCCGAGCCCGCGGATGTCCAGACGGCGGTGTCGTTCAAGACCGGCGCCTATCAGACGGACTTCCATGCCTTCGAGACCGACAAGGCGATCGTCCTGCCGTGGGACCGCGAAGTGGTGGTGGATGGGACGCTGGTGGTGCGGCCCGATCTGCGGGGCTGGCTGACGGCCTGAGCTAGTGCTGCAGAGGAGTCGCGAACAGCTCGCGCCAATCCCCGTCGGCCGCGCGCAGGTCTTCGGCGGCCGCGATCATTGCCGGTGATCCCACCAGGAAGTGACACGCTGGCGCATCGACCGATCGACACTCCAGCTCCAGAACGCCCAGCGGGGCGTCAGCCAATCCGGAAAGGAAGGCAGCCAAGGCAGCGGCGGTGAAGTGGCACGATGGCTCACTGCCGGTGTCTGGCGACGCCTCCGGTGCATCCTGTGCGATCAGGACGAGCCCGTCGCCCCCTGGGTGATCGACCACGAAACGTCCCCAGCCCACCTCGGCCATGAGCTCGGCCAGCAGCGGGCCGAACCACCGCTGGTCGACCAGTCCCGGATCTTCCGGCCCACCTCGATCGCCAATACGGTCTCGCCAGGCGGACAGGAGCATCTGACCACTCGCCGCGCCGGCCTCACCGAGCACCGCCGCGTGATCAACGCCCAATTCTTCCAGGCGTCGGCGAATGGCCGTGAGCGATGCAGGGTCGATCCGGAACGAGGTCATGAGCCGCGAACCTACTGCGCGATGCCGAGGCGCCGCAAGAGCTCGGCCTCATCGATGACCTCAATCCCCAGTGACTCGGCCTTCGCGAGCTTCTCTCCCGCCTCGCCGCCGGCCACCACCAGCTTCGTCTTCCGAGAAACGGACGACTTGACCACTCCGCCGGCTGTCTCGATGTACCCGGTTGCTTCGGCGCGTGAGAGCGTCGGCAGGCTGCCTGTGAGCACCACGATCTGGCCCGCGAGCGGGCGTGGGCCGTCCGACACACCGACCGATTCGGTCGTGGCGACACCGGCCACCTCGAGCCGGTCAACCATCGCGGCTGTGGTCGGGTCACCGAAATATTCCAGCACCGCGGTGCTGATGGCGGGGCCCACCCCATCGAGGGTCTCGAGCTCGGCGGCGCTCGCGGCGCG
Source organism: Gemmatimonadales bacterium (assembly GCA_038258395.1). Lineage (GTDB taxonomy): Bacteria > Gemmatimonadota > Gemmatimonadetes > Gemmatimonadales > GWC2-71-9 > Palsa-1233. The sequence continues at coordinate 7,587 of JBBSPX010000030.1, read as the reverse complement.
CACCTGAGCGAGTGTGCCGAACCGACGAGCCAGTGCCTTCGCTGCCACCTGACCGACGTGCCGGATCCCCAGTGCCCGGAGCAACGCCTGCAAGGGTCGATGCTTCGCATTCTCGAGCGCCTGCATCAGCAGGTCAGCAGACTGCTCGGCGAATCCCTCGAGTTGGAGGAGGGCCGCTCGGTTGAGCTTCTTCGGATCGAAGAGATCACTCGCGTCCGCGATAAGGTCGGCATCCAGGAACAATCGGATCCCTTCCGGTCCGAGTCCGTCGATGTCGAGACCGCCCTTCGAGACGAAATGCACCAGGGTCTCGTAGGCGCGTCCCGGACACTCCCGGTTCGGGCAATAGCGGTTCACCTCGCCTTCGGGTCGTACCAACACCGTGTCGCAGAAGGGACAGGCCAACGGTGGTTCCCACGGCACTTCCGTGCCGGTGCGGGCCTCGCGGTCGGGCCCAATCACCTTCGGGATGACATCACCACTCCGGATCACCTCGACCAGATCGCCAACTCGGACATCACGACTGGCGATGATATCCTCGTTGTGGAGGGTCGCCCGCGTCACCGTGACACCGCCGAGCCGCACCGGTTCGAGGATGGCCGTGGGGGCGAGTGCACCGGTTCGGCCGATATTCACCTCGATCGCGAGCAATCGCGTGAAGGCGCCTTCTGCGGGGAACTTCCGCGCGATCGCCCACCTGGGCGTGCGTCCCCCAATCACCCCGAGCTCTTCCTGCAACGCGAGATTGTCGATCTTGATGACCAGGCCGTCGGCGTCGAATGGCAGGCCCCGGATCGTATCCTGCCAACGATCCGTCACCGTGATCGCGGCCTCGATGTCGTCGACCAGTTGATGGTGCGCTTCCACCGGGAATCCCCACGCTCCGAGCAGTTCCAGATGCTCGTGATGCGTCGAACGGGGGGGGGAGCCATCGACCACGACAATCTGGTAGGCGAAGAACGCGAGTCGCCGCCGACGTGCTTCCTTCGGGTCGAGCGCCCGGAGGGCGCCGGCGCCGGCATTGCGGGGATTCTGGAGCAGGTCGAGGCCGGCCGCCTCGCGGTCGCGGTTGACGCGGGCAAACGCCGCACGCGGGATGTACACCTCGCCGCGCACTTCCATCAGGGCGGGCCACCCCGATCCGGACAGCACGAGCGGCACGTCCTGGATCGCCGCCACGTTGCCGGTGATCTCCTCGCCCTCAGTGCCATTGCCCCTCGTCACGCCGCGCACGAGGGCGCCATCCCGATACGTGAGGGCGAGTGCGGCACCGTCGATCTTGACCTCGATCGACAAGCCCGCGGTGGCAGCGCTGGCATCCGTCCGGACAATCCGTTCGTGCCATTCCCGCAACTCGTCGGCATCGAAGGCATTGGCAAGCGAGAGCATCGGGCGGGCGTGTTGTGCCTTCGGGAGCGCACTGGCCAGCGCCCCACCAACTCGGCGGGTGGGCGTGTCTGCGGGCACCAGTGTGGGATGCTCGGCCTCGAGCACCATGAGACGACGAAACAGCCGATCATATTCATCGTCGCTCAGTTGCGGCGCATCGAACTCGTAATAGGCTCGGTTTGCCACGGCGAGCTCCGTCCGGAGAGCCGCCATCTCACGGGCAACGTCGTCCTGCGTCATCACCTGCTGCCCTGGTGCTTGGCCACCTCGGCGAGCCCATCGCGGGCTTCAGACTGGTAGGCGGTGTCCATCGGTTCCCGAATCGGCAGCGCCAACACTGCATCGAATGCGCGAGCCGCGTCGGACCACTTCTTCTCATCGAGGTACACCAGCCCGAGATCGAGGTGATGGAAGACGCGCGTCGGCTCGTACTGGATCGCAAGTTGGAGATAGCGCTCCGCCTCGCTCCAACGTGCCATGTCGAAGATATCCGCGCCGAGAAACTGCTTGGCGAAGAAGCGCTCGATTGACGAGAGACGCAGGATCTCGGCGTGCCACCGGCCCAGAATGTGGTATGCCCCGGCATGATGGGGATCGTACCCGAGCGCCTTGAGGGCCTCGTTCCGGATCACCACCGCCAATTCGACCCGCTTGCGCTTGCCACGCGTCAGCGACACGCGGCCGAGTGCGTTGGCCAGCACGAAGTAGCCATCCGCGCCGTTGGGGTTCGCCGCCACGGCCCGACGGGCATACCTTTCGGCGGCCGCGTAGAGGGAGTCGCGACCGGCATCGGCGACATCGTCTGGCGTGGCCTTGCCAATGTCGATCAGGGCCTCGGCGAGCCTCCAGTTGGCCTCGTAGCTGCCCGGGGCGGTGGCGACTGCTGCGGTCAGCTCTTGCCGCGCCGCGGGCCAGTCGTATCGTGCCATGGCGGCAACACCGCGTTCGAGTGCCGCCTGCGCGACCAGCGGTGGGCTGGCGGCCAGGTATCCGACGGACAGCACGAGTACGATCAACCTGCGCACGATGCGTTCACTCCCCTCTGGCTAGGTGCCCTGCACCACGAGTACCAATGGTCATTGCACGACTGATCGAACGCAAGCGTGATGGTGGAACCCTCACCGACGCTGAGTGGCAAGTGCTGATGCGCCGGTACGCCGCTGGCGACGTGCCCGACTATCAGATGGCGGCCCTCGCGATGGCGATCATGTTCCGCGGACTCGATGCGGCGGAGCTGGTGGCGCTCACCGACGCCATGCTGCAGTCGGGGGCGGCACTCGAGCGTCCCTCGTCCGGACCGCCGCGAATCGACAAGCATTCGACTGGCGGCGTGGGGGACCTGACCTCGCTGCTGCTCGCCCCAATGCTTGCTGCGCTCGGTGTCCACGTCCCGATGATGTCCGGCCGTGGCCTCGGTCACACCGGTGGGACGCTCGACAAACTCGAGAGCATTCCCGGTTTCCGGACAGCGATTCCCCTCGACGAGGCGGCCCGCCAACTCGACGCGATCGGGGTGGTGATGTTTGGGCAGACCGATGAGATCGCGCCGGCCGATCGACGACTCTACGCCCTGCGCGATGTCACCGGCACGGTTGAGTCGATCCCGCTGATCGCCGCGAGCATCATGTCCAAGAAGCTGGCCGAGGGCCTCGATGGGCTGGTGCTCGATGTGAAGGTCGGGAGCGGTGCATTCCTGCCGGGGATCGATCGCGCCCGGCAACTCGCCCGAACGATGGTGGCCCTCGGCGCCCGATCCGGTTGCCGAACCGTCGCCCGCCTCACGGCGATGGATCGACCTCTCGCCCTCGCCGCAGGCAATGCCCTCGAGGTGCGGGAGGCAATCGCCGGTCTGCGTGGTGAGCGAGACGACGCGATGATGCAGGTCACCTACGCGCTCGGCGCCGAAATGGTCCGACTCGCTGGGCTCGCGTCAAACGAACGCCAGGCCATGGAACTGTTGCGCGGCGTGATCGCCGACGGCCGCGCGCTCGAGCGATTCCGCGAGGTGATCGAGCGGCAGGGCGGTGACCCGCGCGTGGTCGATGACCTCGATCTGCTCCCCAGCGCGCCGATCCGTCGCCAATTGCTTGCGGGACAGCGTGGTGCCATGCCGCCCTTGCCGCCTCGTGCGCTGGGTGAGCAAGTGCTCGTGCTCGGCGGCGGGCGGCGGGTGAGCAGCGATACCATCGATCCCGCCGTCGGACTGGTGCTGCTGGTGCCACCTGGTGCGGCGGTTGAATCCCACGACGCGGTAATCGAGATTCACGCGCGGAACGACGCGACAGCCGATGTCGTGGCAGTGGCCCTCAGGGGAGTACTCGACTCAGCCTGGACCGGTGCCGAGACCATGCTGCCACTCCTGCTCGAACGGATCGAGCAGGGCGACCCACCTTCGTCGGGAGTCATCACATGATGGGGATGATCGGATTGGCGGCCGTGGTCGGCCTCTTCCTCTGGCTGGTTGGCTTCGGCCGACGCGAGCGGTTCGTTGCGCCGGAAGACGACATCGACACGCCGCTTGACGCCGACGAACTCGAACTCGCCGAACGCGAACTCGCCGAAGACGAGGGCGCGCGACCGATTCATGAGGCGTTCGAGGATGATGATGACGATTGGGGGCCGGGGTCGGGTGGCAGTGTGTTGCCGGGGATTATTTAAATTGACGCTGATGGCTGATGGCTGATGGTCGATGGTGGGGCCATCGACCATCAGCCATCCCCGTTACACGTCCAGCACGCTCACGTACTTGGCGTTCGCCTCGATGAATTCGCGGCGCGGTTCGACGTCGTCGCCCATCAACTCATCGAAGAGCTTCGAGGCTTCCACCGCGTCGTCGAGCATCACCCGCAGGATGGTGCGCGTCTCGGGATCCATCGTGGTCTTCCAGAGCTGATCGGGGTTCATCTCGCCGAGGCCCTTGTAGCGCTGGAGGCCGACGTTGCCGCGACCGCTCTTCTCCTCGAGTCGCTTCGTGAATTCCTTCCGCTCGGCCTCGTCGTAGGCGTAATACTCCTCGCGCCCCTTGGCGACCCGGTAGAGCGGCGGCTGCGCGATGTAGATGTAGCCCGACTCGATCAGTTCGGGCATCTGCCGGAAGAAGAACGTCAGCAGCAGGGTGCGGATGTGCGCGCCATCGACGTCGGCGTCGGTCATGATGATGATCTTGTGGTAGCGCGCATCCGCGATCGTGAAGTCGTCACGGATACCGGTGCCGATCGCCGTGATGATCGCCCGGATCTCGGCGTTGCCGAGGATCCGATCGATGCGGGCCCGCTCGACATTGAGGATCTTGCCGCGGAGCGGCAGGATGGCCTGGAACTGCCGGTTGCGCCCCTGCTTGGCCGACCCGCCCGCCGAGTCGCCCTCGACGAGGTAGAGCTCGGAGAGCGTGGGATCATCGACCGAGCAATCGGCCAGCTTGCCGGGGAGTACGGCGTTCTCGAGCCCGGACTTCTTGCGCACCAGCTCGCGCGCCTTCCGGGCGGCCTCGCGGGCACGCGCGGCACTGACGGCCTTCTCGATGATCGCGCGTGCGACGGCCGGGTTCTCGTCGAGGAACTGTGCGAGGTGCTCGTTGACGAGGGCCCGGACGATGCCCTCGACCTCGCCGTTGCCGAGCTTGGTCTTGGTCTGCCCCTCGAACTGCGGCTCGCGCACCTTCACGTGCATCACGCAGGTCATCCCCTCACGCGCGTCGTCACCGCTCAGGGTGAAGTCCGCCTTCTTGAGATAGTTCCCTTTCTTGGCAATCTCGTTCACCGTGCGGGTGAGCGCCGACTTGAAGCCGGTCAAGTGGGTGCCGCCCTCGTGCGTGTTGATGTTGTTCACGAAGGTGAAGGTGTTCTCGTTGTAGCCATCCTCCCACTGAATCGCGATATCGACATCCACATCGTCACGCGTCGCGGAGAAGTGCACCGGCTTGGGGTGCAGTGGCTTCTTGTTCCGGGTCAGGTACTGGACGAACTCGACCAAGCCTCCCGCGTACAGGAAGGTCTCGCTCTTCGGGGCCTCGGACCGCTCATCGGTGAGGATGATCGTGATGCCGCCGTTGAGGAACGCGAGTTGGCGCAACCGGTCGGCCAGGGTCGCCCACTGGAACTCGAGCACCGTGAAGATCTCGGGATCGGGCTTGAAGGTCACGGTGGTGCCGGTGCTCGCGGCCATGCCGATCACTTCCAGCTTCTGCTTGGTGATGCCGCGCACAAAACTCATCTGGTGACGAGCACCCGCACGGTCGACCGTCACGACCAGTCGTTCGGAGAGGGCGTTGACCACCGAGACACCAACCCCATGCAGGCCGCCGGAGACCTTGTAGGAGTTCTTGTCGAACTTGCCGCCCGCGTGCAGCACGGTGAGCGCGAGTTCGACGCCTGGGATCCCCTCAATCGGGTGGATGTCGACCGGGATGCCGCGGCCATTGTCGGTGACCGTGAGGCTGCCATCGCGGTGGATGGTGACCTCGATGCGATCGCAATGGCCGGCAAGTGCCTCGTCGATCGAGTTGTCGACGACCTCATAGACCAGATGATGCAGACCGTTCTCGCCGGTCGAACCGATGTACATGCCCGGCCGCTTGCGCACCGCTTCGAGGCCCTTGAGGACCGTGATCGATTGTGCGCCGTAGTCGTTCGGGTCGGCTGCTGCATTGTCCTTCGACATCATCCCTCGCATCTCATTCGAGTCAACGCTGATCGAGTGGTCCGACCAGCCAGCGAATCCCACGTACCCGTCCCTTGCGCGACCCATTGATACGAGTCAGGATCGACGGTGCCATCAGTCCCAATTCCGTCGCCCAGGCCGAGGTGGTCACCCGCACCATCAGGGTGCCATCGGGTGTCACAGCCAACGCCTGGGTCACGGCCCCAATCTGCGGCCCGACCAGTGGTGACCAGCGTTCGACCACATCGGCCAGATCGAGCCGCTTGCGCAACCCGCTCCGGCCGATCCAGTGCTCGACCACCTCGCCGATCGGAATCGGCGCTGCGGTCGTCACTCCGATCGGATACGGCCTGCGTCGACGTGCCATCTCGGAATCTCCAGGACCTCCGGAATATCGGCCTCGCGAGGCGCGGTCACCACGAGTTGCGCCCCAAGTGTGCCGAGCCGAAGCGCCAATCGGCGCTGCCGGTCGGCATCAAGCTCGGCGAAGACGTCGTCCACGAGCAGCGCTGGTGTCACGCCCCGCACTCGAGCCAGCGTCGCGTGTTCCAGCAAGCGCAATCCAATCGCCGCCGTCCGATGCTGTCCCGTCGAACCGTACCGACGGAGCGACCGTCCACCGAGTTCGAGCACCAGGTCATCGCGGTGCGGGCCCACGTGTGTCTGCCCCCGTGCCAGGTCGCGAGCGTGGCACTCCGCGAGCCGTTCGTGCCATGCGCTGCGCTCTGTCAATCGCTCATCGCCGCGGTAGCGCAGCTCGACGTTGAGCGGTTCCCCAAGTTCTGCCAGCTCATCGCGCCAGAGCGCGCCGGCCCGTTCCACCCATTCGATTCGCCGCTTCGTAAGCCGTGCACCCATCTCCGCGAGCGTTGGATCGAAGGCCATGGCACTCACGGTGTCGCCGGCTCGGAGCGCCGCCCCCCGCTGTGCCAAGGCTGCCCGGTACCGAAGCAACGCAGCAAGATACGCTGCATCGGCCAGCGAGAGCAGCCGGTCCAGCCATCGCCGTCGCTCGCCGGCTCCGCCATCGACCAAGCTCGGATCGCTCGGCAAGAAGGCGACCGCGAGCCAGACGCCGAGCGCGTCAGTGACACGAGGCGATTCGACACCGTCGATGCTCACGCGCTTGCGCACCGCGACCGACTCCCACGTGCTCTCGATCAGGGGGCCATCTTCGAGCTGTAGGCCGACATGAAATCCCTGTCCGCCAAACCGACCGATCTCTCGGTCACGTGCCCCTCTGAGCGAGCGGAAGAGCACCGGGTAGGCCAAGGCCTCGAGCAGGTTCGTCTTGCCATGGCCATTTGGGCCGAGCAAGGCGATCCCCTCGTGCGGAAGCGTCAGTGCCCTGTCGGAGAGGTTCCGAAACTGGCGGACCACCACCGAGGCGGCTCGCACCCGGTCAGCGTCCTGGGAATGTCGGGGAGCGCTTGGCCAGGAATGCGGCGATGCCTTCGGCCTTGTCCTCGCTCGCCGCCGCCACACCGAAGGCCTCCGCCTCGATCGCCATGGCTTCGTCGATGGTGGCGTCGAGCGCTT
>JBBSPX010000029.1:0-20409 GCA_038258395.1 Gemmatimonadales bacterium | reverse complement strand
TAGGCGATGTTCCCCTCGGCATCGGCGAACAGGGTGTTGTTCGACGAGTTTGTGTGCAGCTCCATCACCTTCAAGTACTCGGCGAGGTTCTTCGCCTTGGTCCGGTCGTACGACTGCATCAGCGCATGCATCGGATCATTCATCAGTGCCGTGGTCACCCACTTACCGTCCATGGAGCGCACTACAGGACCGTGCTGCGTGAAGTACGCCGTGAACCGTCGTGTCGCCATCTGATCACCCGAACGATATGGCACCGTAATTTCGCGGCTCGCCACCCTGTGCCAGGTACCATCGTGCCGGTACATCAACCGGCCGTCGCGTGTCTCCACCGTCTCGAGATACTCGTCGATGTTGTCGACGCCGCTCGAGGTGTGCATCCAGCCGGCCGTCGGGTTGAATCCCTGATAGATGAAGAACTGTCCCCAAGTCACCGCACCGTAGGCGTTGAGCCCCTCGTCGCTGGTCATCTGCAGTTCGGAGCGGAAGTAGAACGAGGTGTGCGGATTGATCCAGAGCAGCGCGCGGCCGTTGGTACTCCGTGACGGGGCGATCGCGATACCATTGGAGCCGCCGGGTTCGCGGGGGAGTGCCGATGCATTCTCCGACTCGTCGCCCCCGCTCGGAGCACCCCCCGCATCGCCGTAGAACGCGCGCAACCCACCGAGGCTCACGCGCTCGATATCGCCGCCGATGCTCCCCTCGCTGAACGAGAGTGCCATCCATGGCTCGAAGTGCCGGATCACCCTCGGGTGCACATCGGGATGCTTCTTCAGGTAGTAGTTGAGGCCATCGGCCCAGCTGTCCATCAGCGTGACCAGCGACTTCGGACTCTGCCGGTAGAGCATCTGGAGCGTGTCGGGATCAATGAACAACTTCATCCGGAAGTCGCTCCAGATCGCTGACTCGCCTTCGGCCTCGGCCAACCGACCGAGCGCATTCAAGTAGTTCGTCTCGATCCGATTGAAGTCGTCCTCGGCCTGCGCATAGATCATCCCGAACACCGCGTCGGCGTCGGTCGGCCCGTGCACGTGGGCAATCCCCCAATCATCGCGCGTGATCGTCACGCGAGACGCAGTCGCCTCCCAGCGGGCCATGTCGGCTGGAGATTGCGCGGACAGGCATGGCGCGATCATGAGCAGCAGGGCAACGATGCGAACGGACTTCATGGGGTCTCTCCGTGATTGTCGGGTGAAGCGTTGAGGGCCCCCATTCTCACGATTCGTCAACCGGCTTCATCCGTTGACGCGTCCGGAGCGCTCAGGTCGTGACCACACTCACCTGTGATGCGATAGCCTACGTCAGGTGTGCCCGCCGGGCCAGCTCCAGGAATCGGGGATCGTCTCGGTATGGGGCGAACATCGAAAGGTACTTCAGAAAGAACAAGCCCCACTTGTGGCCCTCTACGGCACGATCGAGCCAGCGGTACATGTCCTCGGGTCGAGCCAGGCTGCCATAGACCATCGCGATGGCCAACGGATCGACATATTCGTGGTTTGCGCCGACGCGTTCGAGGCTGTCCGCAACGCCGACTGCAGCAGCGCGCCGCCCGCACGTCGCCCAGGTGGCGGCGACGACACCGAGCGTGTATTGGTCCGTGATCGCGGCGTTGCGTAGCGCACCATGGCGATCCAGCCATTCTGCAGCGGCGAGGGCCTCGCGGCACCGACCCCTGGCCAGTTCGAGGTCGACCCGCTCGGCCCGCGCAAGTTCCTGCAACGAATCGCGCTCTAGGACTTCGCCGAGTGCACGATCGGCGTCGTCGAAGCGTCCGGCAAGTCGATACACGGTCGCCATTCGGACGCCGACAATGGCCGCCACCGGCGCCAGTTGCTTGGCACGGCCGATCGATCCTATGGCGGAATCGATCTGCCCCCGAGCCCCGTAGGCCCAAACCTTGAACAACCATGGCTCGAACCGCGTGGAATCGATCGCCAAGGCGCGAGTGAACTCCTGCTCGGCACCATCCCAATCCTGATCATTGAACAGTCGAGCCATTCCCCGCGCGATGTACGCGGTGGTCGCCCGATTGTTGAGGGAGATGGCCTTGTCAGCCGCGTTCGCGGCGGCCTGGAATTCCGACCGCGGGTTCTGGGTACCGAATAGGGCACACGTCGCACGCGCCATTGCCAGTCCCGCGAATGCCTCCGTGTAGAGCGAATCGCGAAACCCCGCGTCGGAATATTCCTCAACGGCACGCGCACAATCATGCCGGCGCAATACCAGGTCGGCGGCATCGGCAACCAGTCGCGTGGCCGCGGAGTCCGGCACGTGGGATCTGATCGGCGGGGGTGTCTGATCCGGTCGTGTTGTCAGCATGACCGCCGCAGCGATGCCCGAAAGGCCAATCGCGAGCACAGCCGCAGGCCACCAACGGGTGCGAACCGGTGCAGGTGATTGCTCCATCAGTGCGCTCCGCAGCGCCGCCGCCGTGTCGAATCGCCATTCCGGCGTCTTTTCGATGGCCCTCATCACGGCACGATCGATGTCCGCCGGTATCTCGCGTCGCCGGCGCGCCGGCGACGCCGGTTTCTCGGTGATCACCTTGGCGACGATCGCCTGGGTCGTGGATCCGCTGAACGGGGTCACGCCGGTCAGTGCCTCGTACAGCGTGACGCCCAGGGCGTAGATATCGGTGCGGGCATCGAGCACACGCTCGCCGAGCGCTTGTTCCGGGCTCATGTATTGCGGGGTACCAATCGATATGCCCGTTCCCGTCAGCCGATTGCCCGCGGTCACCTGGTCGATGGCGATTCCGAAATCGGCGACCAGCGCCTGACCATCCTGCAGGAGAATGTTCTCGGGCTTGATGTCGCGGTGGACGACGCCATGGCGATGCGCGTGATCGAGCGCCGAGGCGACTTCGCTTGCAATGCGGACGGCGTCCGCGATCGGCAACTGCCGCTCGCGCGCGATACGTTCGCGTAGCGACTCGCCTTCGACCACCGGCATCACGAAGTAGAGCAGTCCGTCGGCCTCCCCGGAATCGAAGAGGGGCAGGATATGGGGATGGTGCAGGCTGGCCGTGGTCTTGATCTCGGCCAGGAACCGCTCGGCACCGATCGCTACCGCGAGCTCGGGACGCAGCACCTTGATCGCGACCTTGCGGTCGTGCTTGATGTCGTGCGCGAGATACACCGTGGCCATGCCACCTTGCCCGAGCTCGCGTTCGATGGTGTAGCGGTCGGACAGTGCCGCTCGGAGTCGGTCGATGGGCAAGAAGACTCCTGCTGGAGGCCGCAGAGTGGACAGCGTAGACCCTCATGATACGAGCATCCGAGGAGGGCGACCAGTCCGGACTCCGACAGCCTGTCGCTATTCTTGGAGCGTGTCCCGCCCGTCGGGTGAATTCATGGAGGTCCTGTATGCCGCGCCATCTGCTTCTGCTGCTCACCATCGCCACCGCAAGCACCGCCCTGTCGGCACAGTCGGTCCCGGCACCCTGGCTCCATCCGGCCGCTCCGACGTCAGTCGGCCGCCCGATTCCTGGGCCGGTGTTCGAGTCGCCGGCCTTCACCCGAGCGGTCGAGGCCGGCACGCGGAGCCGGAACGGTGTGCCGGGACCCCGCAACTGGGTGCAGCACGCGCGGTATGACATCGCCGCCACCCTTGATCCCGTGACTGGTCAAGTGTCGGGTACCGAGTCGGCGATCTATCTCAACCGGTCACCTGATACCCTCCAAACGGTTTTCGTCTACCTGCGCCAGAATGTCTACGCCGAGGGTTCGCCGCGACGCGAGGCAGTGCCGATCACCGGGGGGGTGACGCTCACTCGGGTGGAAGTCGACGGCCAGGCATACTCACCACCCGATAGTAGTCGCGGGATGCGGCGCCGCCGGGAGACACCGGGAACCTTTCTGGTGCAGGGGACAGTGATGAGGCTACCGCTCGTCACCCCACTGCTGCCGGGCGACAGCGTGTCGCTGGCGTTCGCGTGGTCATACGCGCCGGCACCGACACCGTCGGATGGCCGTCAGGGGCGCGACGGCAACGTCTTCTTCATGGGTTACTGGTATCCGCAGGTCGCGGTCTACGACGACGTCAGCGGCTGGGTGACCGACCCGTATCTGAGCGGCGCCGAGTTCTACATGGACCCGGCCGACTACGATGTGCGGCTCACGGTGCCGTACGGATGGACGGTGGGCGCCACCGGCAGCCTGCAGAATCCGGCCAACGTGCTCACGGTGGCGGCACGCGACTCGCTTGCTGCGGCACGCACCAGTGGGCGTGTGATCCGGATGTTCCAACCCGGACGCGATCCGAGCACAGTGTTCCGTAAGAACGGTGTCGCCAGCACCTGGCACTACGTGGCCAACAACGTGCGGGACTTCGCCTGGGGTGCCAGCAACGAGCAAGTGTGGGATGCGACTCGAGCACTCGTCAAGCACCAGGGCATGGCGCCCGACACCGTGGATATCCACTCGTTCTTCCGGCTCACTACCCGCGCCGCGGCCTGGAACCTGGGTGGCGCTCGGTTCACTCGGGACGCGATCGAGACACTGTCAGCGACGCTCTGGCCCTATCCGTGGCCCGCAATGAGTTCGATGGAGGGTGTCCTCACCGGTGGTGGGATGGAATACCCGATGATGACCCTTATGCAGCCTTGGGCCGACACGCTCTCACTGGCGGGCGACCTGATGCACGAGACCGGACACATGTGGTTCCCGATGCAGGTCGGCTCCAACGAGACCAGGCATGTCTGGATGGACGAGGGCGTCACTCAGTACGACGTGGCCCAGGCGATGAAGCTGATCTACGGCGCTCCACGGAACGGCGGCCGTCCGACTGACTCCGAGGAGGGGCAACGGCGGGCCTACCTGCAGTTCGCGCGGGAAGGTGCCGACAACTCGTTGATGATCAGCGGCAACGAGTACCCGCTGGACCGCTACATGCTCAACTACAACAAGACCGCGCAGGTCTTGGTGGCGCTTCGGAGTATCATGGGAGCGGACCGGTTCCACGATGCGCTGGTGGCGTACGGGCACGCCTGGACCGACCGGCATCCCGAGCCGCTCGACTTCTTCAATGCGATGAGTTCGGCGGCGGGGGCAGACCTGTCGTGGTTCTGGCAGACGTGGTTCTACCACGGCTGGCCGCTCAACCAGGCCATCGAGAGCGTCACGGCGGTGGGCGACACGACCACGATCACCGTCGTCGATCGCGGGATGGCGCCGATGCCGGTGCGACTCCGGGTCACGCACGCCAATGGCACGTTGGAGAATCTCGAGGTGCCGGTCCGAGTCTGGCTCGACGGGTCTCGGCGAACCACCGCCACGGAGGTGTCACCGTCGAAGGTCACCCGGGTCGAGATCGATGCCGATGGGAACTTCCCTGACATCGATCGCAGCAATCAGGTGTGGCCCTGAGCGAGTCACGATGCGCCGTCATACGCCCGCTCGATCGATCGGCGCACGTGCCGCGATCATCGTGATGTTGTCGCTGCCACCGCGTTCGAGCGTCACATCGAGCAGCGCACGGCAGAGTTGCTCGGCGGATTCCATCGTCTTGATCTGTTCCGTGATTTCCTCATCGCTCACATGCTTGGTGAGTCCATCGGTCGTCAGGAACACGACACAACCACGCGGGATCTCGATGCGACTGACGACCGGGACGGCTTGTTCGCTGCCAATGGCGCTGGACAGGACGTTGCTCAAGGGCGATCTGCTGGCGCGATCGGCGGTCAGGATCCCCTGATCGACCAACCCCTGCGCGATCGTCTGGTCGCGGGTGATCTGAGTCAGTTTTCCATCCCGGTAGACGTAACAACGGCTGTCGCCAACCTGGGTCACGTACATCCACGGGAACACCGCGACGGCGAGCGTCAGGGTGGTGGCCATCTTGGCGTCAGGCTGGAGCAGTTGTTGCTTTTTCACCGCCGCGTGTGCCTCCATCGCCGCCCCGGTCAGCGCCCGGTGGAACTCGGCGTCCGTCGCCTCACCGGCGTCGTGATACGATTGCATCGAGGTGGTGACATACTGGGTGACGGTGGCGAGTGCCACCTCACTCGCCTTGCCGCCACCCGACCCGCTACCCACCCCGTCGGCCACCAGCATGTAGGTCGCAATCCGTTCGCCCCGGAGTGGGAGCGAATCAGGGTCTGGAAGGGAGGTGCCATGGACCACCACCTGCTGGTGGACGGTGCAGAGCATGAAGTGATCCTGATTCTCCCGCCGCACTCGACCAATGTGCGTGAGGCCGAACAGGTCGAGCTCGACATCGTGCGGACGCGCCCATTGTAAATCAGGTGTCATCACTCTGCCTGCCTTCCCTGGTTGGTGGAGTGTACCGGCGCAACTGCCAATCCCATGTGCGGCTCTGTCAGGATGGCATCGATCGCCCGCTAGAACCGACGCTCGAAACGCGGGAACCCTGAGCCAATGAGTGCACCGACTCCCCCACCAACGAGTCCACCACGCACGAGCGCGCCGACAAGGACATCGGTATCCGACGGGCATTGGGACTCGCAGAATCCCTGAGCGAACGCTCCTCCAAGCTGAAACAGGAGCACACCGATGACCCCACCAACCCAGGCGCCCTTGCCCGCCCGGTTCCCGATCTGCACATCAAGATGGTCCAGATCATCGGGATGGAACCAGCCCAATTGACTCGAGTGGATCGGCACCGAACACGGTGGCCCGGGATAGCGACAGTAGAGAACACTGTCGCTGGCAGCGTGCATCGGTGCGAGCAGGCGACCACGTGTCTCGACGTCGCCGACCCAGGCGCGCACCACCAGCCCGCTGTCAACCGTGGCGCGAGCGGCGGGTTGCTGGGCCTCGATGCTCGCGGTCATCGACACCAACATCACGGCGCACATCAGGAGTCGGGTCATCGCTGTACCGATGCGGGCTTCCATGCCTTCTCGTTTCTCGTTTCTCGCTTCTCGCTTCTCGCATCTCGCATCTCGCCTCTCGTTCATCGCGGCAACGCCGCGAGCACCCGCCCGATCACGCCATCGAGAGCGCGATTGCCACTGATCCAGCGCACCACGATCACCAGATCGTGCTCCTGATCGACATACACCGCGTTGGTCCCGTTGCCCAGGAACATCACCGCGCTCGCTGGCGCAGAGGGCAGCATCTTCCGGTCGGTGTTGAGGAACCAGTTCATGTAGCCGTAGCCGGCATTGTCAGGTCCGGGCGTGCGGGCCAGTGCGATCCACATCTTCGGAATGATCTGACGTGACTGCCACATGCCGTCGTGCAAGTAGAGATAGCCCAGCCGCGCCATGTCCCAGGCATTGACGAACATCCCGCCGCCCCAGTGCCCCCCCCCAGTGACCGACTGCATCCGGAGGCCATCGAGCTCGACCCATGAATTCTCATAGCCTTCCCAGCGCCACGTGCTCGACGCGCCGATCGGATCCATCACCTCGCGGCGGAGCACCACCGGCAGCGGCTCGCGGAGCACCTCGAGCGCGGCCAGCGCCAGCACGTTGACACGCACATCGTTGTACTTGAAGTGGGTGCCCGGAGTGTACAGCGTCCGCTGCTCCCAGCCCTCACGCGGGCCCACCGGCCGGTCGGCCCAGTCGGGCTTGTCCCAGAGTGTTCCCTGCCAATCGCTGGTCTGGCGCAGCAGATCGTCCCAGGTGATGTCGCGGTTGTGCTCACTCGTAAACAAGTTCATCCCGTGTGGCATGTAGCCACGCACCGTATCGCGCACGTCGCCGATCCGGTTATCACGCACCGCGACGCCCACCACACTCGACAGGAAGGTCTTGGTGACACTGTGCGTCATGTCGACCCGGTCGACCGGTCCCCACTCGGCGATCACACCTCCGCGATAAATCACCAAACCACTTGGATCGCCACGCTCCTGCATTGGTCCGATGATCTCCGCATGTGGTTCATGGGCACCGAACGATCCACGCTGGGCCTCGGCCTGATCGCGTGGCGCACGAGACTCGCTGGCAATCGCGAAGGCGACGGCAGAATCGATCCTAGCCTGGTCGACACCGAGCACCGCCCCCGACTGATGGAGCCAACCACCACGGGGCGGGAAATACGCAGACTGGGCCGATGCTGGGACGGCCAGGACGAGGCAGGCAATGAAGAGTTGAATACTTCGCATCCGGAAGCCTACCCCGCTCTCATGGCCGGGCAACAGGGAGGATTACCAAACACCGAACTTCGGTGTATGTTCGGGTGCCAGTGGCACAAGCACCGGAGTGAACCGTCAGATGACTACCACCAATCCCTACCTCTCACCGCCGCCATCCTGCCCCGAGTGCGGCACGAGCCTCTTCCGCGCCTCGGCGTGCATCACCTGCCCGGGATGTGGCTGGGGGAAATGTGGCTAGAGCGAGAAGCGTGATGCGAGAAGCGAGTTCTACACAAAGCGACCCCGCCCGCGAGGCTGGGATTGCCTCTCGCCTCACGCATCTCGCTTCTCGCTTCTCGCTTCTCGTCAGACTGGCTGACATTGCACCGCACGACCCGCGGCACAATCCGCCCGGGTGGGTCGCCCAGCCTAAACCGTCATCATCATGCCGCCGTCTGGCGTCAGGGTCGTTCCGGTCACGTAGCTCGCGGCGTCGGAGCAGAGGAACAGGATGGTGGCAGCAATCTCCTCGGGACGCCCAGCTCGCTTCTGATGGACCCGACCTTGGATCATGTGGTCAAATGCGTCTCCGATGATACCGCGGATCCGCTGGTGCATCGGGGTGTCGGTGATGCCGGGGCAGACAAGGTTTACTCGGATGCCATGTGCGGCGAGTTCGGCCGACACGCTCGTGGTGAGGCCGACCTGACCATGCTTCGATGTCACGTAGGCGGCACCGCCGCCGAACCCCAGGAATGAATTCACCGATCCCACATTCACAATCGCACCGCCGTTTCCCGCCTTGAGCATCGCGCGTGCCTCGTACTTCATGCAGAGGAACGTCCCCTTCAAGTTGATCGCGAGCACCCGATCGAATTCCTTTTCCTCGAGATCGACGATGGGGCCGAGCGCGCCCTCGACTCCGGCGCTGTTGACCGCATAGTCAAGTTGCCCGAACGCCTCGATCGCGTGCGTAACCATACGCTCAACGTCCGCGGCAACGGAGACATCTGTTCGGATGCAGGTCGCTTCGCCGCCAGCGGCCTGGATCTCCCCCACCAACGCGGTCAACTCATTCTCGCGGCGTGCCGCGAGCACCACCTTGGCACCTTGCGCGGCAAAGGCCCTTGCCGTGGCCGCACCGATGCCGCTGCTGGCGCCCGTGACCAAGGCAACTTTTCCATGCATTCCAGCCACTCTGAACCTCCGCTGATGAGTGTTCTAAGGCGAGACGGCCGTCATTTAGCCGCGACCGTCAGGTCGCGGATCGTGATGCCGGCATCTGAAGCGCGACCTGACGGTCGCGCCTAAGGCTCAATCCACCGGCCGTTTGATCCCGCCTACCACCAGCGCCTCGAATCGCGGGTTGCC
Source organism: Gemmatimonadales bacterium (assembly GCA_038258395.1). Taxonomy (GTDB): domain Bacteria; phylum Gemmatimonadota; class Gemmatimonadetes; order Gemmatimonadales; family GWC2-71-9; genus Palsa-1233. The sequence continues at coordinate 10,998 of JBBSPX010000029.1, read as the reverse complement.
CTTGAGCGGCTTGAAGAGCGGATCGGCGCGCAGGTAGCCACGGGTCACGTAATACTGGTGGTTCACGAGCTGCTCAAGTCCGTCGAGTGCCTTGCCGGTCTCACCGATCGCCATCTGGGTCCGGATCCACTGATGCAAGACGTAGTTGGCGTTGTTCGCGGTTGATCCCACCGTGTCCGCCAGCGCACGATCGGCCTCACGCGCGGCATCAGCCTTCCGCCCAACGATGCCGAGCATCACGGCATTCAGCATCCGGAGCTGCGGATCGGTCGGGTTGGCATCAATCTGCTGTTGGGCCGTCACCAGTGATGAGTCGGCGAAGGCACGAGCACGAGCCATGTCACCCTGTTGCATCGCGGTCATCGCGATCGCCTGGCCCCACCACGCCCGATCGTTGTCGAACGCCGCCGGCGTCATCCGATAGAGCAGTTCGCGCTCCTTGGGGCCGAGCACGAAGCCCATTTCCTGATAGCCCGCGAAGTACGTCACGAAGTCGGTGACCGGCACCCGCTTGAGCAGCTCCTGCACCACGCGGCGCGCGCCGGTCGTGTCGCCGTTGACCAGATGGGCGTTGACGATCCATTGCATCTGGTCGTAGGCCGTCGGATCCAGCGCCATCAACTCCTCGCTGGTGGCGACCGCCTCCTCCGGTTGCCCGAGGTAGATCTGGGCCCGGATCAGGTTCGTGAGCACCCCCGTTGCCCGCGGGTTGAGTTCCCGAGCCTTGGAGAGCTTCTCGAACATCGGGCGATAGTTGCCCTCGAGCAGATCGTCCCCCGCCGAGGACACGAGCGCCCAGACGCTCTTCGGGTCGAGCTCCAGCGCCCGCTCGGTCTCGCGTCGCGCCGCGGCCTGATCGCGGGCCACGTCGGTGTAATAGCTGGCGGCGACCATGTGCGCGCCGGAGCTGTCGGGGGCGAGTTGCATCACCTTCTCCATCGCCTCCTTGGCACGCCGACCGATCACCGGATCACGGGTGCCATTGGCATATGCGGTCGTGAGATTGATCGCCAGCGAGCCCCATGCCCAGACGAAATTCGAATCGAGCGCCACCGCCTGCTCGTACAGTGCCGCACGCGCCTTGGCCGCACCAGGTGTGCCACCCTTGACGGCTTGAGCCCGCATGAAGATGTCGTACGCCTCGTCGTTCTGGGTTGGCCGCGCCGCGAGATCCTTGGTCTGGTCGGCTCGGAGCGCCAGGCCGAGCGCGCCCGCGACACGCGTGGCAATCCGGCCCTGGATCTCGAACGCATCGGTCATGTCGGCATCGAAGGTGTCACGCCAGGTGACCTTGCCGTTCTCGCCGTTGACCAGTTCGGTGGTCACCCGGACTTGTCGGACGCCATTCGCTCCGGTCGCCCAGCGCACCTTCCCCATCAGGACCTGATCGACGCGCAGCTCACCGGCGATCTCGGTCGCCGTCTTGGTCGTCTCGCGATACTGGTCGGAGCTCGCCGAGGCGATGACCGTGAGTGAATCGAGCCTGGCGAGCTTGTCGCGCAGTTCGTCGACGATACCATCGGCGAAGTAGGCGTCTTCACTGCTGCCCTGATTCTCGAACGGCAACACCGCGACACTCCGGATCGGCGAACTGGCATTCCCGCCGCCACCAAAGGCCTTCCAGCCGAGCGCACCGACCAATAGCACACCGGCGGCCATCGCCACGTACTGCCACTTCTTGAACCCCTGCACTGGGACAACCATCGTCGCGCCCGAACCGGTCCGCGCCATGTCTTCGGCGGTGGTGAGTGCGGTGGCCATTTCTCCGGCGGTGGTATAGCGGTCGGCCGGCGCCTTGGCGAGCGCCCGCATCACGGCGCTGTCGACTACCGGTGGCAGCGATTCACGCGTCAACGTGAGCGCACGCGGCTTCTCGGTGATGCTCCGCGTGATGATCGCCTGCGCGGTGGGCCCCGTGAATGGCGGCTCGCCGGCCAGCATCTCGTACAGCACGCAGCCGAGTGCGTAGATGTCGCTTCGGCCGTCGAGGTTTGGATCGCCACTCGCCTGCTCAGGGCTCATGTACTGTGGCGTCCCAATGGCCAGGCCCGTCTGCGTCAGCGCCTTGGCATCGCCACTCGTGGCACGCGCGATCCCGAAGTCGGCCACGAGCGCGTGCCCTGCGCTCATAAGAATATTTGCCGGCTTGATGTCCCGGTGGACGATCCCCCGTGCATGCGCATACGCGAGCGCCTCGGCGACTTCACGCGCAATCCGGAGGGCCTCACCGACCGGCAGCTGCTTCTCGCGCTTGAGTCGAGCCGGCAGTGAATCGCCTTCGACAACCGGCATCACGTAGTAGAGCACGCCCTGGGCGCTGCCGGAGTCGTAGACCGGCAGGATGTTCGGGTGCGAAAGCTTCGCCGCGATCTCGACCTCGCGCAGGAACCGCTCCGACCCCAATGTCTCGGCCAGCTCCGGACGCATCACCTTGACCGCCACCTTGCGGCGATGCTTCAGGTCTTCGGCGAGGTAGACCGTCGCCATGCCGCCTTCACCCAGCACACCCTCGATCTTGTAGCGATCCGCGAGTGCCGTCCGGATCCGCGACACCTCGATCGCACCGGTCGGCATCGTGCGCTCGGGCACACCCGGTTCGGTCGGTGTGGGGTTGCCACAGTTGGGGCAGAAATGCACCCCGGCGTGCAGCTCGGTCTGGCAGGATGGACAGGTCATGGCCTTCAATCTACCGGCCTCGCGATCTTGCCGGCGAGCATTCGCTTGAACGCCGGATCATTGCGGAGCGTATCGAACAACGGATCGACCTTGATGTAGCCCGAACCGATGAAGTACTGGAACCCCAACAACTCCTCGGTCGCGGCAATCGCGTCCGACGTGCGTCCTGTGGCGATCAGCACCATGAGGCGTGCCCAGCAAGCGCTCGATCTGGTACCGATCGGCCAACGCCGCGCGGATCCGGGACACCTCGATCGCTCCGGTCCGCATGGTGCGGGCAGGCACACCGGGCTCGGTCGGAGTCGGCGTGCCACAGTTGAGGCAGAAATGCGCCTCAGCCGGCAGCGGCGTGCTGCACGTTGGACAGGTGCGGGGGTCTGACGTCACGGGCGTCCCGGTCGGAGAGATCTGGCGTGGGAAGCCCTGAAGAAACGCCAGAATGGGGGCCACCGCAAGGCAAAGTGGAGAAAGTCCCGATCAGCCCTTCGGGCGCCGGAATGCGACCGCCGCGCCCAGTACGCCGCCGATCGCCACCCCGATCACCAGCCCGAGGAGCATGTTGTTGCTCACCAGACCGGCAGCGAAGCCGAGCCCCGCGCCGATCGCGGCCCCCATGCTGATGGCCGACCCGGGATGTTTCCGCTTCCGTTTGTGTGCGTTCGTCAACGTCATCGCGACTCCGCGTGGTGGGTGGTTGCCTTAGCGTCCCTGCAGCCACCGAATGATCGCCGATTCGAGCGCGATGCGCGAATCGGACCAGCCATGATCGGTCGGCCGATGCATCGTGGTGACATGGGTGTTGCCGAGTGATCTGACGGATTTCACCAGTGCATCGGCCGCCGGCGCGAGGCCATCGTTGGCAGTGAGCACCAGGAGTGGCATCCGGCCGAGCCCAGGAGCCGCGTCGGCGAAGCGCCAATGGTCAGCTCCGTTCAGCAGATCATCGGCCATGCTCTCAGGCGTCACGCCCGCGAGCGACTCCATGTTGCCGGCCATCACCCGCACCGCTTGCGCACGCGGGATTCCGCCGATGCTGCCCATGTCGGCGGCGGAGATGAGGATCGCGCCGAGCACCTCGGGATGCTTCGCGGCGGTGAGCACCGTCACCCAGCCGCCCATGCTGTGGCCGGCGAGCACGACTCGCTTCGGATCGAGATCGAGTCGTCGCACGGTGGCGCTGTCCTGCAGGAACTCCAGCGCCGCATCGGCATCCTCGAGGTTCTGCCCGAAACGGAAGTTGCCGGGTGATCCCCACGAGCCGCGGTAGCTGAACATGACGACATCCCAGCCCGCACGGCGGACCGCCTGCGCGACATCGACATTCTTTTCGTTGCCGGGCAGGCCGTGCAGCAGCAGCAGCACCGGATGCGGGCCAGCGCCCTGGGCGATATAGGCGACGCCGTTGATCTCGACGCCGCCGCTCGGGATGTGGAGCACTTCCATCCGCGCCGGATGGATCGAGTCGCGCGGCGGGTCGGTGGCGATCGCCGCAGGCAGCTGCGCCGACAGCGTGAAGGTGATGCACGCCAACGCGGCGCCCATGATCAGCCCTCGCATGACGGGCCTCGCCGAGCCGCGTTGTCGTTCGCCGCGTCTGCGGCTGGTGTCGGCTTCCGTGGCCATGTGTTGTCGGTGGCATCGCGATCGGGGAACCGGCAGTGCGGGTCGAACACGACTCGTTCGATCTTTCGCGCCCCGAAGTCGAGCGGCGCATCGAAGGTCCGCGAGCCGTTGAACCAGACATCGACCGGCCACTGGACGATCGCCGTCGAATCATCAACCATCGTGGCATTGGCCATCGGGCGGATCGCCGGTCCATCCGGGGCGAAGTGCACGCCCAGCACCACCGGCGCGGGCATCTGTCCGTCCTGGCGCACCGTCACCCACGTCCGTCCGCCGATGTGGCGCACGCCCTGGATCGAGCCGTCGACCGCGTCGGTGTTGAACAACCAGGCATTCCAGAACCAGCCCAGGTCGCGGTGCAGCGCGTGGTTCATGAAGAACATGTAGTCCCACGGCGACGGATGCTTGAACCGCCATGCGGCAGCGTACTCGCTCATCGCGCGGGTGACCGCACTGTCGCCGACCACCCCGCCGAGCATGGAGAGCATCATCGGCGCCTTGCCGTAGGCCTGGAACGAGTACATCGGGCCGCCGTAGTTGGCATCCCACATCAGCGGCGCCTCGCGCTCATCGCCAGTGGTGCGACCGTAGCTCTGGCCGCGACCATCAAGGCTCGGCCCTACCGGCACGCCGCGACTGTCGTCGGCGGAAAGGATGTTCATGTACTGGTTGAATCCCTCGTCCATGAAGCCGTACCACGTCTCGTTGGTGCCAAGGGTCATCGGCCACCACTGGTGCCCAGTCTCGTGATCGGCGGCGCCGGCACTCGACATGATGAACATCGGGTATTCCATCCCACCCTCGGGCCCATCGACCGCCGTGAGGACAGGGAATGCGTACGGAATCCAGAGACCGGAGTAGAACTCCAGCGCGTGACGCATCCGTGGTCCCGCCTGCGCGTAGCCCTGGGCGTGGCCGGGGAGATACATCGCGTTGACCGGGATCGGCCCCTTGCCGGGAATGGTCGCGCGGGTGACGTCCCACTGGAACTGGTTCGAGGTACCCCACGCCACATCGCCCGCGGTGTCGGCCACGAAGTGCCACGTCAGCTTGTCGCCCGCGGCGGTCGCCTTTCCCGCCCCAAACTCGTCGGCGGTCACGACATGAATGGTGGAGTCGGACTCGAGCACGTGCGAGAGGCGTGCGCGTTCGGTCGCGGTGAGCACCTGCTCGGGGTTCTGCAGGATGCCGCTTGCACCAACCACCCAGCCCGCGGGAACCGTCACCTTGAGGTCGTAGTGGCCGAAGTTGTTGTAGAACTCCGATGGGCCGAGGTACGGATCGGTGTCCCAGCCGCCGGCGAAGAGGTCGTCGTACATCGCCACCTGCGGATACCACTGACCGACCTGATAGAGCGAATCGCCCCAGGCGCCCATCCGCTCGCCGCGGAGCCCCGCGGGGACCTTCGGCACGATGAAGTGCCACTCGGCCTCGAGCGTGAAGCTGCCGTGGGCCGCCACCGGCGTGGGGAGGGTGATCGTGGCGAGGGTCGACGCGGTGTCGTACGCGGCCAGGATCGGTGCGGGTGCCGCCCCCCCCCGCCTGAACCCTCGACGCGGCGGCGGCGTGAGGTTGACCCGCTGGCCATCCACCGAGAGCGCGGTGAGCGTCATGCCGTCGGTGAGCGACGGCATCTCGACCGCGCGGACCGCCTGCGGTGCGAAGATGTTCTGGTCAAGCCGCAACACGATTGTCTCCAGCGGATGATCGCTCCGGTTCTGGACCGTCACCTTCTCATGCCCGGTGATCAGACCGGTCGACGGCTCGAGCGAGGCCTCGATCGCGTAGTCGGTCCAGAGCTGCCAGTAGTTGGCCCCCGGCCTGCCGCTCGAGTCGCGCGTGCCCGCCGCGAAGGCTCGGCGGATCATGTCGGTCATCGGGATGTCATGGCGAATCGCGCGGTCCGGCCACCTGCTTGCTGCGGCGCGTGCACTCGCCGGCGCCGCGGACCGTGGCGCTGATTGCGCCGCGGCCGGTGCGAGAACCACCGTCAGTGCGAGCGAGGTGGCCACGAGGGCGACGAGGAGTTGGGACGGAAGCTGACGAATATGGAAGGCGATTGAGCGAATGGTGTCGTTCATGGGCGTGCGCATCGGTCATCCTGAGCCAGAGTCATGGTCTGGTGCCGGAGTCCGACGACAGCGAACGCGCCACTGTCGGCGAGGTCCGAACAGCGATACTACGACGAAAGATACAACGGATCACCGCCTACCCCCGCGGTGCGGTGAGCGACTTGAAATCCGGTCGATTTTTCAACGGGAGAAGGACCGGTGCCAACGGGCACGACGTCCAACGACGTCAATTCGGACGCGGTGCTGCTTGCTCATAGCGCGACCGGCCTCTGGGTATCGTGCTCTCGCCACCGCTGAGTCGGCCGGTGTGCTGCACGTTGCATAAGTGCGGGAGCCCCTGGTGTCACGGACGTCCCGCCCGGACAGCGCTGGCGAGGTAAGCCCTGACGACACGCCGGAACCATGGCCCCCGCAAAACGGAGAGGAACCCTTATCGCTTCGCACCCCGAATCGCCACAGCCAACCCCAAGGCCGCGCCGATGGCGACCCCGATGACCAAACCGCGTGTGATGTTGAGGCTCACAAGCCCGGCTGCGAAGCCGAGTCCCGCCCCGATCGCGGCACCCATGGCCATGGCGGAGAACGGTTTAAAGTGTCGCTGACGCCGCTTGGGAGACATGGGAACCCCTGGAATGGTGTCTGCTGCTGACGGTGCCTGTGGGAGACAATCACGCCGACCGAACACCGTACGATACCTCGGGCAGTGCGGCTGAGCGGGGTGGAGCTATCTGATCACGAGTGTCCGTCTGGCCGGTTCGAGGCGCGCGCGATGCCTCGCAGCATCCCGGCAAACACGAGCTGATGGAGCGGATAGAGGACATACCAATAGAGCCGGCCGAACAAGCCAATCGGATCAAATGTCGCGGTCTGACGGATCGTCGAGCCGTCGTCGTTGCCGGTGACCTCGAACGCCAACCAGGCACGCCCCGGCACCTTCATCTCGGCCGAGAGCCGAAGTCGACGCGAGTCGATCGCCTCCACCCGCCACCAATCGACGGTATCCCCCACGGCGAGGCCGGTCGCCGAACGCCGTCCACGCCGGACCCCGACCCCACCGATCAAAAGGTCGAGGAACCCACGCACCCGCCAGAGCCAGTTCCACGCATACCACCCCGTCTCGCCCCCGATTCTCATCACCGGCCGGAACGCCTCGGCGGGTGGGACATCAACCTCGATCGTGCGCGAATCGACTAATCGCGTCCCGAATGCTACCCCGCCCCACGCTGGTGACTCTCCCGACGAGGAGAGCGCATCGGACCACCTCGTGGCGGCGAACGCCTGGTCCTCGTATGCGATGGCCGACGCGATCGCCGCCTCGACCCCCATCGGCCGAATCGCGAAGGCGGCGTGCGCCGAGGGGTCGTGTACCACCGTGCTGTGCACGATGCTCTCGATCAACTTCCGACCGATCCTGGCGTACAGCGGCGTGATCAGGCCGAGCCACAGGCTGGAGACATATGGGGTGAGGATCGGCACGGTGAGCATGCGGAGACGCAGGCCACGCTGGCCGGCGTAGGCGCGCATGATGCCCTCGTAGGATACCTGATCTGCCCCACCGATCTCGTGGATCCGGCACTCGGTATCGGGCACGTCCAGTGCCGCAACGAGATAGGCGAGCACGTCGTCGATCGCGATCGGCTGGGCCGGGACGCGGACCCACTTCGGCGTGATCATGAAGGGCAATCGCTCGACCAGTGCACGGATCATCTCGAAGGACAGGCTGCCCGAGCCGATGATGATCGAGGCGCGAAACTCGAGCGTTGGAATCCCCGATGCCCGCAGCACCTCGCCCACGACCTGTCGGCTCCGCAAGTGGGGAGAGAGTTCATCTTCGTCCGACCCGAGGCCGCCGAGGTAGATGAGGCGACGCACGCCGGCCGCCTTGGCGGCCGCGGCGAAGGTCTCGGCCGCCAGCCGATCGGTGCGCTCGAACGCGTCGGACGACCCCATCGAGTGAATCAGGTAATACGCCACCTCCACGCCTTCGAACACGGTGTCGAGGCTGGAAGGGTCGAGGACGTCGCCGGCCACCACCTCGGTCAGTGGCCCTACCCTGCCGGCGAGCGTGTCGGGTCGGCGTGCGAAGCAGCGAACCCGGCGACCCTCGGCTTCGAGCCGCCCGAGCAGGCGACCGCCGACGTAGCCGGTCGCACCGGTGAGGAGAATCATGCCGAGCTCGCCTTCCGCACAATCCACGTGGTCATGCAGCGCTGGTCCTGCACGATCGTGGTCTTGAGCGGGTCGAGCAATTCGCCACCCAACTCCCGGGTCAGCCGCAGGAGCATCGCCTCGTCGACGAGAAACCGCTCCGAACCATCCGGCAATCGAAATCGTCGCCCCGTGATCTGCTCGACACGATCCGCCATCCCGATCGACGAGGCCAACCGGCAGAAGAACAGTCCACCCGGAGCGAGCACGCGCCAGCTCCCATGCAGCATGCGCATGAAATGCGGCTCGTCCAGGGCGAAGTGCAGCACGGCGCTGCTCAGCACCACGTCGGCTTGTTCAGTGGGAAACGACATCTGCTCGACCGACTCTATTCGGAAATGGTCGGCTGGCAAATCCGGCGCGAGGCGAGAGGCCAATGTCTGCACGGCACTGATCGCTCTCGGATCACTGTCCGCCCCGTGGACATCGAAACCGTGTGCCAGGAAAAAGTGGAGATTCCGGCCGCGACCGCACCCCGCATCGAGAATGCGCATGCGTGCCCGGATGCGTCCGCGCAAAATCTGGTCGAACAGATAGATGTCGATCGGGCCGCATTGCGCCAGCAGGTCAGGCATCACAACTCGTTTGTAGCGTATGCCATCCCCGTGGAGCCGGTCTCGCGAAAGAAGAGGAATCCGCGGTTGACGGTCTGGATGGCGACCATGATGGAGTCCGGTCGATTCGCCTCATCAAGCTGTGCCAACGCAAACTTCGCGATCACTCGCGCGGAATCCGGCACCACGGTATTGAGCCCGCGCCAGCGCCGGTCGGTGAGACGCAACTCAAGCCGCGTGGTCGCGCCGTGTGTCACCCACGTGGTGTTGGTGGCGCCATACTGTGTGGTGAGCTGCACGGCGAGCGCCGATTGATCGCGCACCTCGGGAGAACAGGCCGCGAGGCAGAGGAGTGGAACGACAAACACCAAGCACTTGCGCATCGGAGCTTCCCGGAAGGAGATCCCGAAGTCTAGCGCCTCGGAAGGTTCCCGAGGAAGCGCGGGCGACGCAACGGGCAGCCTAAAGCGCGTTCCTCGTCGCCACATTCCCGTACCGAGTCAAGAACCACACTGCGAGTATCACGATCCCGGCAGCGATGTAAAACAACCGGGCATTCCCGGTCCAGCCGAGCAGCAAGGGGAGCGCGACCAGTATCAGCCCGACCACGACCTCGATCAGCCCGTGAAACGCGAACGGGACTGGACGCTCCCGGCCGCCGGGAAAGTGCGTCAGCATGGTCAAGGTCAGGTGGACCGCCGCGAGCACGTAGGCAAGCGTCGCCGGGAGACCAGTGAGGCCCACGATGGACGGCGCCAGCGCGAACGCCAGGACCGTGACGAAGTCGAGTACTCGGTGGATCTCAGCTGTGATCGGTTGCATGAATGGCCCCTTGGTGATCCCTTTGGTGCGGGGCACCGCACTCTTCAAGGGAATCTAAGCTGAGTCATGCCGAATCACCGTAGCCGTCGCCGGTACTCGCTGGGCGACATGCGGAACCTTTCGCGGAACACGGAATTGAATCGACGCAGACTCTGGAATCCGCTCAGGTAGGCGATCCGGGTGACCGGCGTCGTGGTCTCGGTGAGCAGTTCCATCGCGGTGGTCAGGCGTTGCTCAGTCGCCAGATGTTGCGGTGAGGCACCCAACTCCCGATCAAGTGCTCGGCGCAGATGTCGTTCGCTCATGCCGAGGCCGCCGGCCAGCGCCTTCACCGAGCGTCCGTTAAGCGCACCAGCTGCGATCTGTGCAGCCGCCTCGCGGGCAAGGTCGGGAACGGCGTCCAATGGAGTGGGTCCCGTCACGAGCTCCGGGCGGCATCGCAGGCACGCACGGTAACCCGCTCGTTCCGCGTGACCACGTGTTTCGAAGAATCGGCGGTTCTCCCGACGCGCACGACGAGATGGACAGGTCGGTCGACAGTAGATCCTGGTCGAGGTGATCGCAACGAGAAAGACACCCTCGAACGAGGGATCTCGAGCATCCACGGCGTGGTGCCAGACCGCGATAGAAGCTGGTGTCATTCCGTGGTACCTCGATTCGCCGTCAGACGCCTTGCCTGACGTGCCGCTGTTCGGACGAAAATATATGGCCATGTCGGCAGGGTGTACATCGTGAGGGCCGAGGCCAGGACCGCGTCCGCGCGCGTGGGATCTCCGCTGCCCCGGTAGGCAGTCGCCATCGCCGCGAGGACCGCGGGATTCTGCTGGTCCGCACGAGCGAGCTCCCTCAGGCTCTCGGTGAATTCGCCGGCCGCCAGTGCGATCAGCCCATTCAACTCGCGCGACTGCCGCATGCGATCCGTGTTCCCGGAGGCAACCGCGCCCTGCATGAACGTGGCCGCGGCGCTGGGAGCCGCGGCCCCGTCATGCCGCGCAAGCGCCCGCCGCGCCCGGAGGTACTGTGTGAGCCACACGGGGGCGATC
>JBBSPX010000028.1:0-20453 GCA_038258395.1 Gemmatimonadales bacterium | reverse complement strand
TTCCCATGGCGCGCAACATTGTTCACGGTCAGACTCTCGATCTTCCACACGAAATGACCACGACCGGTTTCGATTTCGTGGGCTACCGCATCGTGCAACACCTTGGTGTAGTGCGCGGGGTGGTGGTGCGGTCACGTTCCGTGTTCGGGAGTGCGCTCGGTGCGCTGCAGACGATTGCGGGTGGCAATATTTCCGCCTTCACCTCACTGGCCGAGAAGGCGCGGTCCCAGGCATTCGAGACGATGCTGTATCAGGCGCATGACTGCGGCGCGAACGCGGTGATCGGCGTGCGCTACGACGCCACCGAGATCATGAAGGGCGTCACGGAAGTGCTCTGCTACGGCACGGCGGTACTGGTCGAGGTGGAGTAGCGCGGCACGCTGACGGCACGATCCTTGTAGTTGTTTTCCGCCGGTGACCCCACCCGTCTCCTCGGGAGGCTCCAACGGGTGGGGCACCGCATGACCCGCCTGCTACTCCTCCCACAACTCGCGCACCGGTGCATCCGATATCGTCTCGACGATAGCCGGCGCGAGTGCGTTGTCGTTGACCCAGCCGGTGAGTGCGGCCTCGACGTCGTCCTCGGGTTGTGCCACCTCGAACGGCATGACGGGGCAGCGGCGACCCTCGACCATCAGGTACCACATTGCTGGTGTCGGGTCCTCCTCGCGCTTCACATTGCCGGGGGTGGCCTCGTAGGCCACGAAGTGGAACTGGCGGGTGCGGATCATCAGGCGGCGCTGACGTGGCTGGAAATTGGCCATGACGTTCTCCGTCGCGTGGGTGGCGGAGCCGGTGCGACGAACGCGGGTCGTCGACAGCGGGGAGCTTTCTGGGGCAACCATTGAATCTAGCCCCGCCGCCGCCGGATGGCGCTTTCAGGCGTCGGGCCGGGTTGCCTATGGCCGGTCACAGCCACACACTTCATGCGCCGACTCACTGCCGAATCACGCCCATTCCCCGGAGTGTCCTCGATGACTGAACTGCTGGTACTTCGCGTGCTGCATCTGGTGTGCGGGATGTTTTGGGTCGGGTCGATGCTCTTCCTCAGCGTCTTCCTGATGCCGGCCTTCCGCCAGTCCGGCCCGGAGGCGGCGGTGGTGATGGCCCGGCTTCTCCGCCCCCGGTTGCTGATCGCGCTCCCGCTTGTCGCGCTGGTGACACTCCTCACGGGGTTCACTCTGGCATGGCGGGATGGTGGCAATAGCTTGGCCGTCTTCGCCAGCACACCGAGTGGGCGGGTATTCACCATGTCGGGTGGACTCGCGGTGGTGGCCTTCGTGATCGGGTTCCTGGTGTCGCGACCTGCGACCGAGGAGATGGCGCGACTGCTCGCGCGTCTGTCGACGCTCCCGGATGCCGACGCGCGGGCGGCGGTGGATGCCCGCCTCGCGATCGTGCAGCCGCGCTCCGCGCTGGCGGGCCAGGCCGTGACGGTGCTGGTGGTGCTGACGGCGGTCGGGATGGCGGTGGCGCGCTACATCGGCTGATCCCCGGCCGTGGACCGCTCGGCGGCGGCCAGGACGGTCGCAATCCGGACGGGATTGGTGACCCAGCGGGCCGATTCGATCTCGGGCAGCGCCTTCCGAAATCCCACCGGAGGATGCGGCCACCCTGGTGCGGTCACCTTCAGCGTGGCCGCTCGGACGTGGATCTCGCGCACGCCGGTCTCCCGGACCAAGGCTGCCACATGATCCTCATGGATCCCACCACCTGCCATGATCACGATCCGCTCTCCCGCTCGGCGCACGAGCTCCGCGAGCAATGCCCGCCCTTCCCACGCCGTCGCACGCTGTCCGCTGGTGAGGATCCGCGCGACACCCGCCTCGATCAGCGTCTCGAGCGCCACGATCGGGTCGCGGACCAAGTCGAAGGCACGATGGAAGGTGACCGCCACGTTTGGACGATGCAGCACGATCTCCCGAATCGCCTCGACGTCGACCTCGCCGTCGGGCGTCAGTGCGCCGGTCACGATCCCTGGCGCCCCGAGCGTCAGCGCGTGGTCGACATCACGCGCCATGACACGACGCTCGGCCGCCGAGTAGCAGAAATCGCCACCTCGCGGTCGAATGATCGGGAAGACGGGGACGTCGAGTGTGTCGAGCAGGTAGCTCAGTGTGCCGTGCGATGGTGTCGTGCCGCCGTCGGCCAGGTTATCGCAGAGTTCGAGACGGTCCGCCCCCCCCTGCACGGCAGCGTGAGCGGAATCGAGGTCGTCGACGCAGGCTTCGAGGCGCATGAGAAAACGAGAAGCGAGAAACGAGAAGCGAGAAGTGATGCGGCAACAATCGCCTCTCACCTCTCACCTCTCACGTCTCACCGCTAGAGGCTCCACCCGTCACGATAGGTCGGGTTTACCCAGTCGTTGGGCACCTCGGTGATCAGTTTTCCATCGGGCGAGAGGTCGACTGCCCGACCGGCCCGGACGGCGACGCAACCATAGAGCACCATCTCGGTGAGCGGCCCAGAATGTCCGGGGAAGTTGCTCATAGGGGCGGGCCCCTTGCCGCTGATCGCGTTGATCCACTCGTTGTAGTGACCGGGCGAACGCGGATAGACGATCTTCGGTGGCGACTTGGAGAACTGTTCCTGGCGCTTCGGGTTGAGGATGCGGCAACCATCGCCATACGCATCGGCGATCATGGCGCCTTCGGTGCCGACCCACATCTGGCCGCCGACATCGCCGTAGGGCCACACGTCGTCCTTCCCCAGTTCAGCGGGCTTGGCAGGCCAGAGCGAGCCATCGCGCCAGACCACCTTCACAGCGGGTCGCTTGCCGCGGGCCGGAAATTCGTACTCAATCCGCGACTGCTTCGGGGCGGTCTCCTCGTAGAGATCGGAGCTCTCGGGGGTGATTCGCGAAGGCTTTTGCAGGTCGAAGGTCCAGAAGGCCGCATCCATGGCGTGGCACGCGATGTCGCCGAGTGCGCCGGTGCCGTAGTCCCACCAGCCACGCCAATTGAACGGCGCATAGGCGGGGCTGTACGGGCGCTCGGGCGCCGGTCCGAGCCAGAGGTTCCAGTCGAGGGTCGGCGGTGGATTGTAGGCCGCCGCAGATCGATCCAATCCCTGCGGCCAGATCGGACGGTTGGTCCAGTAGTGGATCTCCTTGATCTCGCCGATGGCTCCGGCCTCGTACCATTCGCGGATGATGCGGGTCCCCTCGCCGGCGTGACCCTGATTCCCCATCTGGGTCGCGACGCCGGCCTGCTTGGCGGCGTCCATCACCAGGCGCACCTCACCGAGGGTCCGGGTGAGCGGCTTCTGGCAGAAGACCGCCTTGCCGGCACGCAGCGCCATCAACGTGGCTGGCGTGTGCGAGTGATCCGGTGTCGATACACTCACCGCATCGATCTGGTCGCCCATCTCGGCGAACATCTCGCGGTAGTCCTTGAAGCGCTTCGCGTCAGGAAAGCGGCCGAAGTTCTTGCGGCCGGCCTTCCAGTCGACATCGACCAGTGCCGCGACTGAGGCCCCCGCTTTGGCGATCCCGACGACATCGCTGTCCCCCTTGCCGCCGATGCCGATCGCGGCGTAGCGGACCATATCGCTCGGTGCAGTGAATCCCCGCCCCAGCACGTGCCGCGGCACGATATGAAATGCGGCACCTACCGCGGCAGCAGACTTTACGAACGTCCGTCGATTGGACATGTTTTCCTCCGAAAACTGTTTCGTTGATCCTTCATCGTTCATCGTTCATCGTTCATCGTTACGCGTTGACCGTCACTGTCTTTCTGGGTCTGAACAGCACCACGAACAGGACGAAGATCACCAGGGCACCAACCGCTGGAATACGCCAGATGGCGCTCCAGTCGTGGGTCCCGTCGGCATTCAGGTGGGCATCGACGATCATCCCGGCGACGCGTGCGCCGACGAAATTGCCGACACCGAGTGTCACGAGGGCGATGAAGCCCTGCGCGGCGGCGCGGATCTTCGGTCCGGCCTGCTGGTCGACATAGATCTGGCCACTCACGAAGAAGAAGTCGTAGCAGACGCCGTGCAATAGGAGGCCGAGGTAGATCAGCCAGATGCCGTCGGTGGCATTGCCGGCGCCGAACGCGAAATACCTTGCGGCCCAGGCGATCATCGCGACGAGCAGGATCACCTTGATGCCGAATTTCCGAAGCAGCACGCCGATGAAGAGCATGAAGAAGACTTCGCTCATCTGTCCGAGCGTCATCTTCGCCGCGGCACCGGCGACACCGATCTCGTTCAGGAACGGATTGGCGAAGGCGTAGTAGAACTGGAGCGGGATACAGAGCAGGAAGGAGCCGAGGATGAAGATCGCGAATGACGGCTGCTTGAGCAGAGCCAGCGCATCGAGTCCCATCGCATCACGTGCCGAGAAGCTCTGCCCCAGGGCGGGTGGCGGCGTGTGCGGCAAGGTGAACGCGTAGAGTCCCATTACCAGCGAGGCACCGGCCGCGATCATCAGCGGCGTCGAGGTGGTCTCATTCACATACGCGCCGATGAACAACCCCACCACGATCCAGCCGATCGTGCCGAGCACGCGGACTCCCCCGAACTGTCCGGTCGGATCGGCAAGATTGCTCATCGAGATCGAGTTGGTGAGCGCCAGTGTCGGCATGTAGCAGAGCGAGTACGCGATCATGCCGTAGAAGATGGCGTTGTAGCTGGTGAGCGTCGTCACGTACCAGAGGATCGCGGCGCCCGCCAAGTGCAGCACGGCGATCATCCGTTCGGTCGGCACGAATCGATCGGCGATCATGCCGACGAAGAACGGCGAGATGATCGCGGCGATGGCGCTGGTGCTGTAGATCGCGCCGATCTGGGTTCCCTCGAAACCGAGTGTCTGCCCGAGATAGGTGCCGAGGGTGACGGCCCATGCCCCCCAGATGAAGTACTGGAGGAACATCATCACCTGCAGCCTGAGCTTGGGGCTCATCGGCGCTCCCGGATCTTGAGGTTGCGATACCAGACACTGTCGCCGTGCGACTGAAGGCCGATGTAGCCCCGACGTGTCCGCCCAAAGGTGACGAAGTCCTTGAACTTGCTCGCGGCGATCTTCGCCTTCATGTCATCGCTGTCGAAGTCGACATCGTGGACCATGACGCCGTTGAACCAGACCTTCACCCGACTGTGATTGGTCTCGATGAAGAGCGTGTTCCATTCACCGGCGGGTTTGGCGAGTGCCGGGTCGGCTCCCTCGAGATCGTAGAGTGCGCCGGCGGCATGCAGCGGGGTGAGATCGGGGTAGCCGGCGTTGTCGAGCACCTGAATCTCGGGCGCATTCTGGTAGGCCTCCTCGGACGCCTCATGGGCCCAGAAGAGAACGCCGCTGTTGCCGACCGGCTTCACCTTCCATTGGAGCTCGAGTTCGAAGCTGTCGTACTGATGATCCGTCATCAGGTCGCGGGTGGTTCCCGTGCCGATCAGTTCGCCGTTCTCGACCAGCCAGCCCTCACTGTGCCCGGGCTCGGCGTAGAGGTGCCATCCCGCGGTGCTCACGCCGTCGAAGAGCAGGCGCCAGCCGGTACGGCTCTCCTGAGTCGAAAGTGTATTGGGGGGCAACGTGGCAGGGTCGACGACGGGGGCGTTGCCGGCACAGGCAGCGCATGCCATCACGGCCACGACGGCAACGCATGGGGAAACGCGTCGGAGCATGAACCATCCTCGGCGGCAGGGAGTGCTGATCGGGAACCCCGGAAGGGTACGGCCCTGCCGCCGCGGACGGAAGGGCCGACTAGCGCATTCGTGCGAGGAGCGCCTTGAGGCTGGTGACACCAACCGGCCGCAGCAATCCGAAGGTCTTGCCGTCGGCACGCGCGATCACCGAATCGGCCCTGGCGAGCCACGCGGCATCGGGAGCAACACCTCGTGCATCGAACTCGAGCGCGGTAATCCCCGTCTGGCCAACCTCACGGAGGATGGCCGCGAGCGGAAGCCCATCGGCCGCAATCGGGGCCTGGGCAGCAATCGCCTCCAGCCGAGGCACGAACCCGCTCATTGCGGTGAAGTGTGCCCGGAGCGCATCACGGTGTCCGCTTTGGTCGAGGGTGGTGACCAGCGAAAGCATCTCTGCTTCGGTGAACGGATCGGGGTCGGCCGCGTCGATCATTCGGGTGAGTGGCGAGAGCTGGTTCGTCCCCCGGCCGGAAAATCCTCGCGGACGGGCGTACTTCAGGAAATCGCGCAGTGTCGGGATCTGGTCGAGCGGTGCGATGCGGGCCAGCATCCGCTCGGTGTGCGTGAGGTGCAGCACGCCGACCTCGCTCAGGCGACCAGAGAGCACCGCCAATCGGCGGTACATGTCGGGGACATCGCGTACGTCGCGCGGCGACCAGAACCGTTCGGCGAGCGCACCCAGCCTCGGCCAGAGCCGGGAGTCGATCGTCTCCGTTGTCACATATTCGGCCCACATGCACGCCTCGCCGCCGAGTACCAGCGCGGCCTGATCGGCAGGGAGGCTGTCGGGCAAGGGATCGACGAGATACATCTCGCCGGCCGTCTTGATGTGGTCGAGGTAGTAGGGTGCGGAGAGGATCGCCTGCCGCCCGGTCGCGGCCGCGCCGGTGAGACCCCCCATGCCGCGCCACGACTGGATCACCGCGCCGTCGGGGAGGCCCGGTTGCAGGATCTCGTCCCAGCCGACTGGTGTCCGGTTGTGCGCAGCCAGGAGCGCGAAGAGGCGCCCGTTGAAGTTGGTCTGCAACGCGTGTGCATCGGCGACTCCGCGCGTCTTCATCCAGGCTTGGATGGCCGTGCTGGTGTTCCACTGGGTCGGATCAACCTCGTCGCCCCCAACATGCCAGTATCGATCAGGGAAGAGCGGCACCATCTCGGCCAGGAAGTCGGCGAGGAAGCTCCACGTCGTCTCGCGCGTCGGATCCATGGTCGGCTTGTGGACACCCCAGCGCCGCTCGATCTGGTAGGGCCCAGGCGCACTCGCCAATGCTGGATAGCCAACGAACCATGCGGTGGTGTGGCCGGGCATGTCGAACTCGGGCACCACGCGGATGCCACGGTCGGCGGCGTAGGCGACGATCTCGCGGATCTGATCCTGCGTGTAGTAGTCGCCGTCGCTTCCCATTTGGTGCAGGAGTGGGAAGGCACGACTCGTGACCCGGAATCCTTGGTCATCGCTCAGGTGCCAATGCAACACATTGAGCTTGACCGCCGCCATGCCGTCGAGGGTGCGCGTGATGACCGCGGGCGGTTCCCAGTGTCGCGAGACATCGAGGAGCACACCACGCCACGGGAAGCGCGGCGCGTCGTCGATGGTGGCCCCCTGAATTAGGAAGCCCGCTGCATCACTTCCCTGGAGTTGCAGCAGTGTCTCGAGGCCGCGCAGTGCGCCAACGACGGTGGCGGCATGCAGCCGAGCGCCGCGTGAACCGACCTCAAGCGAGTACGACTCGTCTTCTGCGAGGTCTGGAATGGGGAACCCGGGACCGTCGACGCTCACGACGAGACTGGCACTCGTGCCCGTCCCGAAGGTGCGGGGGAGCGGAATCGCGACCCGCGCCTCGAGCCGACGAATGGCGCGATTGACCCCGCGCTCGAGCCGGCCATCACGATAGCCGTCAATCGCCACCGTGAGGCCACTGTCGATCCGGAAGGGCTGGCCGGTCATCGTGGTCTGGCGTGGCACCGGCAGCAGGTCGTGTGACGTGGCTTGCGACGCCAATGGCGCGGCGATCCCGGCGAGCGTGAGTGCGACGAGGGTGATCCGTGGCATAGGGGAGCCCGAGCGAAGGTGGTTGCTGCAGGTGATCACCGAATCTAGGTGATCGGGGCCCTGTGTCGGAGTATTGTTCGGGATGCACATCACCTCACTCGCCCGGTACCCAATCAAGGGCTGTCGCGGACAGCTCGTCACCTCGGTCGAGATCGATTCACTCGGCGTCGTTGGCGACCGACGGCTGATGCTGGTCGATGCGGATCGTCGTTTCCTCTCTCAGCGCGAGCTGCCGGTGCTCGCGACACTCGAACCGACGCTCGACGGCCCGATGCTCTCGGTGCGCACCGATGGCGCGTCGACGCTCAGTCACGAGCTCGATCCGGATGGCTCAACGATCGAGGTACGGATCTGGAAGGACCTCGTGACCGCACACGATCAGGGCGACCGTGCCGCGGCATGGTTCACCGCAGCGGCCGGCACACCGTGCCGGCTGGTGATGTTCGGCACGGCATCGCATCGCGAGATCGACCCGGAGTGGTCGGTGCGACCTGGGGCGGAGACCGCGTTCGCTGATGGCTACCCGCTGATGGTCGTGCTGGAGGAATCCCTCGCGGCACTCAACGCCACGCTCGACGTTCCTGTCCCGATGGGGCGATTCCGGCCGAGCGTGGTAGTGAGCGGCGCCGAGGCATGGAGCGAGGCCGAGTGGACCACGCTTGCGTTGGGGCAAGTGGTGGCCGACGCCGTGAAGCCGTGTGCCAGGTGCCTGGTGCCCACCACCGATCAATTCACCGGCGAGCGTGCTCCGGATCAGGAGCCGCTCCGGACCCTCGGCCGACTCCGGACCATCCCGGGGCTGGGGGCGATCTTCGGGCAGAACCTGATGCCGCGCGCGCCGGGAACCCTCGAGGTTGGTGATGGCGTGCGCGCGGTCCGATGACGATCCGACTCTACCACGACAGCGCGGCGCTCACATTCGAGGCAACGGTCATCGGGCACGACAGCGATCCCACGCGTGTGCTGCTCGACCGCACCGCTTTCTACCCGACCTCGGGTGGGCAGCCGCACGACATCGGCATGCTGGGCGGTGTGCCCGTCCACGATGTGATCGACGCCGACGTTGGGATCGTGCATGTTGTCGAGCGGGCGATCGCAGTGGGTCCAGTCGAGGGCATGGTCGACGCGGCGCGGCGATTCGATTACACCGTGCAACACACCGCACAGCACCTCCTGTCGGCAATCGCGGCCGATCGACTCGGCTGGGAGACCAGGAGTGTGCATTTCGGCGCGGAGTCTTCGACCATCGAGTTCGCCGCTCCGGCGGCCAGCGACCGCCAGCTGGCAGAGCTCGAGGAGTGGGCCAACACGGCGATCAGCACGGATCACCCGGTCACGATCGGGATGGAGCCTGCCGGGGCACCGGGACTCAGGAAGCCTTCGACGCGAGAGGGAATGCTCCGCATCGTGACGATCGCGGGTCTCGACCGGAGCGCGTGCGGTGGGACGCATGTGACCTCGACGGGTCGGATCGGGTCGCTGTGGGTGAGGGGCTCGGAACGGATCCGAGGCCACGTGCGGATCGTATATCTGGCAGGGCCGCGCGTCCTGGGCGCCGCGCGGGCGCTCGACGCAGCGCTGCACGGCCTCGCGGCGGCTGCCGGATCTGCGGTCGACGAATTGTCCGATCTGGTGCCGCGCCGTCTCGAGGCGCTGCGGGTGGCCGAGGCACGACTCGAGGTGCTTGAGGCGACGGTCGCGGCCGCGGAGGCCGCGCGACTCGCGATAGGCACCACGCCCGGCCCGGATGGCCTTCGTGTGATCACGGAGCTGGATTCCGGTCGGTCGCCTGACGAGATGCAGCGTCTGGCTCGCGCGGTGGCCGCGCTGGCCGGCACTCGCTTCGTCGGGACCATTGCCTCGCCGCCACTGGTTGTGGTCGCTGCGCATCCGGAGTCGGGTTGCCACGCCGGGACCATGCTCAGGGCGGCGCTCGCCGTGGTGGGTGGCAAGGGTGGTGGGTCGCCGACCTTCGCCCAGGGGACGGTCGAGCAGTCGTCGGATCTTGCCCAGGTGGTGGCCACACTCCTCACCTGATGGGTGGTCGCATCTGTGTATTGGGGGGGGGAGATGTGAACGGACGGATCTCGCGTTGGCCTGGTCGCACCGTGGGGCTCGGCCTCATCGCCAGCCTCGCGTGCAACACGTCTCCATCAGGAGCACCCGCACCGATCACCGACGTCGCGATCCTGCATGGCGATCAGCAACTGGGGACGCCGGGGTATCGTCTCGGCGATTCCCTGGCTGTGCGGCTCCTCGACACCGATGGGATGCCGGTGATCGGCGCCGTCGTGAGCTGGAGCACCACCGACCGCGAAGGCGCGGTCGCCCCCGCCTCGAGCATGACCAATGTCGACGGGATTGCCACCGCCGCGTGGCGGCTCGGCCGTGACCCTGGGATTCAGGGAGTGACTGCCGTGTTCCGGTCGCTGCCTGCCGCGCAGTTCCGTGCGACGGCGTCCAGCGGCGAAGTCTCGCACGCCTCGGGCGTGGTCGGCTACCAGTGCGGCCGCTATACCGACGACATCGTGAGGTGCTGGGCCGATCCGGGGTTGGGTGATGGTCGGGCAATCGCGCTGGATACGGACATCCGCTTCCTGTCGCTGGCCTTCGCCGGTGGCACCTGGTGCGGCTCGACGCGTTCGGCAACGGTCGCGTGCTTCGACCTGACCGCCATGCTTCCCGGCGGCGTCTTCCGCCCGGATGCGGCACCAGTCCGCGTGATCGCGACCTCGGCTCCGCTCTTCGTGCAACTGGCCGGATCGCAGGACGATGAGAATGGGGTCACCTGGTGTGGTGTGACCAATGACAGTCGCCTCTGGTGCTGGGGGAGCAATCAGTTCGGGCAAGCCGGCTCGAGTTCGCCGGGAACTCCCGTCCTTGTTCCCACGCCGGTGGCCGGTGACGTCCGGGCGATTGCGGTGGTGGTGACCCGCAGTGCCACCTGTCTGCTCGACCCGGTGGGTGCGGCATTCTGTTTTGGTGGGGGGGGGGACAGCGTGGTGCACGCCAGCACACTCACGACCACGCCGAC
Source organism: Gemmatimonadales bacterium (assembly GCA_038258395.1). GTDB lineage: Bacteria > Gemmatimonadota > Gemmatimonadetes > Gemmatimonadales > GWC2-71-9 > Palsa-1233. Next base: position 9,720 of record JBBSPX010000028.1, on the reverse strand, counting down.
AGCCGTGCCCACGCCGCTCCGATTCGCCCAACTCGCCGCCACCGGTACCGGCACGGTGTGCGGTCTCTCGCCGCCCGAGCTCCTGATGCACTGCTGGGGCTCGAACGCGAGCGGAGGGCTCGGTCGTGGTGGCGCCGCCAACACCTCGGTGCCCGTGCCGATCACCGGCACGGATTTCTTCGTATCGATCGGTGCAACGTCCGACGGGTTCCTTGGAGTGACGGTCGATCGCGATCTGGTCGCGTGGGGGAGTCTTGAGCCGTTTGCCGCGTCCGCCTCGCCGGTGCATGTGCTCACGGGTCAGGTCTTCGTCGAAGTGCTGCCCATGGGTGGCGAGGGCGTGCTCTGCCTGCGCGCCTACCCCGCCGGGACGATGTGTCTCGATCGCCGCGGCGTCACCGAGGCGCGCACGGCCGTGGTCAACCGCACGATCACGCATGGGATCCCGTCAGGCGGGTGACATCGGGTGCGCCCGGATTGCGGTCCCCCATCCGGTTACCTTCCCCGAGTGAACTTCCGGCGGCTCCCGCCGGCCCCAGATCTCGAGCCTGGAGACCACCAATGCTGACCCTCCTCGCCGCCCTCGCGATCGGCCTCGCTGCCGACACGGTGACGTTCACCGGCGACGTCGGCTTCGTCAACACGAGTGGCAATACCGAACTCACCACCATCAACCTCGGCGACAAACTCGCGCTGCAGTCACGTGGCTGGGCGGTGGTGCAGACTTTCGGTCTCATCTACGGCACCACCGAGGGCGAGACATCGACATCGCTCTGGCGCGCGGCATTGCGGGGCGATCGTGCGATCTCCGCGCGGATGGGCGTGTTCGTCCTCAGCGAGTTCGACCGCAACACCTTTGCCGGCGTCGGGTCGCGATATGCCGAGTCGGTCGGTCTGGCGGCCAAGCTGATCGCAGGCGAACGCGACAAACTCAACGCCGAGCTGGGTGTGGGGTATGTCTGGCAGAATGCCGACGGCGGCGGACCCGATCAGGCGTTCAGCGCCGGGCGTGCGGCCCTCACGTACAGTCACGCGCTCAGCGCGAAAGCGACGTTCGCGCAGAGCATCGAGTTCCTGCCGAATCTCAAGACCAGCAACGACCTGCGCATCAACACCGAGACGTCGTTGACGGCGCCGATCTCCGCGGGGATCGCGATGAAGGCGGGGTATATCGTCCGGTATGACGGCTTGCCCGAACCGGGATTCAAGCAGACCGATCGCATCCTGACCACCGGGCTGCAGGTCACCTTCTGATCGATGATGATACTACTTCCACTCCTGCTGGTCGTCGCCCAGGCCGACACCACACACGTGCCGCCCGTGATCAAGTTCATTGGCGAGGTGGGGTATGTCGCCACCTCAGGCAACCAGTCGGTCAAGACGCTCAACGTGGGCAACAAGTTGTCGGCCAAGTTCGACGACCTGACCCTCTCCCAGACCTTCGTGCGCGTCTACGGCGAAAGCGAGGGTGAGACCATCACCTCGCTCACCCGCGCCTCGATGCGCATGGACAAGGGCCTTCGCGACTCGCCGTTCACCGCCTACGGCCTGCTGACCTATGAGCGCAATACCTTTGCTGGCCTGGCGTCGCGCGTCACCGGCTCGTCGGGCCTCACGGCGCTCGTGCTCAAGAGCGATGTCGACAAGGTGCTGGTCGAAGGGGGACTTTCCCTGAACCGCCAGCGGGGTACCGGCCTCAAGGGCAAGGACAGTGACTTCCTCGGCGGCCGTGCGGCCAGCACCTACACCCACCAGTTCAGCAAGCAGACCGCGTTTGTTCAGGTGGTCGAGTTCCTCCCAAACTTTCGAGAATCCGAGGACTTGCGTGTCAATACCGAGACGGCGATCACGGCGCCAATCACGTCGCGGATTGGTCTCAAGCTGTCGTACGTCATCCGCTATGATGGCTTGCCGCAGGACGGCTTTCTCACCACCGACCGCCTGTTCACCTCCGGCGTGCAGGTGACGCTGTGAGTCGTGGGAGGGGTGCGGCGCTCCTGCTCTCCCTCGCCGCGTGCGGCGGGAGCGGCAGCGATCGCGCCTCATCGTCGACGCGCGATTCATCCGGCGTCGACATCGTCACCTCGACGGCCCCGGTCTGGTCCACTCCCGGACGGTGGCACGTGGACTCGACGCCACTCCTCGCCGTCGGCGATGGTGCACGGCGTGGCGACCCGCTCCTGATCAACGTCGTCGCGGCTCGGTACGCAGTTGACGGTGAGATCGTGATCATCACCAGTGACGACGCGATGGTGCGCTGGATCGATGCCCACGGTGACGTCCGCGCGTCGCGCGGCGGCTTCGGCGAAGGTCCCGGCGAGTTTCGGGATCTGGTCTTCATCGGCACGGTCGGGGATTCGGTCGTGCTTTGGGATGGCCAGCTTGGTCGCGTGTCTGTCCTGACGCCCACACCGACCGGAACGCGTAGTTTCCGCTTGCAGGGTGGCGACTCGGCGACCGCACCCGAGTTCGGCTACGTCCCGATTGGAGTGCTTGGCGCGGAGCGCCTGGTGCTCGCCGGTCGCCGCGGTGCGCGATCGCGTGAGCGGAGTGGGCTCCGGCGCGACAGTATCCCGTTCGCCACGGCGAGCATGGCCGGCATGATTGGGCCGGTTTTCGCTCTCGTGCCGGGGGCGGAAACGGTCGTGGTGAGCACCGACCAGTTCGTGACCATGATCCCGCGACCGTTCGGCGCCCAGACCGCGGTGACCGTCGAGGGCGACGAGATCCTGATCACCGTCGGTGATGTTGACGAGGTGCGTCACTACCGCCCCGGTTCCGGGCTGGTCCGCATCGACCGCCTCGATCGGCCGCGTCGACTCATCGCGCCAGCGGACTTCGACCAACAGGGCCAACGGCTCGGCGCGCAGACGGCGCAGCTCCCCAAGGCGGTGACCACCGCCATCCTCAGCGCGATGATGGCAGCGGGGCTACCAAAGGTCTATCCGACGTACGACCGGATCCTGATCGACACGGACGGCAACGCATGGATGCGCGAGGACATCGGCAGTGAACGTGCCCTCGACGAGGCACGACGCTGGACGATTCTCGACCAGGCAGGGTTGTGGCTCGGCCAGGTCACGACGCCACGACGCTTCGAACTGCACGAGGTCATGCGTGATCGGCTCCTTGGCGTCTGGCGGGAGCCCAATGGCGGCGAGGTGGTCCAAGTGCTTCGCCTCACGCGCTGATGGAGTCGTACCTCGTCGAGGCACCCTTGCCGCCGCCCGGGATGACAGCGCTGGCGGCGCTCGCCGATGAGGCACTGGCCTTTCATCACTCCCTCGCGTCATATCAATCGACCCCGCTTCATCGGCTGCCCGCGCTCGCCGCCGAGCTTGGCGTGGCAAGTATTCAGCTCAAGGATGAGTCGCACCGATTCGGCCTCAATGCTTTCAAGGGGCTCGGTGCCAGCTTCGCCGTGCATCGCTGGATTGCGACACATCCCTCCGCGACAGTGCCAACTTTCACCACGGCGACCGATGGCAATCACGGTCGAGCGGTGGCGTGGAGTGCCCACCGCGTCGGCGCGCGGGCAGTCGTGTTCATCCCGGCGTACGCGCGGCCTTCCCGGATCGAGGCGATCCGAGCCGAAGGCGCCGAGGTCGTGCTGGTCGACGAGGGCTACGACGCGGCGGTTCGGATGGCGAACGACGCGGCGCGCGAGCATGGCTGGGTCCTGATCCAGGACACCGCGTGGCCCGGGTACGAGGAGATCCCCGACTGGATCGCAGCGGGATATTGGACGCACGCACGCGAGCTCGAGCCTGAGCCACACGGTGCCGAACCCGGCATCGATCTGGTCCTGCTGCATGCGGGTGTCGGGACGTGGGCTGCGGCGCTGACGTGCTACTACTGGCATCGCTACGGTCCCGCGCGACCGCGACTGGTCGTGGTCGAGCCAGTCGACGCACCCTGTCTGCTCCGTGCCGCGCCAATCGGAGTTCCCGTGCAACTTGAGATCACCACGCACACCGTCATGGCGGGTCTCGACTGCGGGCTCGCCAGCACCACTGCGCTCGCCACACTTCGCCGGTCGGTGGATGCCTTCATCGCGATCGAGGATCGCTGGGCCCTCGACGCCATGCGGCGACTCGCTTCGCCGACCGGCACTGATCCCGTCGTGGTGGCCGGGGAATCTGGCGCCGCGGGGGCGGGAGCGCTGATGGCGTTGGTGCGCGCGCCCGAGCTGGCCCCGGTGCGTGCACATATCGGACTCGATACCACGACGCGCGTGCTCGTCTGGTCGACCGAAGGTGCGACCGACCCGGAACACTGGGAAGAGGTTGTGGGACGTCCCGTTCCCGCCTAGCGTAAACCATCCCTCCGGGAGGAATGCATGGCCAAGGCTCGTCCCACCGGCTACCCACTCACGCAGCAGCCTGCCCGGTCTGGTCGTCCGGTGCCGCGCCTGCCTGCGGACGCCGCCGACGTGCTGGCACGATATCCCGAGGCGCGCGCCGTGTGGGATCGCTTGGCGCCCTCACACCGACGTGAACATGTCGAGGCGATTCTCGACGCGAAGAAGCCCGAGACCCGGATCCGGCGCATCGATCGAATGATCGAGAAGCTCGGGTCAGCGCGACCCTCACTCAGCAACGCCGCCTCCGCTCGCCCGATGCTGGCCAAGCTGGGGATCGCGTCTGGCCAACGGATCCTCGTGCTCGACGCCGACGATGCCGCGATGGCGTCGTGGACCCCGCTCCCCTCCGACTGCACACTGCATCGACGCGGTGGGGTGAGTGGCTGCGATGTGGTGGCACTCTACGCCGAGTCGGCAACACAGCTTGCCCGTCGGTTGCCGGTGGCGCTCCGCGCATTGGCGGAAAATGGCGTGCTGTGGATCGCGTTTCCGAAACAGCGCAGTGGCCGCGCCACCACCCTGACCCGTGACGCCGGGTGGGAATCGACCAAGCGACCGGATATCACGCCACTGTCGCTGGTCTCGCTTGACGAGGTGTGGTCGGGCGAGAAATTCCGTCACACACCGGGGCGTAGCCGATGAGCCGAACCGACCCGCGCTACCCGATCGGTCGCTTTGTGCCGCCCCCGGTGTTTGATGCGGATGTGATTGTCAGCCACCGTGAGGCGATCCGTGCCTTGCCAGATGCGATCCGTGCGGCGGTCGATGGGCTGGTCGAGCGCCAATTGGATACCCCGTACCGAAGCGGCGGCTGGACCGTGCGCCAGGTGGTCCATCACCTCGCGGATTCCCATATCAATGCCTACACGCGCATGCGGCTCGGGGCGACCGAGCTGTCGCCCGTGATTCGCCCCTACGACGAGGTCGCCTGGGCAGAGCTCCCCGATGCACGGACGTCGCCGGTTGCCTCTTCGCTCCAGCTGCTCGACGGCCTGCATGCGCGGTGGTCGGTGATGTTGGAGGGGTTCGATGCGACCATGTGGGAGCGGATACTCATCCACCCTGAACAGGACGCGCCACTCACTCTCTGGACGGTGGCGGCGCTCTATGCATGGCATGGACGTCACCATGTGGCCCATATCCGGACCCTCCGCGACCGCGAAGGGTGGTAAGCAGGTTTCCCATTTCACGATCACCAATGGAGTGAACATGGATCGACCGACGGTGGCAGGCTTGGCGGGTGTGGTACTCTACGCGGACCGGGCCGATGACCTGGCGCACTGGTACGAGAAGTACCTCGGCCTCTTCTTCACCCGCGAGCCCGATAGCCACGCCTGGTGGTGCGAATTGAAGAGCGGGGTCACCTTCGCGATCCATCAGAGCCGACATGCACTCGGTAACGAGCGTCGGCACTGCGAATTGTCGTGGCGGGTGGCCGACCTGGACGCCCTGGTGGAGTACCTGGCCGATCAGGGGGTCGCGGTGGATGAGCGGCAAGAAGCCACCGATGGCGACTTCGCCTGGCTCGATGATCCCGAGGGCAACCGGATCGAGCTTCACCAACGTCCGTCGGCCTGACGTGGTGGCGCTGGCGGGTCCGACGTCCTATCCTCTGTATCCGCGGGCGGGCTCCTGGACGAGTGTGCAAGTCGCGCGAATCGTTATCGTCACTCAGGCCGTTCACCTCACCAGAAGGTACCCATGCGGAACACCTTGATGGCCATCGTCGCCTTTGGCGCGCTCACCGGATGCGTGAGCAAGAAGCGCTTCGACGATCTCGTGCTCGAGCAGCAGCGCATCAACGAACAGAAGGACTCCTTGGTGGCCGACGTCCTCTCGGCAACCCAGATGGTGACCGAGATCAACTCGGACCTCGCCCGGGTCCGTGGACTCGGGATCAGTCCGGCGTCTGCAAGCGGTGACCAGCCGGTGAGCGGACGCACCGAAGATCGTGCCGTCCTGCTGGGTAAGATCCGCGAGGTCATCTCGCGACTCGAGACCGCCGAACAGGAGATCGAGGCCCAGAAGCAGCGGGTCGGCTCAATGACCGCCGAACGTCGTCGACTGCTCAGCCAGCTCGACAGCTTCCAAAGTACGGTCGAGGAATTGAAGGCGACGGCGCTGCAACAGGAAGCCTTGATTGGCGAACAGCGTGAGCAGATCCAGACGCTGTCGTCGCGGGTCGATACGCTGACCCGTACGACGGACGAACTGAATGTCGCTCGTGCCGCTCTCACCGACACCCTTTCTGCGGCACTCGACGCGGCGAACACCGTCTACTACGCGGTGGGGACCGAGGATCAACTTGTCGAGCGCGGCCTGATCGTCAAGGAAGGCAGCAAGTTCCTGGTCTTCGGCAGCAAGACGCTTCAGCCGGCGCGTCAGCTCAATCCGGAGATGTTCCAGAAGCTCGACAAGCGCACCTCGACCACTCTGCCGGTACCCGAGCCCACGGCGGAGTACCGGATCTTGACCCGCCAGGACCCGCAGTTCCTCAGCTCGACGGTCACCGACAAGGGGAAGATCCGGGGCGACCTGACCATCAATAGCCCACAATTCTGGGCCGCCGGGAAGTACCTGATTCTCGTCAAGGATTGACCAATCTGGAGGTTGTTGCTCGTGACCCGTCGACTGTTCCTGGCCTTGGGCCTCCTGATTCCCCTCGTGGCCGTCTCCGCCGCGTGGTACACCACTCCCGAAGCACCGCTCCCGGTGCTTCGGATCGTGAAATCGTCGACGTGTGCGTGTTGTCAGGCATGGGCCGACTATATGGCGAAGCAAGGCTTCACGGTGCAGATCGAGAATCGTGACGACTTCACGGCGCTCAAGCGAGCCAATGGCGTGACTCGGGAGCTCGAGTCATGCCATACGGCTTTCGTCGATGGTTTGGTGATCGAGGGGCATGTCCCGGCCGATCTGGTCAAGCGTCTCCTCAGGACCAAGCCCAAGGGCGTCAAGGGGATTGCCGCTCCGGGCATGCCGCGAGGCTCGCCGGGCATGGAGGGCCCGGTCACGGACCGCTACACGGTCTACACCTTCGATGCCGCAGGACATGCGACGCCCTACGCCCAGCGCTGAGCAGTGACCGAGCGCGTCGCGGCGATGCGTCGCATCGTCCTTCGGCTGGTGGTAGGAGTGGTGTTGGTGAACGCCGCTGCGCTGATGCTCAGGCGATTCACCGGCCTCGGATCGGGCGCCGCGCTCCAGAGGCAGCTGTTCACCGCCGCTTGGCTGGTGGCGGTCCTGCTCGTGGTCCTGCCATCACTCAAGGCGCTTCGGATGGCCCGCCGCTCGTAGCGTCCTCGCCCTCCAGTTCAGCGCGGAGCTCACTCCGCGCAGCGTCGACAATCTCCCGCACCCGTCGCTTGAACCCCTGCAGGTCTTTCGGCTCGAGCCCCACGGTGGGAATCGGCTCAAGGATCCTCGCCACCGCATGGGTCGCTCCGATCCGCCAGTCGTGCTTCGCGATGGCCTGCCGGGTGCCATAGATGGCGATCGGCAGGATCGGCACCTGATGGTCGATGGCGAGCCGGAAGGCGCCGTCCTTGAACGGCAGCAGATCGCGCGTGGGTGACCGCGTCCCCTCCGGGAAGATCATGATCGACATGTGGCCCTTGAGCCGACGGGAACACTCGGCGATCGCGGCGCGCGCACTTGCGGCCATGCCGCGGTGCACCGGAATGTCGCGAGCGGCCCACATGATCCAGCCGAAGAACGGGACCCGCATGATGCTGACCTTGCTGAGCCACTTCATCTCCCACGGCAGCAGCGACAGCAACACGATGTCGGCGAACGATTCGTGGTTGGCGATCACAACGTAGGGATGGCGCGGATCAGCGGGCGGTGTCCCGCGAATCTCGAAGTGCCAGCGCGGGTTCAGGTGGACCATCGGGAGCGCGATGCTCCGGAAGAGGCGACCGCCGGTGTAGTTCCACCGATCGATGGGCCAGAGCACGATGCGCAGCAGCAGGACGATCGGGAAGTACACCACCGAGAGGACCGCGAGGATGCCCCAGGTCCAGATCGAGATGACGGTATCGCGGAATCGGGACAGCATCAGCCCAAGATATCGCCGTGAATGCCGCTCGGGCGACTTGCCAGCTTTTCGCGACCGGGCCAGTCCCCTACCTTCCGGGGCATGGCCACCGACCCGTTTGCCCTGCTCACCCGGCTGCTCGATGCGCCGGGACCTTCCGGCTTCGAGCGCACGCCCGCGCGCCTCTGGCGCGAAGCCGCGACCTTCGCCGATACCGTGGCCGTCGACGTCAGCGGCAACTCCTACGCGACCGTCTTCGGGCAGGGCGGTGTCGGTGAGGGGCCCGGCGTGATGCTCGCCGGGCACATCGACGAGATCGGCGTCATGCTGGTCCACATCGACGACGAAGGGATCTGCTGGTTCGACGTGATCGGTGGATGGGATTCCCAGGTCTTTGTCGGCCAGCGCGTCGCGTTGATCGGGCGCGACGGGCCGGTCCCGGGTGTGATCGGCAAGCAGGCGATCCACTTGATGGACCAATCCGCGCGCGACAAGTTGAGCAAGATCCACGATCTGTGGATCGACATCGGGGCACGGTCACGTGACGAGGCACTCACGATGGTCGATATCGGGACGGCCGGTGTCCTCGCGAGCACCGTCACGCGGTTGCCCAACGATCGCATCGTCTCGCGCTCGCTCGACAACCGGATCGGTGCCTATGTGGTCCTCGAGGCGGCGCGGATGCTGAGCGTGGATCGCGCGACGCTGCCGGTGACCGCAGTGGCCACGACCCAGGAGGAGATCGCCTATACGGGGGGGGGAGCGCGCACCTCCGCATCGGCGCTCGCCGCCCGGGTCGCGATCGTGGTCGATGTCACGCATGCGACCGACTCCCCCGGCGTCGAGAAGAAGCGCCATGGCGACATCCGACTGGGGGGTGGCCCGGTGATCTCGCGCGGTGCCGCGGTCAACCCGGTGGTGGCCGACCTGCTGGTCGAGGTGGCCACCGCCGAGGGGATCCCGCATCGGATCCAGGCGGCGCCGCGGACCACTGGCACTGATGCCGATGCGATCTTCACCACCCATCGCGGGATCGCGACCGGTCTGGTCTCGGTTCCGCTCCGTTACATGCACTCACCGTCGGAGATGGCGGCACTCGAGGATATCACCCAGACCGCGCGTCTGTTGGCCGCCTTCGCGCGACGCGTCGAGAGTACCACCGACTTCGTGCCGCGCTGATCTCAGCGCCCGCGGTTGAGTGCCTCGATCGCCTCAACCGTGCCGATCGCCTCGAGCGCGCGCCAGGCCGCCGTGCGCACCGATTCATCCGCGTGTCGAAGCTGACGCGCCAGGTTGTCGACGGCGGAGTCGATCCGCCGTC
>JBBSPX010000027.1:0-21036 GCA_038258395.1 Gemmatimonadales bacterium | reverse complement strand
TCAAGGCGATGACCATCGATCCCGCGACGCTGTTTGGCGTCGGCGATCGACTCGGTTCCATCGAGGTCGGCAAGATCGCCAACCTGACGATCACCAAGGGCGGCCTCTTCGCGGATTCGACCAAGGTCACGCAGCTCTTTGTCGACGGCAACCAGATCGAGATCGCGTCGGCAGCCACGCCTGCCGCCGGCGCTGCCGATACGCCACGCCGCGGTGCGCCGGGCGATGACTCACAGACCGAGGGAACCGATGCCAGCCACGACCACTAGCGCCAATCGGCGCCCGACCATCGAGGAGCAGATGAAGCGCTTCACACTCGTGGCGGCATTGCTCGTGACGGCGACCACGGCTTCGGCCCAGTCTCCAGCCCGGCAGACCCCACCAGCGACCCTCATCACCCACGCCACCGTGCTCACGGTGACCAAGGGGACCCTGACCGACACCGATGTCCTGCTGCAAAACGGCAAGATTGCGGCGATCGGCAAGAATCTCACTGCACCGGCCGGCGCGCGAACGATCGATGCCGCGGGCGAGTATCTGATGCCCGGGATCATCGATCCGCACTCGCACATGATGAGTGATGCGACCAACGAAGGGTCGCTCTCGGTCACATCGATGGTGCGCATCGCCGATGTGCTCAATCCGACCGACGACCACATCTACGATGCGCTTGCCGGTGGCACGACGACGCTCAATGTGCTGCACGGCTCGGCCAACACCATCGGCGGCCAGAATGCCGTCGTGAAGCTCAAGTGGGGTCGCCCGATCTCGGAGATGATGTTCCCGGGTGCCATGCCGGGGATCAAGTTCGCCTTGGGCGAGAACGTGACCCAGAAGAACAACAGCCAGTTCATCATCGTGGGCCAGCCACGGCGTCAGCCGCGATACCCCTCGACCCGTATGGGTCAGGAAGAGGTCCTGCGTGATGCGTTCACGCGGGCGCGTGACTACCAGGCGGAGTGGAACGACTATCGGGCCAAGATGGCGAAGGGCGAGAAGAACCTGGTCTCGCCGCGGCGCGATCTGGAACTCGAGCCGCTGGTCGAAATCCTCGACGGCAAGCGCTGGGTCCATGCGCATAGCTACCGCGCGGACGAGATGCTGATGCTGCTCGACTTGGCCGATGAGTTCGGGTTCAAGGTCAAGACGCTGCAGCATGCACTCGAGGCCTACAAGATCGCGCCCGAGATCGCGGCGCACGGCACCGGTGTCTCGACGTTCGCTGATATGTGGGGATACAAGATCGAGGCGTACGACGCGATCCCCTACAACGTCGCGATCACCATGCGTGCCGGCGTGCTCTCCACGATCAACTCCGACGACGATGGCCGCGCGCGTCGACTCAACATCGATGCCGCAAAGCTGGTGCGCTATGGTGGCCTGACCGACGACGAGGCCCTCTCGACCATCACCATCAACGGTGCCAAGCAGCTCGGGATCGACGCCAAGGTCGGGTCGATCGAGATCGGCAAGGATGCCGACGTGGTGATCTGGAATGGGCATCCGCTCTCGGTCTACTCGCGTCCAGTGACCACGTTCATCGACGGCGAGATCTTCTTCGACCGCGAGCAGGACATGGCGATGCGGAAGTCCCTGGCGGAGGAGCGCAAGACGCTCGAGGCCGCCGAGCCCAACAAGCTGCCCAAGACCGGGCGCGGCGCGGGTCGTGGCGCAGCACCGGCCGAGACGCCCGCCGAGGAGGATCACCGATGACCCGCAGCATCAAGCTTGCCAGTCTGCTCATCCTGGCCGCCCTAATGCCACTTGCTACCGCGTCGGCCCAGCTTGGGTCGTACAATCCGGAACCCGGACCGCGTGAGACCGTGGCGATCCGAGGTGCGCATCTGTTCCCGGTGAGCGGCCCAGAGATCGCCAACGGTACGATCGTCATCAGCGACGGCAAGATCATGGCGATCGGCAGCAACGTCACCGTGCCCGCTGGTGCGCGTGTGATCGACGGCACCGGTCTCTCGGTCTACCCCGGCATGATGGACGCCTCGACCGCGATGGGCTTGGCCGAGATCACGCAGGGCGCGGCAGCGACAGTCGACAATGCCGAGTCCGGCAGTTGGAACCCGAATGCTCAGGCGCTCTGGGGCATCGATCCACACAGTGCCCACATCGGCGTGACGCGCGTGGTCGGCATCACTCACGTCATCTCGAGTCCGACGGGCAGCATCCTGGCCGGACAATCGGCGCTGATCAACATGGCCGGTTTCACGGCGCCAGAGATGGCCGTGGTACCGCGGATCGCCACTGTGATCCAGTTGCCGGGTTCGGGCGGTCGAGGTGGGGGTCGGTTCGGTGGTGGTGCTGCCGCGACACCGGCCGCTGAGGGGTCGACACCGCTCGACTCGCTCAAGCAGATGTTGGGCGATGCGCGCGCATACAAGGTCGCGGTCGAGGCCTACGCCAAGGACAAGACGCTGCCTCGGCCGACCACCGATCTGGTGCTCGCCTCACTCGGTCCGGCGGTGTCGGGTGAGATGCCGGTGATCTTTCCGGCCCAGAGTGTCAACCAGATCAAGGAAGCGGTGAAGTTCGCCGAAGAGCAGAAGCTCAAGCCGATCGTGGTCGGCGGGCGCGACGCCTGGCGGATGACGGACTATCTGGTCGAGCACAAGGTGCCGATCATCTACACCGGGACGCTCGGCTTCCCGACCTACGAGGACGACGGCTACGACGCGGCTTACGCCGCGCCAGGAAAGCTCCGTGCGGCGGGTGTGATGTTCGCGATCGCATCGGGCGAAGAGAACCCCGATGTTCGGAACTTGCCGTATAACGCTGGCATGGCGGCGGCGTTCGGGCTCTCGAAGGACGATGCGCTCAAGTCGGTGACGCTCTGGCCCGCCGAGATCTTTGGTGTGGCCGACAAGCTGGGCACACTCGAGGTCGGCAAGATCGCCAACATCGTCGTGACCAACGGCGACATGCTCGAGGCGCGGACCGACACCAAGTACCTGTTCATCGACGGCCGGAATGTGCCGCTCGCGACCAAGCACTCGGAGCTGTACGACACGTTCAAGGACCGGAAGTAGTAGGGGCGCAACATGTTGCGCCCTTGCGTGGTGTTGTCGTGCGCCTGTGCCGGGATCTGCGATGCCTGACAGGAGGGCCATTGGCCGGACGCTGCTCGCGCTGCTCCTGTTCGGGATCGGCGGCACGTTGGTGGAGCTCCTGCTCCTCGAACACTGGGATGGTTGGAAGCAGTGGGTGCCGCTTGCATTGCTGGCAGTCGCCATCCCGCTCCTGATCTGGGCACTGCTCCGTTCGAGGGATCGTGTTCCGATCGGTGTGCGTCCGCTGATGATGCTCTACGTCCTGACTGGTCTGCTCGGCACCTGGTTCCACTACCGGGGCAACGCCGAGTTCGAGTTGGAAATGACGCCCGACGCACACGGTTGGGCACTGTTCAAGGAGGCGGTGACGGGGGCGACGCCTGCCCTGGCACCTGGGACGATGGTCTGGTTCGGCCTGCTGGGTCTCATCGCCGCGAAGTTGCTGTCTGCTGATCGATCATCTGCCACTCATCCGGAGTGAACACTATGCGCCATCTTGCTGCTGTTGCCCTGCTCACCGTCCTCGCCGTGTCGCCCGTTGTGGCGCAGGTTGGCGCCCCGGTCGGGATCGTCAATGCCAATGTCGCCACCGAGGCCGAACTCGGTGCGGTGCCGGGATTCACTCCTGCGATCGTGAAGGCCGTGATGGCCGCGCGTCCCTTTCCGCGCCAGTCGGCGTTCGATGCGGCGCTTGCATCGCACCTCGATGCCGCTGCGCGGATGGCGGCCTATGCCAAGGTCTTCATGCAGATCGACCTTAATGAGTTCACCGACGCGGAGGTCCTGATGATTCCCGGCGCCGGGGCGCGCATGGTGCGGGAATTCAATGAGTACAAGCCGTATCGGGCACTGGCGCAGTGGCATCGTGAGATCGATAAGTACGTCGATGACGCCGAGCTGGCGCGGTTGGAGCAGTATGTCTTCGTGAAGATCGATCTCAACACCGCCACCGACGAGCAGATCCTGAGCATTCCCGGGATCGGCGCGCGATTCCTGCGCGAGTTCAAGGAATACCGTCCCTACAAGGCGATGGCGCAGTTCGAGCGCGAGATGGGGAAGTATGTCGACGCGAAGGAAGTGGCGCGGATGGCGCGGTATGTTGAGGTGCGGTGACGCGACGCGTCACCGCATTAGGCGCGACCGCTTAGGCGCGGCCATCAGGCCGCGCTTCGGATCGTGGATGTTACCCGTTGAAGAACGCCGCGCAGCCGGCCTGCTGCGCGCGCACCGTTGCGAAGAAACCTGACGGCTGCATGATCACGCCCGGGAGGAGATGCGTCAACGCTTCCTTCCGGGCGTCGGCGAAGGAGACGTCGTCCTTCCGGTACTTGCCGACCACGTACCCGCCGAAGGCGAAGTTGCACGCGAGCACGATCCCGCCCATCGCCTGGAAACCCTGCAGCGTGTACCTGGCTGCATTGGGCCGCGCATCTGCCGGCGGCGGTCCGGCCGGGTTCCGGGTGACCCACTTGTCGTCGCGATCCTTCATTCCCGACGCCTCGCCGACCCCATCGAGTTCCCAGTGGCTGTGGTCCATCGTGAGGATGATGGCCTCGTGGCGGAGCACCAGCACGGCGCCCATCTCGTTCGGATACGTTCCGAAGACTTCCTTGTATTGATCCATCAGCGCGATGGAGCGCCAGAGGCCGCTGTTGTCGTCGATCGAGGCGGAATCGATCACGAACTTGTGCGGCTTCGCGATCTGATCGACCCATGACATGTCGAACTCCGCCAGCACCGGCGGCAGCGACGCGGTGGTCGGGAACGATGGCAGGATGGCCGGCAGTGCCGCGCCCGCACCAAGAATACCGAGAAAATCACGTCGATTGGTCATGGGGCCTCATTTTAAGCCCGACCGTCAGGTCGGGCGGGGGAGCTTGGGTGGGGGCGCAGCATGCTGCGCCCCTGGTCCATCAGGTTGACGCCGACGCCGGGATCAGCGAGCACCCTGCATCCTGCGCCACCCCGACGGCAAAGACGCCGGAAGGTTGCAGGATGACCCCGGGGAGGATGTCGGCCTTGGCCGCGGCATAGGCCGCATCGGCCGACATGCCGGCGGCGGTGTAGTGAGGCACGACGATACGCTTGAGTGCGATATTGCAGGCCAGGACTTCTCCGCCGCTCCGCTGGAACATATCAAGCATCATCGGGCGGATGGGCTCGGGCATCGCGGCGTTGGGCGCTCGGACCGGGTTGACCATCACGGCCTTGCCATCGGGCCCCTTGATGCCTGCGTGGGCCCCGACCTTGAACCGGCTCCAGTACGCATCATTCATGGCGAATTCGATCGAGTGGTGGCGGAGGACCAAGACCCGGCTGATCTCTGGCATTGCGAGCCCGAAGACTTCGGCGTATTGCAGGCCGACGAGGTTCGCTCGGACCACACCGAGACCACCCTCAAGTTCAGGTGCATCGAAGACCATCTTGCGCGAGCCAGTGATGCGATCGGTCCAGGACATGTCCCAGTCGGCGGAACTCGCTTCGACGCGCCGCGGAATCGGGGTCGAGGCGAGTAAGGTCGAGGGGGCGGCGCCGATCAGCGCCGAGGCTCCCATCCATCCGAGAAAATCGCGGCGTGGTGTACTCATGGTTGACTCCTGTGGAAGTGTGGTAGAAGGCTACGCGGCGGGACGGCTTCCGGTAACCCCCATCACGGCAGCCGCCCCACTTCGGTGCTCGAGGCGTGGGCTCCAGTCCGGATGATGAACCGGGCCGGCGCTCCGATTGGGACCCAGGTGCTGCCGCCGCTCAGCGTGAGCACATCGGACATCGGGTGGAGGAACTTGCCGGTCAGGTCCAAGGTGTCCATGGCCACAGCGGTCTCGAGGTCGCCGACCTCCCTGATGTGCCCACCGGTTCGGGCCACCGAGTCGTCGAAATTGATCGCCACGTCGGCCCGGAGGGCGCCGACACCAGGCACAACGAGCGAGCCACCCCGGACCAGCAGGTCATATGCCCCGCCCCGGTTGAACGGCAGTGACTCATAGGCAGTGGTATCGGCTCGTTCGTAGGCCTTGGTGGCAATCGCGTCGAGCGCCCCGATGATCGCGGCCGCGTTGTAGGTCCGGAGCCACTGCTTCTGTGGGTCGCCCGGCAAGGCGCCACTCTCGATCAGGACGGTGCTGGTGCCCCACGATTGCATCGCGTCGCCGAAGGCGCGCGGATTGAAGGTGTCGTCATAGCGGGCGATTCGACCGGCCACCACGTTCCCGAGGTCGGTCGCCAGCCATGATGCCACCAGTCGAGCGCGGCTCCGAACCGGCCCGTAGCCCCGAGTGGCCTCTTCGGCGGGCGGAAGGAGGGCGATGGCGGCCTGCTCACCATTACCAACCCTCGTGCGCGCGCCTTGGTCGTGCAGGTTGAAGCCGAAATCGGGCGTGATGCGGTCGCGAACCGCCTTGAGTGCCCGGGCTTCTGGGGAGGCCAGCCGGCGGACATCCCGATTGATATCGATCCCCGCCGCGTTCTCACGCTGGAAGATCTCGGCGCCGTCGGGATTGAGCATCGGGAGGAAGGTGACGGTGAGCAATTCCCCCAACTGGTCGCGCATCCGGTCGGGCGCCGTATCGGCAAGCCACGAGAAAATGTCAGCGAGCGCCATTGTCGCCGTTGCCTCGTCGCCGTGCATCTGCGACCAGAGGAAGACCGTGGTGGGCCCATGACCGAATGTGACGGTCTTGAGCGGACGGCCCTGCATCGAGCGACCCACCTCCGCCACGGTGAGGCGAGGTGACGCGAGGGATGGGGCCACGGCCGACCAGAACTGGTCGTCGGTGAATCGTCGCGTCGTGATGGCGGCGACCGTGTGTGCCTCCGCGATCCGGAGGCGATGTTGCCAGGTGGTGACTTCGGGTGACTGCGCACCGATGGGGAATGCGAGCAGCACCAGACCGAGCGCGGTAGCGGTGGCGGTTGTCGTCATGATCAGCGCACCGCAAAGATTTGAGAAGGATCGCGGAACGCCTTGAATTCGAGGGCGTTGCCGGCGGGATCCATGAAGAACATTGTCGCCTGCTCGCCTGGCAGTCCCTCGAAGCGGACATAGGGTTCGATCACGAACCGGATGTCGGCCTTCCTTAGCCGCTCGACGAGGACTTCCCAGTGTTCCCAGGGGAGGATCGCCCCGAAGTGTCGCACAGGCACAGCGTGGCCATCGACCGGGCTCGTTGCCTGGCTCGCATTCTCATTCGGGGCCAGATGCGCCACCAATTGATGCCCGAAGAAGTCGAAATCGATCCAGCGATCCGAGGATCGACCTTCCTCGCACCCGAGGACAGTCGTGTAGAAGGTCCGGGCGGCGTCGAGGTCGTCGACTGGGAAGGCGAGATGGAACGGAGGGAGCGACATGGCGAGTCCGGTGAAAAGTGAAAGAGGTGTGTAGTCCAACTTCAGGTCGAGCGCAGTGCGGCGTCCAGCGTATCGGCGACGCCATTCGGTCCGAGCTTGTCGAGCAAACCGCTCCGCTGAAGGGCCCGTCTCGGTTGTGGCCGCAACTCGGTCAGCACCACTCGCGTGCCATGCTTGCCCGCCCGGGCAACCACTTGCGCGAGTGCGTGGAGACCGGTCGCATCCATCGCCGGAACGTGCCGCAACCGAATCACGAGCAGTTTAGGGAGCGCCGTGATGGTTCCGACCGTGTTACTGAACTGCGCGGCCGCCCCGAAGCAGAACGGTCCGTTGATCTCGTAGACCTCGACACCGGGCGGGAGCACCCGTGTTCCGATGATATCCGGGCCGTCATCATCCGACTCGGCGAGCTCGCCCGTCGCGACGGTGATGTCGGTCACCTCCGCCATCCGCTTCATGAAGAGGAACGCGGCAAGAACCATCCCAACCTGGATCGCGACGGTCAAGCCGACCAGGACGGTGAGGAGAAACGTAACCAGCAGGACCATCACGTCACTGCGGGGCGAGCTCAGCATGTCGCGGAAACTCCGCCACTCACTCATGTGCCACGCCACGACGACCAGGATGCTGGCAAGGGCGGCCATCGGGATCAGGGCAGCCCAGCGTCCGACGAAGAGCGTGATGAGCAGCAGGGTCAGTGCGTGGACGATGCCAGCGACCGGTGTGCGACCGCCGTTCTTGATGTTCGTGGCCGTTCGGGCAATCGCCCCGGTGGCCGGGATGCCCCCGAACAGTGGCGAGGCGATATTTGCCACGCCCTGCGCCACCAGCTCCATATTCGACCGGTGCCGACCGCCGATCATTCCGTCGGCCACCACCGCCGAGAGCAGCGACTCGATCGCCGCGAGGGCGGCACGGGTGAAGGCCGGACCGATCAACTCACGCACGCGCTGCAGCGAGATCTCGGGCAGGTGCGGTGTCGGGAGTCCGGCGTGGATCGGGCCGAAGCGTGAGCCGATCGTCTCGACCGGGAGATGCCAGAGCGTCACGACAACCGTCGCCACAATCAACGCCACGAACGGGCCGGGAATGCGGCGGCTCACTCGGGGCCACAGTTGGATGATCAGGAGACAACCAACGGCGATGCCGATCGCCCAAGGATTGAACGCGTCGAGGTGGCTGGCATACTCGCGCCACTTGTCGACGAAGTCGGCCGGGACCGTGCCCATCGTGAGGCCCAGCAGGTCCTTCATCTGCCCGGAAAAGATGATGAGTGCGATGCCGCTCGTGAATCCGACCGTCACGGGGTACGGGATGAACTTGATGGCGGTGCCGAGCCGTGCCAGACCGAAGCCGATGAGGATCACGCCGGCCATCATGGTGGCGAGGAGCAGTCCATCGATGCCATGCTGCTGCACGATGCCGTAGACGATCACCACGAACGCACCGGTGGGTCCGCCGATTTGCACCCGTGAGCCGCCGAGTGCCGAGATCAGGAAGCCAGCGATCACCGCGGTGTAGAGGCCGCGGTCAGGGGTCACCCCGCTGGCAATGGCGAACGCGATCGCGAGTGGCAGTGCCACAATACCGACAATGACACCGGCGGTGAGATCGGCGGTGAACTGGGCTCGGGTGTAGCCACGAAGTAATGTAACCAGCTTCGGAACGAGCACGAGATCCATGGTGACGGGTGTGGGCGAAAGGTGAAGGGTAACGCGTGGGGAGGGAAGCGGAAGACGCATGGGGCAAGGAGTCTTTGTCTCGTTTGGTTCCCGGTGCTATCCTCGTCGCAAGTCACCAGTCACTCCTGCCCAGTTCGGAGCCTCCCATGCGACACGCGCCTCTCCCGCTCCTGTGTGCCCTGGCGCTGGCAACTGCCTCGGCACTCCCGGCTCAGATCCCGCTCGACACCACGGCACTGGACCCAGCCGCCACGAGGCGCCTCACCAGCTACCTCGATGGTGTGGTCAGGCACGGTGAGGCCGCGGGAATCGTCGCGGTGGTGCTCCAGCACGGCCGGGTCGTCTACGCCCATGCGAATGGGATGGCCGACATCGAGGCGGCGCGTCCGATGACGGTTGACAAGCTCTTCCGCATCGCATCGCAATCGAAGGCGATCACCACCGCCGCGGCACTCACGCTGGTTGAGGAAGGGCGCCTCGCAATGAGTGATCCGGTCGCCAAATTCCTGCCCGACTTTGCCACGGCGACCGTCGGCGAGCGATTCGACTCCGCCGGCACGATGCGCCTGCGTGAAGTGCCCCTTGCGCACGCCATCACCATCCGCGAACTGATGACACACACCGCCGGGATGTCCTACGGCCGAGAGTCGTGGCTCGAGGCCGCCTACGCCGCACAAGGGCTCGGCCCCGAGGCCGGCCACGGCTGGTACTTCGCCCACAAGACCACCGATATCTGCACCGCGATCATGCCGCTCGCTCACCTGCCACTCGCGGCGCAGCCCGGCAGTCGATTTGTCTATGGCTACGCCATCGATGTGCTGGGATGCATCGTCGAGCGAATCACTGGGCAGTCACTCGCGACCGTGATCCACGACCGGATTACCGAGCCGCTCGGTATGCATGACACGAAGTTCTGCCTCAGCGGGACCGACGCGACACGACTCGCCACTGTCTATTCGCTGCGTGGTGCTGCCCTGACGCGAGCGCCCGACGGCCCCCTCGGCCAAGGAGATTACGTCGATGGACCGTGTACCGCGTTCGCCGGCGGAGCCGGACTGCTCTCCACTGCTACCGACTACGCGACCTTCCTGGAGATGGTTCGTGACGGCGGGACGCTGAACGGGCATCGGATCCTCTCACCGGCGACCGTGTCGCTCATGACCCACGACGCGATCGGGTCGGCCTACCGCGCCGACGGCGACGCCGGGTTCGGGTTGGGGTTCGAGGTGTGGCACAATCCGTCGGCGGCGGGGCGCTACGGCGCACCGGGTCAGTTCGGCTGGGGGGGGGCGTATCACTCGAACTACTGGGTCGATCCGGCGTACGATCTCGTTGCGGTGGTCATGACCCAGTTGCTGCCGGCCGATGGCTCGACCCTGCACGACCACTTCAGGACGATGGTCTACCAGACACTTGGGCCTGCTACGACAAGCGGCCCGCCACCGGAGTGACGGGCCGCTGATCGATCGAGACGTGGCGTCCTAGAACAAGATGCCGACCGTCGCCATCATGAAGGCGGTGGTCCCATCGGCGATCGAGGCGGTGAGATACCGTCCCTCGACATAGAACTTCCCGAAAGACACGCCCGCACCGCCACCAAACCCTATGCCACCCTCGGTCTGGCTCGCGTCGCCCACCGAGATTTTCTGGGAGACGTACCCGAGACTACCGATCAGGTACGGCGTGGTGGTGCTGCCGGCGGTCAGGTCGTAGGTGACCGATGCAAATCCTGCGATCTGGGTGCTCTTGAGGTCGGTGTCGACGGTCGCATCGACCTTGTTCTGCCCGTAGAGGCCCTCGGCCCAGAGCTTGGCCCTCCCGTTGGCGAACGACGTGACGGTGACGCCGGCATTGGCGACCCAGCCTGCCTTGAAACCATCGCCGAAATCACCGGACGGGAGGGTGACGCCACCTGCCACGAAGAACTGGGCGTGGGCCGGGGTGGCCGCGAGCACGAGGCCGAGGGCGAGGGTGGAGATGCCGATCAGGGAACGTCGCATGCTACCTCCTGAAGAGTGAACAGAGCCCCACCCGAACGGTGCGAGGCTGCTACCAATATGGAAATACATCGTCCAAACGCCAGCACGTGGGGCATCCGACTATTTTTCCCGGAGCTGCCAGGGGCATCGCTCGCCACGTCGGGCGCGCGATTGAGAGGCACCCTTCGAACCTGACCCGGTTGATACCGGCGGAGGGAGGCAGCCCGATCAGGAGAGCAACATGACCAGCATCCTTCCCGCCGCCGCGACCTTCGAGGACGCCTTCCCCTGCTCGACCAAGGTGCATGTTGGAGCCCCGGGCGGTGTCCAGGTTCCGATGCGTGAGATCACCCTCAGTGATTCTCCCGATGGCACACCGAACCCTCCGTTCCGCGTCTACGACACCTCCGGTCCGCAAGGGTACGACGTCCGGGAGGGCCTGCCCTGCCTGCGCGCCCCATGGATCACGGCGCGCGCGGTCGAGCAGCGGCCCGAGCGCGATCAGGCACTCGGCCTGGAGATGCCTGCTGGGCTTCGGAGGACCGTGCTTCGCGGCACCGGTCCGGTCACGCAGCTGCACTACGCCAGGCAGGGCGAGATCACGCCCGAGATGGAGTTCGTCGCGATCCGCGAGGGGATGGCGGCCGAGTTCGTGCGCAGCGAAGTCGCACGCGGTCGGGCGATCATCCCGGCCAACATCAACCACCCGGAGCTCGAGCCGACGATCATCGGCCGCGGCTTCCACGTGAAGATCAATGCCAACATCGGCAACTCGGCGGTCGTCTCCTCGATCGAGGAGGAAGTCGAGAAGCTTCGCTGGGCCTCGCTCTGGGGCGCGGACACCGTGATGGATCTCTCGACCGGCGACGACATCCATGAGACGCGTCAGTGGATCATGCGCAACTCGGCGGTGCCGATCGGGACGGTGCCGATCTACCAGGCACTCGAGAAGGTTGGCGGCGTCGCTGAGGACCTGACCTGGGAGGCCTACCGCGACACGCTGATCGAGCAGGCCGAGCAGGGCGTCGACTACTTCACGGTCCATGCGGGCGTGTTGCTCCGCTACGTGCCGATGACGGCGAACCGGATGACGGGGATCGTCTCGCGCGGTGGCAGCATCATCGCGAAGTGGTGTCTCGCCCATCACAAGGAGTCGTTCCTCTACACCCGGTTCCGCGAGATCTGCGAGATCATGGCGGCCTACGATGTCTCGTTCTCACTCGGTGACGGCCTCCGGCCCGGCAGCATCGCCGACGCCAACGACGAGGCGCAGTTCGCCGAGCTCAAGACGCAAGGTGAGCTCACGAAGATCGCGTGGGAGCACGATGTCCAGGTGATGAATGAGGGGCCTGGGCACGTCCCGATGCATCTGATCAAGGAGAACATGGAGAAGCAACTCGAGTGGTGCGGCGAGGCGCCGTTCTACACGCTCGGGCCGCTGACCACCGATATCGCACCGGGGTACGATCACATCACCAGCGCGATCGGCGCGGCGATGATTGGCTGGTATGGCACGGCCATGCTGTGTTATGTCACGCCCAAGGAGCACCTGGGGCTCCCCGATCGGGACGACGTCAAGACCGGCGTCATCACCTACAAGATTGCCGCCCACGCAGCCGATCTCGCCAAGGGTCACCCGGGTGCGCAGCTGCGCGACGATGCCCTCAGCAAGGCGCGGTTCGAGTTCCGGTGGCGCGACCAGTTCCATCTGGCACTCGATCCGCAGACGGCACTCGCCTATCACGACGCGACGCTCCCGGCCGAAGGCGCGAAGATCGCGCACTTCTGCTCGATGTGCGGGCCGAAGTTCTGTTCGATGCGGATCTCACAAGACATCCGTGATGCCGCGCGCAGAGCCGAGGCGGAGCAGGGGATGGCCGCCAAGTCGGCCGAGTTCCGCGAGCAAGGGAGTGAGATCTACCGCTAGTCCACAACGCACCACGGGCGGGCGACCAAGGTGCAGTCGTCCGCCCGTCCAACACGTGAGGATTGGGGTCGCTCAGCTCATGATGAACTGGCCGGCGATCGCGAGGACCGCCTCCTTCGTGAGGGGCTCATCGAAGGCCTCGCTCGCGGCGTTCGCATTCACGAACGCTGCGGTGTTCACGCCTCCCTGCGTGGTATTGCCCTCGCCCGCATACGTCGCAGCGAGCGCACTGACATCGGTGCTCGAGCCGGTGATCCAACCCTTCTGGCCCCGCATCCTGCGGACCTGGGAGGCATGCCGCGCCTCGACCGAGTGGATCTGGAGTGCCGTCTTGAGGATGGCGTTGTCGGAGATCAGGTTGCCCGCCTGTCCCTTGTAGGCGCGCACGCCCGTATCCTCGAACCCTTGGGCGAGGGCGCTGAAGGTGGCGTAGTTGGTGAACACGTCGGCAAAGGCTCCGCCGGCGGTGAAGTCGAAGGTCGGCTTGGCGACCGCATCGGCGCCGAGGACGCTCTTGAGCAGCGCGACGTGGGCCGTCTCGTGCTTCCCGATCTGCTGGTACACCACTTGATCGGCACCGGGAATCAGGCCGCTTGCGGCGTTGCCTGCCTTGTAGAACTCATCCTCGAGGTACTCGAGTGTGAGTGCAAAATTGAGGACGTCCTTGATCTGCTGCGGCAGGGACCCTTGGGCGAAGGCGTTCTTCGCCATCAAGCCGAGCGCGAGCGGTGCGGATGCGATCGCGAACCCGGCGGCGTGCTTGCCGGCCTTTCGCAGCGCATCACGTCTGGAGACGGTGGTCTCGAGCAGATCCTGATCGATCCCGTCCATGATTGGTGTGAGAGTGTCGGTCATGGTGAACCTCAGGAAGTGGGAAGCGACGATGCAATGATCGTCTCATTGATGAATCCGCCAGCGGCCGCGAGGACGGTCGAGGTCATGTTGGCCTGATCAAGTCCCGTGGAGACCGCGACAACGTCGTCGCCGGCGAAATCCATGCTACCGGGATTGAGCATGTCGCGAATCGCCGATGCATGGCGCGCCTCGACCGAGACGATCTTGCCGGCCAGCAGGAGATAGTTCGCGTCGACGATCAGCGGGCCCGCGCCGTTGTAGGCGCTCACGCCCAGATCCTCAAAGGTCTTGGCCGTGCCGAGCACGGATGCACGAGAACTGAAGGTGACGCTCGCGAAGTCGAAGGTCAGCGTCCCGATGGCATTGCTGCCGAGCGCGGCCTTCAGGAAATCCCGGTGCGTGACCTCGTGATCGCGGATATCGGTGAGGACGGTCTCCTCGGCCGGGGTCATGCCGTTGTACTTCTCTGCGATCACCTTGATGTAGAACGCGGCCTCGAGTTGCTCCAGCGCGTAGGCGTAATTGAGCACGCCGACGTCACCCGAGCCGAGGTCAAAATCATTGCCCGGCGGAGTGTGGCCGGTGGGGTCGTCCTTGCCGCAACCGATCGCGGCGACACCGACCGTGACGCCGGCCCACTGCAGGAAGGTGCGTCGGGAAGTGGCTCGGCTCAGCTTGTCGAGAAAGCCGAGCTCGGAATTCATGGGGGGAACTAGGTCCGGCATGGATCCTCCTGAATCTGGTGGAGAGATATCTGAGTGCAGCGTGTTCGCGCTGGCACCCGCTGTACGTCGCGGGGCGAGGATCGGATCTCCAGGGCCCAACTGGCGGAAGGCGGGCGCTCTGTCGATCTTGCGCCCATCCCCGTTGCCAACCGCTCACTGCCCCGCTGTTCCATCCCTGCTCCCGCACGGAGACCACTGATGATGCGATACCTTCTGTGTGCCTGCTGTGTAGCGTATCTGCCGCTCGCCTCGCAGGTTCCCGATTCGACCATCCCCGACCTGAACGCACTTCGCCAGCGACCCGTGAGCGCGCTGGCGACGACGATCAGCCGTTGGTCGAGTGACCGTGGCGCATTGCTCCGTCGCTACGATGCCGAGTTCTCGCCGGTTCGACGCGCTCGGATGCGTCGGCTGGATTCCGGATGGTTGACGGCGTTGGGGGCGCTACCGTTCGGCCAACTCGGGCGCGACGCCCAGGTTGACGCGATCTTACTGCGGACCAAACTCCGTCACGAACTGGACCTGCTGGACCGTGAGGAACGGCAGGCACAAGAGATGACGGCGCTGCTCCCGTTTGCGGACACACTCTGGCAGATACTCGAGGAACGTCGCAACTTGGAACGTCCAGACCCCGTCGTGGCGTCCCGGCGACTGGCGTGGATGGCCGACACCCTCGCCGGCACGCGTAGCGCCTTTGAGCGGGAACTCGCGGCAGGCCGAACGCCGGTGAGCGGGAGCGTGGCGCTCCGCTCTACCGAGGTGATTGGCTCACTCCGCCGTGACCTCGACGCGTGGTGGAAGTTCTACGACGGCTATGACCCGGCACTCACCTGGTGGATGCGCGAGCCGGTGGATCGGCTGTCCAAGGAGATCGACGGCTGGCGCACGTTCCTGCGCGAACGGGTGGTCGGGGTGAAGGCGGGCGCCGACGAGCCGATTGTGGGCGATCCGATCGGCCGGAGCGGCCTGCTGGCCGATCTCGCCAACGAGATGATCCCGTACACGCCTGAAGAACTGTTGACGATCGCTGAGAAGGAGTTTGCCTTCCTCGAGTCTGAGGCCCGCCGAGCCTCCCGAGACATGGGGCTTGGCGACGACTGGAAGGCGGCGCTTGAGCGCACCAAGCAGGACTATCCGTCGGTTGGCGGGCAAGTCCCGGCGGTGCGCGACATGGCGTACGAGGCGATCGATTACGTGACGTCACACGACCTGATCACCGTGCCACCGCTGGCGCGCGAAGTCTGGCGGATGGAAATGATGTCGGCCGAGGCGCAGAAGACCAATCCGTTCTTCCTCGGCGGTGAGTCGATCATCGTCGCCTCGCCGACCGAGGGCCAGACCGAAGCCGAGAAGCAGATGGCCCTCCGGGCCAACAATCGCCACTTCTCGCGGGCGACCGTCTTCCATGAGCTGATCCCGGGACACGAGTTGCAGGGCTTCATGGCGAGTCGGAACAACAGCTATCGTGGCCTCTTCTCGACGCCATTTTACGTCGAGGGTTGGTCGCTCTGGTGGGAGATGCATCTCTGGGATCTTGGGTTCCCCAAGACACCCGAGAACCGGATGGGGATGCTCTTCTGGCGGATGCATCGAGCCGCCCGGATCATTTTCTCGCTCAACTTCCACTTGGGCAAGTGGTCACCAGAACAGTGCATCGACTTCCTCGTCGATCGCGTTGGACACGAACGTGCGAGTGCCACCGGTGAGGTACGTCGCTCATTCAACGGCAGCTACTCACCCCTCTACCAGGCTGGCTACCTGCTCGGCGGCATGCAGCTGAGGGCGCTGTACAAGGAGATGGTGACCAGTAGTGGTCGAATGACCGAACGCGCGTTCCACGATGCGGTGCTCTCGACCGGACCGATGCCGATCGAGATGGTGCGGGCGCTGCTTGACTCGCGGGTCCAGCTCCGCGCCGACTACGCGCCGCAGTGGCGGTTCGCGGATTGAGTATGAAGGATGAACGAGCTGTCACCCCGAGCGCAGCGAGGGGGGTGAACGCGGCCTTCGTACCATTCCCTTGGCTCCGCCGCCTCACTGCGTTCGGCGTGACAGCCGTTGAGCGCTGAGCGTCAAGCGTTGAGCCTTTGTCGTCCCGCCACTGGCGGAATCGCCTGTTCTCCTGCATCCTCCGGGATGCGCCGATTTCTTGCCGTGATCTTCCTCGTCGCCGCGTGTGCACCCCGCCGCGGCGCGCCTGCACCCGCCACGGCGGGTCCGCCGTCGATCATCCTGGTCTCCATCGACGGTTTTCGCCCCGACTACCTCGACCGCCACGTGATGCCGGTGCTTGACTCGCTGGCCGCGGTCGGTGTCCGCGCTCGCTGGATGGAGCCGTCGTTCCCCTCGAAGACCTTCCCGAATCACTACACCATCGTGACTGGTCTCCGCCCGGACCATCACGGCATCGTGGCCAACAACATGCGCGACGCCGAACTTGGGGCGTTCTCGATGAGCAACCGCGCCGCCGTGCAGGATGCCCGTTGGTGGGGGGGGGAACCGATCTGGGTGACGGCCGTCAAGGCCGGTCGCACCGCGAGTGCCATGTTCTGGCCGGGTTCCGAGGCACCGATCGCGGGGATTCATGCCACGCACTGGATGTCGTTCGACAACGCATTGCCGCTCGCGGCGCGCGTCGACTCCACCTTGCACTGGCTGGACGTCCCGGCATCCGAGCGGCCGGCGATCCTGACACTTTACGCGAGCCCGGTCGACAACGCCGGCCACCATTTTGGCCCGGCATCGCCGGCGGTGAGCGATTCGATGCGTGCGGTTGATGTCATGCTCCGTCGCCTGGTCGATGGTCTGCACGCGCGCCACCTTGGCCAGGCGGTCAACATCATCATCGTGAGCGATCATGGCATGGCACCGACCGGACCCGACAAGGTGATTGCCCTCGACGACTACATCTCGCTCGATGATGTTGTGGTGAATGACTGGGGACCGGTGACGATGCTGGCACCGAAGCCGGGCAAGGAGCAATCGGTCTACAACGCCCTCAAGGGCGCCAACCCGGCCTACGATGTCTACTGGAGTCGGGAGGTGCCAGCGAGGTTTGCGTTCGGCCGGAATTCGCGGATCGGATCGATCGTCGGGATCGCAGCCGAGGGATATACGGTCACATCGCGTGCGCGCATCGATCGGGTGGCTGCCGGTGGCAATCATGGCTTCGACAATGCGCTCCCCTCGATGCGGGCGATCTTCATTGCCTCCGGCCCGGCGTTCCGGCGCGGCGCCGTGGTGGCACCGTTCTCCAACATTCATGTCTACGACCTGATGGCCCATATCCTCGGCTTGACGCCCGCCCCCAACGATGGCACGCTCGATTCGGTTCGGACGGTGCTCGCCCGGTGACACTCGATCGCCGCAGCTTCGTGGCGGCATCGTTAGCGGGTGTGCCGCTGATGCGCATGCATCCGGCTGTTGCAACCCTGCCGGATCGGATGGCCTGGTGGCGTGAAGCGCGGTTCGGGATGTTCGTGCACTGGGGGCTTTACAGCATCCTCGGCGGCACCTGGCGGGGTGACGAGCGTTGGGCCGAATGGATCCGGAACAACGCCGAGATCCCGGTTGGCGAATACGACCGGCTGGTGGCGGAGTGGCAGCCGAGCGGATTCGATCCGGAACGGTGGGCCGACTTGGCGTGGCGGGCTGGGATGCGCTATGTGGTACTCACCACCAAGCATCACGATGGCTTCTGCCTCTGGCCATCTACGGTCGGGACATTCGATGTCGACGCGACGCCAGCACCACGTGACATCTGCGGTGCGCTCGCGCGGGCGTGTCGAGCGCGCGGCCTTCGGGTCGGCTGGTATCACTCGATCATGGATTGGCATCATCCGGACTACCTGCCGCGTCGCCCGTGGGAGGCCGACTCTCGGCCGGTGGGTGACGCCGACTACGCGCGGTACTTCGAGTATCTCACGGCGCAGGTCGAGGAGTTGCTCACAACGTACGGGCCGATCGACGTGCTCTGGTTCGATGGGCAATGGGAATCGACCTGGACCCACGAGCTGGCGCTCACGCTGCAAGGCACGATTCGGCGGCTCGCGCCCGAGTGCCTGATCAACGATCGGATCAACGGCAGCGGTCGTCCGGACGGTGTCTCGCTTGGTGATTTTGGGACACCCGAGAACGAGATCCCGGAGACGGGGACACCCGGTCGGGACTGGGAATCGTGTGTCACGATGAACGACAACTGGGGCTACAAGCGCCAGGACGATCAGTGGAAGTCGCCGCGCCGGTTGGCACTGATGCTTGTCGAGACCGTCTCGAAGGGTGGCAACATGCTGCTCAACGTCGGCCCGATGGGCAGTGGTGCCTTTCCGGCGGAATCGGTGGAGCGACTCGAGGCGCTCGGTGAGTGGATGACGATCCACGGCGATCTGCTCCGCGGCAGTTCGGCGTCGAAGTTCAGCGACGTGGCGAGGTTCCGGAGCACCACGCAGGGACAGCATGCCAATCTGTTCGTGCATGATTGGCGTCCAGGACCGCTGGTGATCGAGGGGCTCACCCCGGCACCGCTCGAGGCGAGATTACTTGACAACGATGGCGGCGCCATCCCGCTCGAGATCCAGTCCTGGCCTGGTGCAGTGGCGGTGATCCTTCCAGAGCAGGCGCCCAACACGTTGCTGCCCTGCCTCCGGCTCCGGTTCGACGGCGTGTGGCAGGTGCGCGCGTAAGGTTTCGGATCAGCCGATCCGTTCTCTCCCTGACCCAATCAGGAGATGTCGCCATGCGGTTGCTCGCTCTCGCCGGCTTGGCACTGACTGCCATTCCGATTTCGGCCCAACAGGCGCCCGTCACGCCGACCATGCTGGTGGATTTCGGTGGGCTGCACGACGATCCTCACGCCGAGCTGCTGCAGGTGCGACGGGCCGTCCGGTTGTCGAACGGGTATTTCGTCGTGGTCAACGGCAAGCCTTCCGACGTGCGCCTCTTTGACGCACGCGGTCGCTACCTGCGTTCGTTCGGGCGCTCCGGATCTGGTCCGGGGGAGTTCCGTTACGCCGCGGATATCCGATCGTGGTCCGGTGACACGGTGCTCACCCTGTCACTCGGTACGCAGCGCTGGATGCTGTTCGATGCCGGCGGCGGGCTGATCCGTGAGTACCCGGTCGACGACATGCATCCGTCGACCCTCGGGATGTCGTTGCAGCGTGGACACTTCGTTCGGAACCTGCTCCCCGGCTCCCGCGGATGTCCGTTCACGCTGCTCGACCGCGAGCGTGCCCTGGCGCACGAGGGGCTTGCCGAGGCACTCACGGATGCCCACGGTCGACTCTGGATGCGCGATCCGTCGGACACCGGCGTCTGGCGGGTGCGCGTGCCCGGGAGTAACACGACCCAGACACTCCGCCTGCCATCGACTTTTCGGATCGAAGAATTCATGGGGGACACCGTGATCGGTGTCTATACCGATGGGGATGACGCCGATCATGTCGTGCAGTTCACACCGGTGTTGCCCCAAGGCGCGAACGCCCGAGCACCAGCGCGCTGTGATCCTCCCGCACGTCCGGCGCTCCCGATTGAACGGACGCTCAGGATCCACACGCGTAATGCCCTGACGACAGGAGAAGCGCTGCATTCCGACAACGGTCGCTATCCACGATCGATGGAGGAGATGTCGCGGCTGCTGGTCTTGACCGGCGGTGCCGAGCTCACCGTGCTCGCATCATCGGAGGAGAGCTGGGTCATTTCCGTTGCTGACCCTGTCACGGGCATCCGGTGCATCGCCTCGGCGGGACGGCCAGGATTGCCGGGATGGGAGCCGGGCAGCGTCGCGTGCGATTTGCCGAATCGGGCTGGGTGATTCAAGGACCCCCTGACCTCCCGAAACCGGGGCCGCCGTTGTATCGTCGGGTGACGAACGTTGTCACCCTGACCGGAGTCTCCATGCGTTCCCTCCTCGTTGCCGCCGCTGTCCTGCTGCCCGCCCCGCTCCTCGCCCAGTTCCCGTCGGTCGGAGCCTACAAGCTCGAGATCCACCCGGTCGGGCAGGATGCGACGATCCCGGTGACGCTGACCGTGACCTCACTCGGCGATTCGACCGCCATCAAGCTTGAGCAGGGCCCGGGCTCCGAAATCCCGGTGCCCTCCTACGCGGCGACCCGCACGGGCTTCACCTTCTCGATTGCGGGCCAGATGACCTGTGACCTGGTGAAGGGCGAGAACGGATGGGACGGGCTCTGCAGTGATACCTGGGAGGCGCCGATGTTCACCGCGCACGTTCCGCTCAAGCCGGAGGCCGCCACTCCCGAGAAGTGACGCGCTGCCGCCGCGCTGTTGCGGCACCTTGTCGTCCCGTCCTGCGTCCGGAGGTTGTCCATGGGCCTCTCCCACCGACCGCGTGTCCGCCACGGCGAAGGCGATGTCGCCGTCCTGCGCGTCGAGCTTTTCGGGGTCACCCCCGGGATCTGGCGACGCCTCGCCATCTCGACTCGCGCGTCGCTGCTCGAATTG
>JBBSPX010000026.1:0-21046 GCA_038258395.1 Gemmatimonadales bacterium | reverse complement strand
CTGCCGCCGCTTCGTGAGCGTCCCTCGGACATTCCGCAGCTGGTCCGTCGATTCGTGCGCGAGTTCGCCGCGCAGCACGATCGGCCGTTCCCGGGGATCGCCGCCGACGCGATGGAGCAACTCATCGAGGCGCCGTGGCCGGGCAATATTCGCCAGCTCCGGAACCTGATCGAGAGCATGGTCGTGCTGGCACCGGGGACGGAGATCCGGGCGCACGACATTCCGCGCGACATCACCGAGCGACTCGGCACGCGCTTGCCGATGCGCCTGCCAGCCCCGGAGCGTGCGACCGTGTCGGCGCTCGGCGGCCCGGAGTTCGAGTTCATCCTGCGCTCACTGATGGAACTGCGGGTGCAGGTGGAAGAGTTGCGTCGTCGGCTCGAGCGGTCGGGTGAATCCGTCGAGGTGATCGACATCGATCCTGACGGTGAGCTCGCGATCTCGGGGACCGCCGTGAGTGTCAGCGCGATTCCGCCCATGGGTGGTGAGGAAGAGGTCGAGCCTGAACCGCCGCCGGTCGTGGTCTGGCAGGATGGCATGTCGATGGCCGATGTCGAGCGCACGACCATCGCGACGGTGCTCGAGATGCAGGCCGGCAATCGTCGACGCGCCGCACAGATTCTTGGCATCGGCGAGCGCACGCTCTATCGGAAACTCAAGGAGTACGACCTCGGCTGAGGCCGCGTCTGCTTTGACATTGGTGGTGTCTGGCTCTTGACTCCCCCCCTCAAGGCTCCCAACTTTCACTCGACGCGCACTGGGGCGCGTCGATATTCCCAGGATCCTCTTTGCTACCATCGGTCGATTCGTCGCGTTGCGTCGCGTGTCTCGCGTGCATCCCGGTCTGCCCGACCGATGCCATCGCGTTCCCGCCAGAGGCGCGCGCCGTCGAGATCGTCGCCGAGAGTTGCATCCAGTGTGATGAGTGCATTCCGGCCTGTCCGCACGATGCGATCACCACAGAGGGCGCACTCGCCCGTGCCGCGGCGATCGCCGAAGCGGGCACCGGTGCCCTGATCCTTTCCCCGGAATCGGCGGCGTGGTTCCAGCGCCACACCCCCGAACAGCTCGTGAATGCCTGCTATCAGGCCGGCTTCAGGGTCGTCTCGCGCGGGGTGGTGGGCGACGAGCTGGTGGCGCAGGAATACCTCAGGTTGTGGGAGGATTCCGACTGGGGCACGCTGATCCGGTCGACCGATCCGATCGTGGTGGCGGCGATTTCCGCCCATCATCCCGAGCTGGTGCCCTATCTGGCTCCGGTGACCTATCCGCCGGTGGCGGAGGCGCGATTCCTGCGTCATCTCATGGGAATTGCGGTACCGGTGGTCTATGTTGGAACAGGGGCGCCTGC
Source organism: Gemmatimonadales bacterium (assembly GCA_038258395.1). Classification (GTDB taxonomy): domain Bacteria; phylum Gemmatimonadota; class Gemmatimonadetes; order Gemmatimonadales; family GWC2-71-9; genus Palsa-1233. The sequence continues at coordinate 19,695 of JBBSPX010000026.1, read as the reverse complement.
CGGGGAAGCGGCGTTGGACGCCGTCCTCAGCTACGCCGACCTCGAGAAGCTGTTCCGCCTGCGGGAGGTCGAGATCGGTCAGATGCCGGCCACCTTTTCCAGGCTGCCATCGGAGATGCGGCGACACATGTCGGTCGCGGGCGGGTTGCCGCTCGAGCTGGTGGTCAGCGGGTCGAGTCAGGGGCGCCGGGTCCACAACGTCCGGGGCCTCGACGGCCTAGCTGCATTGGCTCAGGCGGTGTCGACTGAACGGCTCGACCTGGGATTCGTGGATATTCTGGCCCACCGCGGGGCCGTGGACCATCCGATGGCGGGGCCGCGGTCCGAGGTCCACCAGCGGCGGCAGCTGATGCGGGGGCTGGAGCCGGCGCGGAGTCGGCAGCCGGTGGTCCCCGAGGAATCGCCGGTCGATCTGGCGGCGGCATTCCCGTTCGCGGCGCGTCAGGCGCAGCCGGAGCCGCAGGCGGTTCGGGCGATCCTGGAGACGATCGGCCTCGGGCCGAACGGGAAGCCGTGGGATTGTCGGGCCTGTGGGTACCAGACCTGTGCGCGGTTTGCGCATGCGGCGGCGCTGGGTCGGGCCTCGCTCAGGCAGTGTGTGCCGTGGTTGTCGCGGCGGGCGGACGACGCCACCCGCGATGCCAGCACCGATGCCCTGACGGGATTGGCCAGCTACCGCACGTTGCAACAGCGGTTGAGTCACGAGGTGGAGCGGAGCCGGCGGAGTGGCGAGTCCTTCGCGGTGCTGTTCATCGACCTGGATCGGCTCAAGGCACTGAACGATCGGCTGGGTCACGAGCGGGGCAACGATGCGCTCCGCGGGGTGGCCGACGAGATTCGCCAGACGATCCGGACCACGGACCTGGCGGCCAGGTATGGTGGGGACGAGTTCGTGGTGCTGCTCACGCGGACCGACCGGGCGGGTGCCCTTCGGGTGGCCGACGCGGTGCGGGAGCGGGTGGAGCAATCGAGTGAAAAGCTCGGGTTTGTGCCGGGCCAGTTGTCGGTGAGTATCGGGGTGGCGGAGTATGATGCCGCCGCGCCGGGTGAGGGCCCCCTCCTCGAGCAGGCTGACCGCGCGCTGTATCTCGCCAAGGCGGCGGGACGCAACACGATCGCATGAGGGTGGACCGCTTTTCCATAGGGAATCACATGACGGCATCGCCACAGCCATTCCATGACGCCTCGGCCCGGGCCGGCTCCGCGTCTCCTGACGCCGGCACGGATCCGTGGGGGGTGCGTCGGGCCGAGAACCTGCTCACCTCGCTGGAGGGGGTGCTCTCGGCGCGGGTCGTGACCACGCCGCTCGGCGAGGTGAGCGAGATCCATATTCTGGCCACGAATGCCCAGACGCCGAAGCAGGTGGTCCGGAATGTCGAGAGCGCCCTGCTGGCGCATCTCGGCCTCAAGGTCGATCATCGGAAGATTTCGGTCGCCCATACCGCCGAGGTCCAACCCTTGCAAGCATTGGAGCAGGTGGCGGTGCGGAGTCAGGCCAACCAGCGGGCGGTCCTCTTCGACGATGTGGTGGTCAAGTCGTCGAGTAGGCCCCGCTGGATCACCACGACGGTGGCCCTGACCTGCGATGGCCGGACGGAACAGGCGAGCGACGAGGCACCCGATACTCCGAAGAATCGGCTCGAGGCGAGTGCCCGGGCGGCGGTCTCGGTGATCGAGCGGTTGCTCGACCGGCACGGGCTGGCGCTCGACGGGGTTCAACTGGTCGAGGCCTTTGGGCGTAGCTGGGTGATGGTGGGTGTCCAGGCGGTGGGTGGCCGGCAGAGTACGCTGCTGGTTGGCACGGCCGAGGTACGGGAGAGTGCGGAGCACGCGGCAGTCTATGCGGTGCTCGACGCGACGAATCGTTGGGTCTCGGTCCGCCGACAGGCGGCCTGAGGCGGCGGGACCGATCGGGGCATGGGCTTCGGTCGGCGATCCTGAACGAAAGGAGTACGGGGGGAAACACCAGAGTCAGCACTGAGCGGAGACGAGCGGCCGAATAGAGCGAAGCGTCCGATGAGCCATAGCGGGGTTCATCCCTCTCGAAGTTTGATGTACCAGGGAGGAGGTGACGCATATGCTGGAGTGGCTTGCCGCTGCAGTTGATTTCATCGCGAGTGTGTTTCGCGCTGAGACAGTGACCTGGATCTAGTGTTGCTCAGGTGTTTCTCACCCACAATTGCGATGAATCGTTCTGTCCGGGTATACGTCTCGTTCGTCGCCGTGGCTGCTTCTCTGCTGCTATGGTACCTATCGGCGTTCCCGCACCCGGAGATCGATCCATTCTCTCTGTTTTCACTCGCCTTCGTTGGTTTGATGCTCGAGTTGGCCCGCACCGCCAACAAGTCAAGCTCAATGGCCGGTTCGCTGGTGTTTGTGATGCATCTAGCGATTGGTGTGGCTCTCGGAGGCTTTTACGGGGCGGTCACAGCCGCAGGTATTACGGCGCTTTCGCAATTGTACGGCAAAGTTTCGCCGACAAAGATCCTCTTCAATGCATCTGAGAGAGTACTGAGTGTGGGCGTCGCTTTCGGCGTGTACGCACTCATCGGTGGTCAGCATCCCCCGGCGATCCTCCTCCCTAACGGCACCTCGGTGCCATTCTACGATGCTCTTTCTCAGGTCGGCTTGTATCTAATCGCTGCCGTGGTCTACTTCGTGGTGAACAGCATTACCGTCAACACGGTGGTTGCGCTCTCAACCAAAAAGTCCATTCTTTCGACATGGCGCTCCAATACGCTTTGGGTGTTCGGTTACGATATTGCCGCATCACTACTTGCTCTCGGTGTTGCCTCACTCTTCGTTCGCTTCGACCACGTCGAGGGTATTGGACGTCTCGGATTCATCGCCGTTTTTCTGCCATTCGTCGCAGTGAAGCACTTTTATGGCAAGGTTAACGAGCTACAAGAAACGCTTCGTGAGCTGGACGAGACCTACGAGCAACTGGAGCTCAACGTTCGTGAACAACTTGCCATGATGGTGAAGGCAATCGAGGCGAGAGATCCTTATACATCCGGTCATAGTCGCAGAGTGAGCGGGCTTTCGCGAGCTATCGCAGTGGACTTGGGGCTCGATCCTGAACAAATCGATGACATTGAGAATGCTGCACTAATGCATGACATCGGCAAAATCCATGAAGAGTTCGCGCCCCTGCTTCAAAAGGAGGGTAAGCTCACCGATGAGGAATGGGTCTTGATGAAGACTCACTCCGCGAAGAGTGCCGAACTCGTTTCGTTGTTTTCAAGGTTCCAGGGCTACGTCGTGTCGTGTGTACGTCACCACCACGAACGGTGGGACGGAAAGGGCTATCCCGATCAAATTGCTGGCGAAGCTATCCCGCTAGGGGCCCGGATCATTGCGATTGCTGACACGATTGATGCAATGACCACCAACAGGCCGTATCGTGATGCATTGTCCCTCGAAGTTGTTCTCTCGGAGTTGAATCGAGGGCGAAACACTCAGTTCGACAACCAGCTTGTCGACCTCACAGTCAACTCAGTAACTGTGAGACGGCTGATCGCAGATCCCGGTTCAATCCCTGAACCAGCCCCTAGATCTCGCTCAAGGCTGCGTAACGCAACTGGTCGGCTTGCCAGAATCTCGGGTGCAGCCGACTCAGAGGTTTGAAGTAGTTCGCTAGCATATCTGGCTTCCTGCTACATGCTCGAGGAACGCCCATCGAAGCCCAACCGCTCCAACACTATTCCGACCACACTCGGAAGTCCTGAGAGCGCTTGCCGCAATTCCGCAACTTCCTTCATCCCTACATCCTTACCGTTCGCTATGAGCCGATTGCGGGCTGCTATGATTTCGGCTCGGTCCTTCGCATCCAGGCTGCTGCGCGAAGAGTACAGGCTCTCGATTTCGGAATGAGCAATAGGAACGTACGTGATATCTCGTAAGGCTATTGCAACAAGCCATCTCGCATATGGCCCCGCGAACGAGTTGTTTAGAAGCCCCGGCGTGCTCGCGCTATTCGCGCGGAGAGCCCACCTGATTGCCTTCCGAGAATCACCACAAATTCCACAAACATCTGCGCGGATCAGCGCCCATGCCTGCGCAACCCAATCTGGTCGGCTGCCTACGAACCGGGGTTCAACCTCGTCGAGAGCTAGTGCTGCAGCGGAGTCTTGGCCCAAGAGTGCCAATCCTACTCCAAGCTCATATGCTGCACTAAGAGTGCAGATCCCCCACTCATCTTTTTGTGAACTGGCTAGGCTTTTTCGGGCCCAGTCGACTTGCGACTGGTGATCGCCCTGCCTGCCAAGTACCAATGCTATCCCTGCGGCCGCATTCGCCTGGAACACTGGGTTATCAATTCTCTCGGCGAGCTCGAAAGAACGTCGCATATACGGCAATGCCACGTCGTAGGAACCAACTTGACAGTGCGTGATACCCGTGGCGAGAAGCAACCTGGCTGCGATGCTGCTAGCGGTCCCGGTGGAATCAATGCGCTCCACGCCGCGCTCGAGAATCTCGAGCGCTGTCGCAGCTCCATGAATTGTGGCGGTTGCCCACGCGTGGGCATGTAGCAGATGAATTTCCTCGTATTCATCTTCCGCCTTCGGTAAGAGTTGCTCGGCAAGCTCGTTGAGACGTGGATAATCTCCTGGCGTCCGGCATGAGGACAATAAGGCCACGATTGTGCTTACGGCGAGCGCGCGGGTCCCCGACTCCGCCGAAATTGTCGCGATGTCGAACATGCGCTCGAGTGCGCGCACAGTGTGGTCGTTGTCGAGCGAGCCGCACCATCTGCGATTCACCACCCCCAACACCTCCCTCAGGTACTCCTCTTCCGGCTCCCACGACTCGTTCGACGTCCTGAGCAGTACCAGCGATTCCTGCCACCGCCCCAACTCCTGCAGCGCCTCGGCCAGCAGCAGGATCGCCGTCCGACGCGGGGCGCCGGTGAGCGCCGGCAGCCCCGTCGAGAGGGCCAGGTCCGCCTCGTGCGGTCCCCCGCGACGGATCGCCTCGCGACCACCGGCCAACAAATACGGCACCGCCTCCGCCAGCCGATCGCCGCGGACCAGATGCCACGCGATCTCGAGCCCACCGATCGGTGCCTCGCTCCCGTCGGCAGCCAGCAACCGATCCGCCACGCGGGCATGCAACAAGCGACGCATCGGTGTCGCCATCGCGGCGTAGCACTGCGCCCGCACCACCTCGTTCGCGAACTCCAGGTGACTCCCCGCGTCGCGCAGGATGCGCGCCGATGTGAGGGTGCCCATCGCCCGCATCGTGCGCGCGATCGGTAGATCCACCAATGTGTACATCGAGAGGTCGTTGAGCCGCTGGCCGAGTATGGCGCTCAGGTCGGCGACCGCGCGGGTGTCCGGTTCGAGGGAGGCGAGGGTGCCCGACACCAGTTCCGCGACCACCTGCGCCCTGGGTCGGCCGCCCTCCTCGGTCATCGCCGTCAGCGTGAGTGCCAGCGAGTCGCTGCCACTCCGGCGCCAATCCTCGACCAGGAGTTCGAGGATCATCGGCACGCCCGTGGCACCCGCGAGAATTGCACGACGAACCGAGGGCCCCGGATCATCGCCGACCGCGAACAACGCATCGAGCAGTTCACCACTCGCCACCGGGCCGAGCGGATCGAGTCTGAGGCGCGTGGTGCCAGAGGAGTCGAGAAACCGGCAGATCGCCGCGACCGACCCGCTCGCGGCCTCGCTCGATGACAGCAGCGCCAGCACCGGCAACTCGCGCAGTCGACGCAACACCAGGTGCAGCACCGCGAGTGACGTCGCATCGGCGAGATGCATGTCGTCGACCACCAGCACCACCGGCTGCTCGTCGGCCACCGCGTGCACCAGCGCCAGCACCGCCTCGGTGAACTGGAGCCGCGCACCCTCACCGGTCGCATCGGACGGCGCCGGGAGCGACGGCCAACGCTGTCGGACCCTGCCAACCAATCGACCCAACTCCGCCAGGTCGGCAGCAGGGGTCGCACTCGATCCCGGCAGCTCGAGCAGGCTCGACACCAGGCCACCCACGGCACCGAACGGCAACTCACGCTCGAGCTCGTGGCATTGTACCCGCGCGACGCCGGCGCCCTCCAGTGCCAATGCCGTACTCACCCGGTTCATGAACGCCGTCTTGCCGATGCCATCGTCGCCACTCACCATGATGTGCCGCGCCTCACCGCGACGCACGGCTTGCCAGTGGTCATAACACGTCGAGAACTCCGTGGTACGGCCCACGAAGATCCGTTCCTGCCACTGCTCGGTGGGCACGTTGGTGCGTGGCGCGTGCGTCGCCTCGTGGATGCCGCGCCGTCGCAAGCGATCGGCCATCTGATCCACTTCCTCGGAGGGACGAGCGCCGAGCTCTTCGGCGAGCAGGTCGCGCCACTGGTCATAGCCGCGGAGGGCACCGATCCGGTCGCCGGCCATCGCGCGCGACTCGAGCCGCGCGCGCGCCGCATGTTCCGAGAGCGGATCGATCCGGACCAGTCGGTCGGCGAGTCGTTCCATCTGGCGGACATCACCGACGCGGCGCGCCTCCGCGATCCGCCCGGCGAGTTGCCGGTGCACCAGCGGCAGCAATCGCGTCCGTTCCGCATCGACCCAATCGCCAAAATCGCTGGCGTGGGGGATCTCGAACTCCTCGAGGAACAGCGCGGCAGGGATATCCCCCTCGAGTGGATCGCCGGAGCGAAGCAGCGCCACGTCGGTCACCACGCGCCCGGGCCGGAGGCGCACCGTGTCGCGGCCGGTCTCGAAGGCGTCGCCGCCCAATCGGGCCCGGAGCACTGACAGCGCGGTGGCCAGCGAGTGGCGTCCCTCGTCGATGCCGGCCCTGGGCCAGAGCAGGGTCGCGAGGCGGTCACGCCGGTGCGGGGCAGGCGGCTCGACCGCGAGGTAGATCAGCAGGGCGAGGTGCTTCCGGGTCCGGAGCCGGATCGGCTCGCCGTCGGGGCCAACAAAGGCGGGGTACCCGAGGCAGAAGAGGCGCCAAGGCAGCATCGGGATTGCGGTCCTCCGGAATGGGATGGAGTGGAACGTGCCACCCTTCCATCAAATACGGCTCAAATCGGGATCCCGCCAGCCCCGTGTGCAACGAATGGGGGGACTTGTACGTCATAGAGGGCAGACCGACACGTTGCTGCTCAGTCGGTCGATTCGTAGGACCATTACAATCCGCAGTTGTGTAGTTCCTCCCAGACCGCCCGGTCGTCGCCCCCACGGGGCGGCTGCGGCAGGTCGAGGGTTTGCCCCTTCCCTGATCGGCGAATTGGCCCCATACTCATGAACCTCGGCTGACACGGATGTCGGCTCGGTGTGTGCGGGTCACCGTGCTCGTTCGTTTCCCTGACTGTGGGCATGAACGGATGAACTCCTCCAACAAAGGCTGGCACAGATGATGACCATCGCTGTAGTGCTCGTGATCCTCTGGCTTCTCGGGCTCCTGACGTCGTATACGATGGGTGGCCTGATTCACATCCTGCTAGTGATCGCGGTGATCGTGATCCTCGTGCGCGTCATCCAGGGCAGGAAGGTCGTATAGCGCTCGATCGGCCGATGGCCTGTTGGCCGTTGGAATGAACAAAAAGGGCGGCGCCGTTTGGCGCCGCCCTTTTTTGTTGTGGCGACAAGGTCCGGCTTCGGCTGGGCCCCCATCGCGCGGAGAGACTACCTTTCTCGTTGAGAATGCCACTGGGAGGATACCGATGCAGTTCACTGCCGTGTTCCAGAAGGTGCCGGAGGGATACACCGGGTTCGTTGAAGAGCTTCCAGGCGCGAATACTCAGGGCGAGACGCTTGAGGAAGCACGCAGCAATCTCCGGGAGGCAGTCACCCTCGTACTCGAGACGAATAGAGCCCTCGCGGAGGAGACCTTGATTGGCCGCGAGGTCCTGCGTGAACCGCTCCTCCTTTTGGCGTGAAGCGGCGCGACCTTCTCCGCCACCTGGAACGACATGGCTGTCGCCTTCTCCGTGAGGGTGGCAGCCATTCCGTTTTCTGGAACCCTGTCGCGCGAAAAGCATCCACCGTTCCGCGGCACCGCGAGGTGAACGACGACCTCGCCAGGAAGATTTGCCGCGATCTTGATATTCCCGGGCCTTGATCCCCAACCGCGGCGTGACCGCCGCGGCTCGGCTCGCCCCCACCCTTTGATCCCCACTCCCCGCAGGGCCACATTGCGGTACCCCGATCCTGCGAGACCCGATGCCACCGACTGAGCCGAAGCCCCGGAAGGTCCCGCGCGACAGCCACGTGGGCGAGCGGGCCGAGAACCTCCGCATCTTGATGACGCTCGGGCCGTGGCTGTTCCTCGTCCTCGTGATCATCGAATTCCTCATGGGCCTCTCCACCGGGTGGGAGTGGTTCCTCGCTCTCGTGGTCTTCAACCCGCTCCTGATCTTTCTCGTCTCGCGCGTGCTGCGCGGGGCGTTCGGCGGCATCGCATCGACATTCATGGGCGGCCTCCTCTCGACCCGTGGCACCGCGCACACACGCGAGTTCTCCGAGATGGAGTCGTTGATTGTCCGTGGCGAATTCGCTGAGGCGGCCGACCGCTATCGGTCACACCTGGTGGCGTTCCCGGACGAGACCGACGGCTGGCTCCGCCTCGCGGTGCTCACCGCGGAGAAGCTGCGTGATCCCCAGACAGCAGTGGCGCACTTCCTCCGCGCGCGTGAGTCGGGGCCGACACCGCAGCAGGAGACGCTGATCGGCAATGGCCTGATCGACTTGTACCGGGCCGCGGGAGACACACACGCGCTCCGCGCCGAACTCGCCCGCTTCGCACGACTACACCAACACTCCGCCGCCGGACGCCACGCGCTCGAGGCACTCAAGGGGATGCCATCGTGACGTTGGGGTAGGTGTGCGGGTCCTCGTGCTGTCCCTCCCCGAGAATCGGAGTGTTCCCATGCGCCCAATCGCCACCGCGTGGATTGCCGCCTTTGCACTGACCGCCTGCAACTCCCCCACCGACCCGGGCGTCGGCGCCCCTGAATCGTTCGCGGTTGTCTCGGGCGGCGACCAGAGTCAGCTCGCCGGCCTGGTCCTGGCAGCGCCGATTGTGGTCCGGGTGGTCGATGACCACGGCACTCCAGTCCCCGGCGTCGAAATCGCGGCCTCGACCACCGCGCTCGGCGGGATGATCGACTCCACGCAGGCCACAACGACCAACGAGATGGGCGAGGCATCGATCCGGTGGCGACTTGGTGTCGCGGTTGGGGAGCAGACGTTGCGGGTCGAGCTGCCGTCGGTGGCTGGCGTCTCTGCCATCAACGCCTCGGCAACGGCCATGGGCGCCGATGTCATTGATGTGGTCGGCGCAACCAATGAGCTGTGTGCCGCTTATCGGGATGGCCGCATCGGCTGCTGGATTACCGTCGCACCGGAGTCGGCACCATCGGCGCCGGTGATGGCACCTGGCGCGCTTCGGTTCACTGGGCTCGCGACCGGGACGTCGAGTTCGAATGGCGGGACGATGTATCTCTGTGCCCCCGCGACAACGGGACGAGTCTGGTGTGCCGACTTCGATTTCGACTTCAACCAGTTGTCCGGAACCTTCACCCCGTGGCGTGAGGTTGCGGGCAGTTATTCGAGCCTCAGTGGATTGACCGGGGCGCCCGTCCCGTCGGACGGGACCGGTGGGCTGATCGGCCAGCAGTACTGCGGGCTGGACCCTGATGGTGTGGCGTGGTGTTGGGGCGACAACGCCGACGGCAAGCTCGGCGACGGCACCACCATCTCGCGTGATGCTGCGCAACCCGTGACATCAGATGCGCGATTCGTCTCGATCAGTGCGAGTGTCCACCATGTCTGCGCCCTCGAGGCCGACGGCACTGCCTGGTGTTGGGGCGAGAACAAATTGGGGCAGCTTGGTCGGCCGGCGACGCCGGACCCGCAACTCGTGCCGATGCCGGTGCTCACATCAGTCCGGTTCTCGACGATCCTCGCGACCGAGGATGGCACCTGTGGCATTGCCGAGGGTGGTGGACTGCATTGTTGGGGGAATCGTTTCCAGCTCGGTCGACCCAGCCCGCTGCCCTCGGGCCTGTCGTATTCTGCCGAACCACTCGCGGTGCCTGGCACGGGGACCGTTGCGATGCTCGCCTATTCCGATAACGACACCTTCGTTTTCGGGCCGAGTGGCGGTGGCGTGTGGTGGGGACCCACGCATGCGTCGGGATTCACCCTCACGCCGGAACCGACGCTCAGTCCGATACCCTACACCGAACTGGTCGCGAGGACGGATGGCTGGAACATCTGTGGTCGGACTGGCTCAGGGGGGGGAGTGTCGTGCCTGCTGTCACGCCTGCTGGGCCCATACGCATTCCTCGGCCCGGTGTTTGCGAACAGGTTCAATGATTCCTTTGGGATGGGCGTGCCGGCGGCGCCGTGACGATGAGCGAAATCGCGTACGCGGTAATGTTCGCTGCACTCGCCGCCTGCAACTCACCCACCGATACTGGCGTTGGCGCGCCGATGGCAATCGAGGTTATCTCAGGCGGTAGCCAGAGCCAGCTCGCGGGGATTGCCCTTCAAGAGCCGATTGTCGTCCGGATCACGGATGCAGATGGCCGCGCGGTCCAGGGTATTCGAGTCATCCCGACGACGAGCGCCCTCGGTGCGGGGATCGACTCAACCCTTGCGACCACGTCTGGCAGCGATGGCAAGGTGTCGATTAGGTGGTGGCTTGGTTTTGGACTTGGAAGGCAGACCCTTAGGGTCGAGCTGCCCCCCCTGCTGGGCGTGTCCGGCATCGATGTCACAGCCACCTCGGTTGGCGCCGATGTGATAGCAGTCGTCGGGTCCTCGTATACGTTCGATCAGTGCGCCACTTATCGTGACGGGCGGGTCGGTTGTTGGCAGGTCGCACTCCCGGAGTGGGCCGCACCCGCGCCTGTCATGGCACCGGGTGCTCTCCGGTTCACTGACCTCGCCGGCGGCACCGACGGCATCACGATGTTCCTTTGCGCCCCCGCCACGACGGGGCGCGTCTGGTGCACCGACTACGATTTCGACTCCAAGGTGTATACGCCCTGGCGGGAGGTCGCTGGTGGGTATGCCTCACTCACCGCACTCAGTGGCGTCAACTCGTTTGCCGCGGGGGGAGCGCGGTACTGTGGACTCGATCCCGAGGGGGTGGCATGGTGTTGGGGGGCGAACTTCGATGGCGGGCTGGGCGACGGGACCACCGGCTCGCGGCCCGACGCACGTCCCGTCGCGACGTCGGCGAGGTTCACGTCGTTATCACTCTCCCACTACCACGCCTGTGCGCTTGACACAACTGGCGCCGCGTGGTGTTGGGGCTGGAATTGGGTTGGACAACTTGGCCGTCCCACAACGTCGGGCCGCCAACTTGTCCCCATGCCGGTGCTCAGCTCACTTCGCTTCTCGAAAATCCTCGCGACCCCCGTGCCCGGTACATGCGGTCTCACGCCTGGTCGGAAACTCTACTGCTGGGGCGATCGGTTTCAGCTTGGCCGACAGGTTCCGCTGGCATCGGGCCGCTCCTACTCCGACCAGCCGCTTGAGGTGATGGGAATTGAGAAGGTCGCAATGCTGGCTCGTTCCGAGTGGAACACGTTCGCGTTCGGGGCAACTGGCAGCGGTCACTGGTGGGGCGGCGCTCACGACGTCTTCCCGGTCTGGACCCCTCGTCCGACGGAGTATGCCGTCCCGTTCACGGAGCTTGTCTCGAGGAATGAAGGACATTTCGGGTGCGGGCGCTCGAGCGCAACTGGTCCGGGCGTCTCGTGTCTCCTCTACAACGCTCTTGGGCCGTACGAAGTGCAGCCGAGGGAACCGTTCTCATTCAGGACGTTCACCGGCATGGGCGTGCCGGCGGCGCCGCTCCCGACGCCCAATCCCACCCTGTAAGGCGTGATGCGATTCGGGCGCTGGGATTTTCGCCGCCCCACTAGGACTGCCTGCTGATCGCAGGCCGGATCTACCGCCGCGTGCTGCCGCCCACTATCGTCCACGCGCTGACCCTCATCGAATCGGGGAGTGAACGTGCGACCCGAGATCGTGGTGCGGTTCCTGATGGGAAGTGGCCTGGGCTTTGTGCTGCTGTACCTCTTGAATCACCGTCGTGACAATCCAGAGGACCTGCTCTCGATCGCTGCCGCCGCCATTTTCATCGCCGCGGCATCGATCATCCTTCGATCTCGCGCAGGCACGCTGCCCGCACCGCTCACTCGATCCGAAACCGTCCGCCTCGCGGTCCCCGCCACCGTCCTCTGGCTCGGCGTCGGAGTCGGCGACTTCATCGCGGAGCCGCATTCGTTGTACGTGCTCGTGGTGGGGGTCGCCGGCGTGGTCGCGTACTGGGCAGCAGATGGTGCGTTCAGAGTGGTGCGGGGGAAGGCGTAGGGGGGGGCGGTGCGATGGCGAATGTAGTGCAGGTTGCCGCGCGACCTTACGGTCGCGCCTAAGGGGAGCGCCTAAAATCGTCGCGCCTAATTGCGGTCGCGCCTAAGGTGGCTACGCACCAGTGGGAAGACCGTGAACGCGACAAGCATCCCACCCAACGTGAGCGTGCCGCTGTCCTGACGCGGACCGGTGAGATTGCGGATGCCCAGTACCAGCCAGAGGGTGAACAGCGATACGGTGACAAGCAGCTGCGCCAGTCGCGGCCACGGGTCCGGCTTGCCCGCGCTGTCGAACCAGGCGTCGACTCCGGCCGACATCAACACGGCGATGAGGTCACCAGCAGGGTTCGGTGGGGAGTCGGTGAAGACGGCGTAATCCATGAACAGAATGAAGACCAGCACGAACCCGCCAACAAGCAGCAAGCGCTTGGCGTAGGTCATCGGATCGAGGCGGCGTAGCAGTGTCCTCAACGACATGGCGGGGTCTCGTGGGTTCGGTTCACGGTGGCGGGCAGGATCGGTGCGCATTGCCGCGCGACCTTACGGTCGCGCCTAAATGCGGTCGCGGAAACGAAGGGCGGGATCGGTGTGCCGTGCCGCACGACCTTACGGTCGCGCCTAAATGCGGTCGCGGAAACGAAGGGCAGGATCGGCGTGCCGTGCCGCGCGACCTAACGGTCGCGCCTAAGGGGAGCGCCTAAATGCGGTCGCGACTAAGCGATCCAGCTGCCACCCTCAATCAACTCGCCCACCACATCCTCGCTCGAACGGTCCGCCGCCTCGGCGGCGAAGTTGGTCATCACCCGGTGACGGAGCACGTTGCGGGCAACGGCCTTGATGTCGTCGAGATCGGCCTGCGGGCGGCCATCCATCGCGGCGCGCGCCTTGGCGCCGAGCACCAGATACTGCGAGGCACGCGGCCCTGCGCCCCACTCGACGAACTCGCGCACCAGGGCAGGTGCCTCCGCCTCGTTCGGGCGTGTCATCCGCGCCAGCATCACCGCCGCACCAATCAACGTGGTGCTCACCGGAATCCGACGCACCAGCGACTGCATCCCCACCAGTTCAGCACCGTCGAGTACGGTGCGCACGGCAGCCACCCTGCCACCTGTTGTCGCGGTGACGATCGCTTCTTCTTCCGCCCGGCTCGGATACCCGATCCGGAGCTCGAGCATGAACCGGTCGAGCTGCGCCTCGGGGAGTGGATAGGTCCCCTCCTGCTCGATCGGGTTCTGTGTCGCCAATACAAAGAACGGCTCGGGCAGGTGATAGGTCCGACCGGCAACCGTCACCTGATGCTCCTGCATCGCCTGGAGCAGCGCCGCCTGCGTCTTGGGAGGGGTCCGGTTGATCTCGTCGGCCAACACTACCTGCGCAAACACGGGACCCTCGACAAACCGGAACGACCGCTTGCCGGTCGCCGGATCCTCCTCGACCAGCTCGGTGCCGGTGATATCACCCGGCATCAGATCGGGCGTGAACTGCACCCGATTGAACGACAGGTTGAGTGCCTCGGCCACGGTCGAGATCATCAGCGTCTTGGCGAGCCCGGGCACGCCGACCAGAAGGGCATGCCCGCCGCCCAGAATCGCGGTCAGGATCCCGTCGACCGCCTCACGCTGGCCCACCACCCGCTCGGCGACCTGGGACCGGAGGGCGTCCATCGCGCTGGCGAGGGCGTCGAGCTGCTGGATGTCGGTCGGAGCGGCGGTGGCAGTCATCAATCCTTCATCGTTCATCGTTAATCCTTCATCCTTCATCCTTGATCGTCCGGGAATCTAGCCGTTACGCGGGGCTTCGACCCCCGGTTTCTCGGTTGCGAAAGATTTCACAAGCCCGTACCTTCCGCCGCCGTGAAGCGCCCTCAAAGAGACCCATCCATGCGGGAGATCGGCGAGGGTTATTCCTACGTCGCAGTGGGGATGACCTTCGCCCTGACCCTGACTGGCGCGGCGTTGCTGGGGCTCTGGCTGGATCACCGGTTCGGGACCATCCCGCTGTTCACCCTGATCGGGACCTTCGGGGGGATGGCGCTGGGTGGATTCTGGCTCTACCAGCGGCTTCGGAGCGAGATTGGGTCTGACGGCGAGCAGTAATCAGCGCCGCCGTCTGGTGCTGGGTCTGACGGCCAGCCTGCTGGTGGCCGGACTGGCTTGGCTCATCTGGGATGGGGTGGCGGCCAAGGCCGCCGGACTCTTCGGGGTTCTGGCGACCGGGATCCAGCTTCTGGCGGCGCGACTCGCCCGCCGACTGGGGACGCCGGCCACGCCGGACCATATGACCACCTATGTGGTGGGGATGGCGCTCAGGGTCGCTGGAGTGGCGGTGATCTGGGCGGCGGTGACACACGATCGAGCGGCGGTCCCACCGGGAGCGGCCGCGCTTGGGTATCTGGGGACCCTGTTGCCCCTGCTGTGGTTGGAGACACGACTGACGTGACGAGCAACGAATCGGGACCGTTCAGCATTGCCGAGATGGTGTTTCATCACACCGGGGACGCGCACGAACTCGATTTCGCGCCGCTCTTCACGATCCATCTCCCGCAGTGGGAACCGTTCCATCTCCTCGGCCTGACGATCGACCTGTCGCCCACGCGGCATGTCGTCTTCATGATCCTCGCCGCCGTGCTCACCTTCGTGATGCTCCGGGTGGCGGCAAGCGGCATCGCCAAGGCGCAACGCGCGGGCCGTGCACCGGGTGGCTACGCCGGCGCGATGGAGGCGTTCGTCCTCTATGTCCGGAACGAGATCGCGATCCTCAACATCGGTGAGGAAGAGGGCCCGCGCTACGCACCGCTGATCATCACGCTCTTCTTCTTCATCCTGATCGCCAACCTCCTCGGCATGCTCCCCTGGGGCGCCTCGGTCACCGGTAACCTCGCCGTGACCGGCGCCCTCGCGGTGCTGTCATTCATGGTCATCGAGGTCGGCGGCATGGTCAAGCTCGGCCCCAAGGGTTACATGCGGACGATCTTCCCGCATATCCCCGGGATGCACGGCGTGGGTGGCCTCGTCATGACGATCGCGATGGGACCGATCGAGATCCTTTCCAAGCTCGTCAAGCCGATCGCGCTCGCCATCCGATTGTTCGGCAACATGCTCGCCGGCCACTTCGTGATCCTGTCACTGTTCGGGATCGTGTTCTTGTTCGGCAGCCTCGAGTACTTCCGCTGGGGCATCGGGATCGCCACCGCACTCGTGGTGCTCGGCGTGATGCTGCTCGAACTCTTCGTCGCGTTCCTGCAGGCGTACGTGTTCGCACTGTTGAGCGCGGTGTTTATTGGATTGATGCAGCACGAACACTGACGAGAAGCGAGATGTCACCCCGAGCCGCAGGCGAGGGGGCGAAGCTCGACCAATGAAAGCGCAGTATCCGATTCCCCCCGTGCATTCCGTGGGGCGTCGACATGAGGTGGTGAATGTCATCACCCAGGAGGTTGGGCTTCGGCCCGTTGGCCTCCGACCAAGGGGACCCGTTCCGGAAGAGACGGGGTGACCCAGGCGAATGCGAATCACTCATCATCTTCCTTTTTGAACGGGAACCAAAATGCTGAACATGCTGATGCAGGTCGAAGTGGTGCAGGCTGCGAGTGAAGCCGCCAAGGGCTGGGCCTCGCTGGGCGCTGGTATCGGGATGGGTCTTGCGCTGATCGGCGCCGGGATCGGTCTCGGCCGGATTGGAGGTCAGGTCGCAGAGGGCATCGCGCGTCAGCCCGAGGCTGAGGGTGCCATTCGTGGTGCCGGCCTGCTGTTCGCCGTGCTCCTCGAGGGCGCCACGATCATCGCGCTCGTCTTCGCGTTGCTCTTCAAGCTCACCTGAGTCACGAGGGAATCAGGTCATGATGCTTTCGCTGCTGCCAGTGCTCCAGGAAGCTGAGCACGTTGGAGAGGTCACCTTGCCGGCGCCGTTCTCGCCGACACTCGGCCTCTTCATCTGGACGTGGGTGGTGTTCCTGCTCCTGCTGTTCGTGCTGGGCAAGTACGTCTACCCGGTCATCGTCAAGATGACCGCCGACCGTGAGTCGGCGATCAAGCTCCAGCTGTCCGAGGCGAAGCGGTTGCACGCCGAGGCCGGCGCGGTGCTCGAGGAGCAGCGGAGGCTTCTGGCTGGCGCGCGGGGTGAGGCGAATGCCCTGCTCGCCGATGCACGTCAGGGCGCCGAGCGTGAGCGGACCACCGCGATCGAACGCACGCGCGCCGAGCAGGAGGAGATCCTCTCGCGCGCGAAGCAGGAGATCGTGGCCGAGCGCGATCGGGCCAAGGCCGACCTGCGGCGCGAGGCGGTGGATCTCGCGATCGCCGCCGCCGGCAAGGTGATCGGGCGCCAGCTCGATGCCGACGCCGATCGGAAGATGGTCGAGCAGTACCTCACCGAGATCGGACCGAAGGCGTGAGGGACATCTCGATCGCGCGGAACTACGCGGAGACGCTGTTCGAACTCGCGACCGCGGCCGGTGCCGTGGAGCCGTGGAGCGTCCTGATGGACGAGACCGCGGCGGCGATGTCGACGCCGTCGATCGAGGCGATGCTGATGTCGCCGCGCGTGCCGCGTGACGAGAAGGTTCGGATCGTCACCAGTGCACTCGCCGGTGCGCCGCGCACCTTCGTGTTGTACATGGGCGCGGTGATCACCCGCAATCGACAGAACTTGGTCGGCGTGATCGCCGATGAGTACCGGATGATGGCCGATACACACCTTGGTCGCGCTCGGGCCGGGATCACGCTCGCACGCGAGGTCGATCCGCTCACCCGCACGGTGATCGTCGAGCGCCTCGCCAAGGCGATCGGCAAGGAAGTCATCGCCGGCTTCGCGACCGATCCGTCGATCCTGGGGGGTACGATCGTTCGGATCGGGGATCAGGTCTACGACGGCTCGGTGAAGAAGCGGCTCAGCCGGTTGCGCCAGCAGCTGCTGTGAAATCCCGCCCTCGTGCGTAGCACGAGTGGCGGGATCTCCGAGCTGGCGACGCTCCGACGTTTAACGCTATCAAACTTCTTGCTGGTGTCACCTCGGAGACCCCGCCGCTCCGGCTTTTGCCGGAGGGCGGGGATACCTTTCCCCCATGACCGATTTCTCGGGCGATCGTCGCTCCTTCTTTCGACGGGCCTTTGGCGACGCCGCGCGTCAGGTGGGGAAGCTCACCGAAGCGAAGATCATCAAGCAGCGCTACGTCCGGCCACCCGGCGCGCTCCCTGAGATGGAGTTCCTCGCGGCGTGCACCCGCTGCGGGGCGTGCTCCCCCGTCTGTCCGGCCGGCGCCATCATGCATGTCCCGAGTCGGGGTGGCCTGGCGGCGGGGACACCCTTCCTCGAGCCCTCGCGGATCCCGTGCATCGCGTGCGATACCATGCCCTGCGCAACCGCCTGCCCGACCGATGCCCTGATCGTCCCCGAGGCCGGCTGGGCCACCGAACGGCTCGGCCGAATCGAGTTCCACGCCGAGCGGTGCGTTACCTTCGAGGGCAAGCCGTGCCGCGTCTGCGTCGAGGCGTGTCCGGTCGGCGATGCCGCGTTGAGTTCCGATGCCGATGGGCATCCCGTCCTCAAACTCGACGGGTGCGTCGCCTGCGGTGTGTGTGTCCGTGACTGCATCACCTTGCCGTCGTCCTTCTCCTTCCATCCGGTGAATCGCTGATGCCCGACGTCCCGTTCCGCGTCGAGAAGCCCTGGGGCCACGAACTGATCTGGGCCCACACGCCACAGTACGTGGGGAAGGTGCTGCATGTCCGCGCCGGCCACGTGCTCTCGTGTCAGTACCACGAGCGCAAGGACGAGACGATGCATGTGCTCACCGGCGAGGTGATCCTCCGGCTCTGGGCCGACAAGGATGCCACGCCGACCGAACGCACCATGGCCGCGGGCGAGTCGGTGCACGTCACGCCCTTCACCATCCACTCGATCGAGGCCGTCGTCGACAGCGACGTGCTCGAGGCCTCCACCTCGGATCTGGACGACGTCGTTCGGCTCCGCGACCTCTACGGAAGGGCATGACACGATGCAGGTGATCATTCCACTCGCCGGCAAGGGCTCCAGGCTCCGACCGCACACCCACCTCACGCCGAAGCCGATGCTCAAGGTCGCCGGCAAGCCGGTGATCGACTGGGTGATGGACCGTCTCAAGGGGCTGGAGATCGAGGAGTTGATCTTCATCACCGGCCACCTCAAGGAGCAGGTCGAGGAGTACGCCCGATCTCACTACACGATCCCGTCACGGTTCATCGAGCAGAAGGTCCAGGACGGCACCGCCGGCGCGGTCAATCTCGCGCGGCCGTATATCCATGGGCCGGCGATGATCATCTTCGTCGACACGGTGTTCGAGGCCGATTTAACGCTCGCGGCCACGACCGACGCCGACGGCATCATCTGGGCGAAGGAGGTCGAGGACTACCAGCGATTCGGCGTGGTGGTCACCGACAAGGACGGCTTCATGACCCGGATCGTTGAGAAGCCGTCGGAGCCGATCTCGAAGCTGGCCAACATCGGGCTCTACTATATCAAGGACACGCCGGCACTCTGGGCCGGGATTGACCACGTGCTCGCGAGTCCGCCGGTCAAGGGCGAATATTTCCTGACCGATGCGTTCCAGCACATGATCGACCACGGTCGGCGGATCAAGACCGCCGAGGTTGGCGGCTGGTATGACTGCGGCCAGTTGGGCACCACACTCGAGACCAACGGGATCCTTCTCGAGCACGGTGCGGCGCTCCGACCCGCGAGGGTACCTGAGGGTGTGACCCTGATCGATCCGGTACGGATCGAGGACGGTGTCACGCTCGAACGCTGCACGATCGGACCAAATGTCACGATCGAGGCGGGGACCACGGTGACCGGGTCGATGGTCCGCAACAGCATGATCGGGCGCGACTGCCAGGTGGCCAGCTCCAAGCTCTCGGACTCGATGCTCGGTGACAACGTGACCATCTCCTATTTTGCCGGCAGCGCTTCACTCGGCGCCCACTGCACCCTGCACGGTAACCCATGACCCCGGTCGACACGCTGCTCCACTCGTACCTGGATCTCGCTCGTCTGCTCGATCCGATGCAACACCCCGATGAGGCCCCGGCCGACGCCGATGCCCGACTCGGTCGGTTCGACGTGCCGTGGCTCACGGCACAGCTCGCGGCACTCCGGAGCATCGCCAACGCCATCGAGGATCTCGAGGATGTGGAGGAGCGCGACGACGAAGTCGATCGTACGATGCTGCTCGATACCGTGCGCGGCGACATCGCCCGACTCCAGTTCCTGACCGAGGGCCCGACCACCGATCCGGTGCTGCCACTCCGCCATGCGGCCGTGGCGCTCGACGCCCTGCTGGGCGAGGACTTCGACGTCGAACGTGCCCAAGCACTCGCGGCACG
>JBBSPX010000025.1:0-21491 GCA_038258395.1 Gemmatimonadales bacterium | reverse complement strand
TCGGCGGCGACATAGCGTGCCGCACGGCCGCCGGCATCCTCGAGGTTGCCTCCGGCGGTGGCCACCACGGGCACGCCGGCGGCCTGGGCCTCCACGATGGGCATCCCGAATCCCTCGGCTTCGGAGAGATACGAGGCCACGCGCGCACCGGCGACGAGGTGCGGCAGGTCATCGGCACTGACCGCCGTGAGGATGTGCACGCGATCCCCGACCCCGAGCCGTTCTGCGATCTGGCGGAGCGACTCGGCGCTACCCCCATCGCGACCGACCAGCACCAGCTCGAGCTCGCGCGCGGCCGGGTCCGCGAGCGCCGCAATGGCGAGTCGCTGGTTCTTCCGTGGCTCGAGGGTACCCACGACGACGACATACCGTTCCGGGAGGCCGTATCGCACCCGAACCGCAGCGTGTTCGATGGGGGCAATGAACCCCGAGAAGCACGGATCAACCGCCGGCGGGAGCACCACGATCCGTGAGCGTGGCACGCCGAAGTGGTGCATGAGGTCGTCGCGCGTGCCGCTCGAGATCGCGATGATCGCATCGGCATGCTGCACGCTCCACCGATAACGCCAAAGATACGAGCGTCGGTCAATGGCGCCGAAGAGGTGCGGTCGTGTCACGTACAAGAGGTCAGGGACGGTCAGCACCGATCGGATGCCGGTGCGCGGGAGGTCGCGCGGCAGCTCCTGGGTCAGGCCGTGGTAGAGCTCGATCCCGTCACGCTCTGCATCGCGCCCGATCCGGAAGGTGCGCCAGAGATTCCGGGCCACGGGCATTCGCCACGGCGAATCGGGTGCATGGGTATGGCCACCGACCCTTTCGGCGAGACGCGCAAAGCGTGGGTGCGCCTGACGCGGTGTGTAGAGGTGCAGCTCGCGATCGGGTGCCGCTTCGGCGAGGCCCGCCAGCACGAGGCGGGCGTAGTTGCCGAGTCCGGTGCCGTTGTGCAGGGCACGGATGGCGTCGAAGCCGAGGCGGCAGGGCGCACCGGCGGGGACGGCCATGCGTTAGTCGACCTGCAAGACGGCGAGGAACGCCTCCTGCGGAATCTCGACCGAACCAATCTGCTTCATCCGCTTCTTCCCCTCCTTCTGCTTCTCGAGGAGCTTCCGCTTGCGGCTGATGTCGCCGCCATAGCACTTGGCGAGGACGTCCTTCCGCATCGCGGAGATCGATTCTCGCGCGATGACCTTGTTCCCGATCGCCGCCTGGATCGACACGGCGAAGAGCTGCCGCGGAATCAGTTCCTTGAGCTTCTCGGCGATCTTGCGGCCCCACTCGTAGGCCTTGTCGCGGTGAATGATCACGCTGAAGGCGTCGATCGGATCGCCGTTGAGCAGCATGTCGAGACGGACGAGCGGCGAATGACGGAAGCCGACCACTTCGTAGTCGAGCGAGGCATAACCACGCGAGATCGACTTGAGGCGATCATAGAAGTCGAGCACGATCTCGCCGAGCGGAAAATCGAACGTGAATTCGACGCGTGCGGTGTCGATGTACTTCATGTCGTGATAGACGCCGCGACGTTCCTGGCCGAGGTTCATGATCCCACCGATGTACTCGGTCGGGGCCATGATGCGCGCCTTGACATAGGGTTCCTCGATCCGGGTGATGGTCGCGGGGTCGGGGAGATCACTCGGGTTCTCGACCTCGAGCATCGTGCCATCGGCGAGGTAGACGTGGTACTCGACCGTCGGCACGGTGGTGATCAGGTCGAGCCCGAATTCACGCTCGAGACGCTCCTGCACAATCTCGAGGTGGAGCAGCCCGAGGAAGCCGCAGCGGAAGCCGAAGCCGAGCGCGGTCGAGACCTCGGGCTCGTACTGGAGCGAGGCATCGTTGAGGATGAGCTTCTCGAGCGCATCGCGGAGATCCTCGTACTGATTCACATCGGTCGGATAGACACCCGCGAAGACCATTGACTTGACGTCGCGATAGCCGGGCAGCAGTTGGGGCGCACGGTTGGATGCATCGAGCACCGTGTCGCCGACACGCGCGTCGCGGACATCGCGGAGCGACGCGACGAAGTAGCCGACCTCGCCGGCATCGAGCGACTTGGCCGGCCGTTGACCGAGCGCGAGGTACCCGACGTCGTCGACGCGGTAGACGTCCTCGTCGTGCGAGCCGAAGACGACTTCCATCCCCGGCCTGAGTTGACCATCAACGACCCGGATGCTCGGAATCGCGCCACGATACCGATCGTAGTATGAATCGAAAATCAGGGCGCGAAGCGGAGCGTCGGGCGAACCCGCCGGCGGCGGGATCCGCTTGACGATCGCCTCGAGCAGTTCGGGGACCCCGGTCCCATCCTTGGCGGAGACGGCGAGGATCTCCTCGCGGCTGGAGCCGATCAACTCCATGATCTCCTGGGCCCGCTTCTCGGGCTCGGCGCCCGGGAGATCGATCTTGTTGAGCACCGGGATGATCTCGAGGCCGGCATCGAGCGCCAGGAAGAGGTTCGAGAGCGTCTGGGCCTGGATGCCCTGGGAGGCATCCACCACGAGGATCGCCCCTTCACAGGCGTTGAGCGACCGCGACACTTCATAGGTGAAGTCGACGTGCCCGGGGGTGTCAATCAGGTTGAGGGCATAGTCGACGCCGTCGGCGGCGTGATAGGCCATCCGGACGGCATTGAGCTTGATCGTGATGCCGCGCTCGCGCTCCAGGTCCATGGTGTCGGTGAGTTGCGAACGCATGTCGCGCTTGCTCACCGTGCCGGTGATCTCGATGAGGCGATCGGCCAACGTCGACTTGCCGTGGTCGATGTGGGCGACGATGCAGAAATTCCGGAGCAGGTCTTGGCGCATAGGGGCGGAAAGATACCGGGAGACGCGGGGGACAGTGAACAGCCTCCGGTGCAACCCTGCCAGCGATGGCGACGTCGAACGGGATAATGCTGACTTCCTCCCGCCATCGTATCCGCGTCTTGGTCGCCGGGGCGCTTCTCCTGTTGCCCTTCGTGCTGGGCGCCCAGGCGCCGCGTCCCAGGCCCGTCGCGCTGCGCGCCGATCTCGCGCGGATGGTCAATGTGATCGATTCGGTCCACCCCTGGCCCTGGCGTCGGGTGACCTCCGACAGCTTTCACGGCGCAGCGCGACGGCTGGCCACCGCACTGCCCACGATGTCCATCGACCGTGGCGTCGTGGCGATGATGCAGCTCGCGGCAAGCCTCGGCGATGGCCATACCACGCTGTACCCGTCTGGCCCGGTCGATTTTGCCTGGTGGTTCCCGATCCGGCTCTACCGGCTGTCGGATGCCATCGTCGTGACCGCCACCGACTCGTCCCATGCTGATCTCCTCGGAGCTCGCGTCCTCGAGCTGGGTGGCCGACCGGCGATGCTGATGGCCGACCTGGTCGGGACCGTGCGGGGGGCGGACAATGCGTGGGGAGCGCACGAGAGCACCACGTGGCTCTCGAACGCAAGGGTGATGTCGGCACTTGGACTCGCGACCCGTGACACTCTCCAACTTCGTGTGGTCCACCGGGCCGGGGACACGGCGACGGTGCGGCTCGCCTCGCAGCACACGATCTGGGACGATCCGTCCTGGATGCAGCGCGGCGAGATGTTCGGTCCGCCGGGGATCATTATGCTGAACGTCTTTGGACTCCGCGCACCGCTCGACTTTCGGCTCGGGGATCCGGCCCTGCCGCTCCACCTGCGCAATCGGATTCCGATCTGGTTCACCTGGTTGGCCGCGGATTCTGTCCTCTACGTCCAGAGCAACTTCGTGCAGGATTTTCAGGGTACGCAGTTTGCCGCCGTGGTCGATTCAGTGTTCGCTGCGGCCGATACCCTCCCGGTTCGGCGCTTGGTGCTCGACCTGCGGTATAACAGTGGAGGCGACGGTTCGCTGATCACGGCGTTCGTCCACGACATCATCCGTCGCCCGACTCTGGACCAACCGGGACGTCTGGTGGTGTTGACCGGTCCCAAAACGTTCAGTGCCGCGGTGCTCTGGCTCTCGATGCTCCGGGAACATGCGCATCCAGTCAGCATTGGGGAACCGACTGGTGCCCCGAGGAACCACGCCGGCGACGCAGGCACCGTCCGGCTACCGAAAACCGGTTTGGAGCTCCAGCTCTCGACCCTGCGGCACTATGGCACCCGGAGTGACGAAACCGCCCGCGCCGAGTTGCCCGATTTTCCGGTGCCGATGACGCTGGTAGACTACTTCGCTGGCAACGACCCAGCGCTTGCTCTGGCTCGCAGCCACGATGACCTGCGGCCGCTCCCCTCGGTTGCCGAGGCGGAGGGCCCTTCGGCTGTCGGGACGGAGTTGGCACGGCGCCAGCAGCGATTCAGCTCGGTCGCTGGTTGGGCGCCCTTTGATGAGCGCACGATGAACGATGTGGCGTACCGGATGCTGCGTGGTGGGCGCATCCCCGATGCGGTCGAGCTGTTCCGGATGAACACAACCACATTTCCAGGCTCGGCGAACGTCTGGGACTCCTACGGCGAGGCGTTGCTTGCTCAGGGCGACACGACTGCCGCCGTGGCCAGCTATCGTCGGGCCGCCGCACTCGATCCGGGAAATGGCAACGCGCGCGCGATCATCGCTGCGTGGGGTGGCCGCAGCCGCTAACCGAGGTTCGGCCGCAGGTGTAGCTTCCCCGCCCATGACCCCGCCGACCTCGCCGCACGAGCGCCTCTCTCCGACCACGGGGATGCTACTGGTCACCCTGCTTTGGGGCGGGAACTTCACGGCGACCAAGATTGCCTTCAAGGAGCTCGACCCACTGGCCTTCACCGCGCTGCGGTTCGTGATCGCGGCGGCGGTGCTCTGGCTCATCGTCCGAAAGTTCGAGGGAGGGCTGCCGAGGCCACCCAGGACACTGTGGCCGCTGATCGTGCTCGGCATCGTGGGCAACACACTCTACCAGATCTGTTTCGTCGAAGGGCTGGCGCGCACGTCGGCGACCAAGAGCGCCATGATCCTCGCGATCCTGCCGGTCGCGGTGACGATATCCGCGGCGCTCCTCGGCATCGAGACGGTCAGCCGCCGCCAGAAGATTGCCGTCGGTGTGGCGACCGTCGGAGTCGCCCTGGTCCTGCTGGCGCGCGGCGGGACGATCGGCGGCCCGATGGGGACTGGCGATCTCCTGCTGCTGTTGGGCGTGGTGGCCTGGACCACCTATACGCTTCTGCTGCGGCATTGGGCGTTGCCGATGTCGGCACTCTCGCTGACGGCGTGGACGTTGTACACGGGGACGCCGGGGCTCGTCCTGGTCGGGTTGCCGCAATTGCTGCGGACTGATTGGGGCGCAGTGACGGTCGCGGGCTGGGGCGGGGTGGCCTACAGCGCACTGCTCTCGCTCGTGGTCGCGTATGTCTTGTGGAATCGGGGCGTCGCGCTGCTGGGGGCGTCCAAGGCCGCGATCTTCAACACGATCGTGCCGTTCGTCGCGACCGTGGTCGCGATGGTCGCCCTCGGCGAACGCCCCGGCCCCCTGCACCTCGCCGGTGGACTGCTGATCATCGGCGGGGTGCTGCTGACGCGGAAGAAGGAGAAGACGGAAACGATTAACGATTAATGATTAACGATGGACGATCGAGGAGAAACGACAAAGGATCAACGATTCACCATTCTCGTTGATCCTTCATCCTTAATCGTTCATCCTTCTTCGTCTCTTACCGCCCGCCCGCTCCCTGGACGATCGACTTGTAGCTCTCGGGGTTCCACGCCGGCCGCTGCGTCGTGTTGGCGATCTCCGCTCCCAGATAGAAACCGATCTTGGCGACCCGGCTCAGCTTGCTGGTGTCGATCAACGAGACGTGGTCGTCGGCCTGGTGGTACTGCGGATGCACGCCGTTGAAGAAGAACAGGATCGGGACACCCTTGCGCGCGAAGTTGTAGTGATCGCTCCGGAAGTAGAAGCGCTCGTCGGGCCAGATATCATCGGCGGTGGTCAGGCCGAGTTCGGGGTGACGGGCCGTCACGCGGGCGAGCGTCTCGCCCATGTTTGAATGCTCCTTGCCAATCACGACGATCGAATCGGGATTGTTGCGGCCGATCATGTCGTTGTTGATGTCGGCCACGATCTTGTCGAGTGGCACGGTCGGATGCTCGGAGAACCAGCTCGAACCGAGCAGTCCCTTCTCTTCACCCGACACGTGCAAAAAGAGGATGCTTCGCCGCGGCGCGACCTTGAGGCGACTGTAGGCCTCCGCGATCATCAGCACGCCGGTGCTGCCCGACGCGTCGTCGTCGGCGCCGTTGCAGATGCTGTCGGCGCCCTTCGCGCGGCAGCCACCGACGCCATCACCCGCGGTGCCGACATGGTCCATGTGGGCCGAGTAGACGACGTACTCATCCTTGAGGAGCGGATCGCTGCCTTCGATCATCCCGACCACGTTCGGCACGGTGGTCTGGCTGTAGACCTTGATCGGGGCGTAGAACGAGAAGGTGATTCCGGCCGGGATTGGCTGGATCACCGGGGTCGGGCTGGCGCGCAGTTGCGTCGCGTCGGGACGGTTGGAGTTCTGGGGGTCATTGGCGAAGAGCGAGTCGTTGACCGTATACATCGGCGTGCCGCTGCCGTCGCCCATCATCAGCGCCATCCGCGGCGACGACGCAAAGTCGCGGCTCCGGCTGAACTGATCCATCGGTGAGTTCTGGATGACCACGATTGCCGCCGGCCCCGCCGCCTGGATCGCCCGCTGGGTATTCCGCCACTCGGCCGCCTTGGCGGCATCGTAGAACACCAACACGGCCTTGCCACGGAGATCGGCCGCCGCAATCGCCTCGGGCGTGAGGGCACCCGCGAGCAGGACGCCCGGCAGTGATGTGGGCGAGTTGATGCCGCCACCCGTGGCGTAGGCGTACGGACCCATGGCATAGTGCGAGACCACGCCGTTCTCATTCAACTCGAAGAACGCGGCTGACTGATCGATGCCGCGGGCCGCGAGCGGATAGCGCTGGAAATAGGTACCGTTCTCGCCGGCCGGCTTGATGCCCCACTCGCGGTAGCGCGAGGCGAAATACTCGGCGGTCTTCTCGAGCCCCGTGCTCGGCGTGTTCCGGCCACCCATCGAATCGTCGGCGATCACGCTGATATTCGCGAGCGCGGCCTCAGGGGTAATGCTCGACGCGGCCCGGGTCAGCTCGGCCTCGTAGCGAACGGCGCCTGGCGCCGGGATGAGGGGTTTGCCTGCGCACGCGGCGAGGGCTGGAACCAGAAGGGCCAGATGGCCCGTACGACGCAACAGAGCAGACATCACGACTCCAGATCGAGGTGGGACGGGTGAGCAAGCAGACAGTACCGGGACGCGGTGGTACGCCCAGGACTACGCATGTTAGCCCGCCACACGGCGTTTCGGAACGGCTTGATGCGCCGATCGGACCTCGGTGACGCGGCCGGCCACGACCCAGTCCGTCCGTCCGAAGGCGCGACCCGACCTGCTGTCCCCGAGTGATGTGGCCCGGCTCGGTGGCCTCGAAGTCACCACACAAGGGATTGTCGACGGTTTCCTTGCCGGATTGCACCGCTCGCCACGCCGAGGCTTCTCGGTGGAGTTCGCCGAGCATCGGCAGTACCAGCCGGGCGACGAGCCACGGTATGTCGACTGGAAACTGCTGGCCCGAACCAATCGGCTGTATGTCAAGCAGTTCGAGGAGGAGACCAACCTCCGGGCCATGCTGGTGGTCGACGCGAGCGCGTCGATGGCGTGGCGCGGGGCCGAGGAACGGCTCACCAAGCTGGAGTATGCCGCGCGGCTGATGGCGGCACTCGGCATGGTGCTGCTCCGCCAGCGTGATGCGACCGGACTCATCACCTTCGACGCCACCGTCCGCCAAGTGACGCCACCCCGGGCTCGCCGTGGTCATTGGCACACCCTCGCCGGCGTGCTGGGCACCTTGCAGGCTGGCACGACCACCGCGGCGGAGGTGGCGCTTCGTCAGGTCGTCGGGGCGTTGCGGCGGCGCGGGATGGTGATCTTCTGCTCCGACCTGCTGATGGATCCGGAACTCACCATCAAGGCGCTCAAGTTCCTTCGTCACCGGGGCCATGATGTGCTGGTGCTCCATATCGCGGACCCCGCGGAACTCGAGCTTGCACGTGGCGAGGAGACCCGCTTCCGCGATCCGGAGACGGGTCGGACGGTGACGCTGGCGCCGAGCGACTGGGCCACCGCGTACCGCGAGACGGTGGATCGGGTGGTGCGGGAGTGGGGCGGCTCGTGTCGCGCAGCCGGCATCCACTACGCGCTCATCACCACCGACATGCCATTCGGCACCGCGCTTGGTCACACCCTCGATGCCCGATGACGTTCCTCTTCCCATGGGCTCTCATCGGACTCGCCGCCGCAGCGATCCCGATTCTGCTCCATCTGGTCGAGCGACGTCAACCGCCCGAACGGTCATTCCCCGCGGTGCGATACCTCGAGGACGCGACGCGCGATCAGCGGCGGCGCCTCAAATGTCGCCACCTGCTCCTGCTCGCCCTCCGGACCCTGCTGGTGGTGCTGGTCGTGCTAGCCGCGGCAGGTGCGCGACTGCACCGGGCGGTGCCGCTTGGCGCCCATACGCCGATTGCCGTGGTGCTGATCGTCGACAATTCCGCGAGCAGCGGCGCAGTGATGGATGGCGAGCCGACCATCGAGGCATTGCGCACGACGGCGCGCGCCGTGCTCGAGCGTGCGACCCCGAGCGACCGACTCTGGCTGCTGCTCGCCGATGGCGTCGCGAGGCCGGGGACGGCAACCGAACTGCTCGCACGGCTCGATGCCGTCGAGGTCATTCCTGATCGACTGGAACTCGGGCAGGCCGTGCGGCAGGCCGATGCCCTGATCCGGAACGCCGGTCGTCGTGGCGAGGTGGTCGTGGTGAGCGATGTCCAACGGTCGGCCGTGTCGCCGGTGGAGGTCGAAGCCGATGTGATCGTGTTGCGACCCGCGGCCACTCCGCCGCGGAATCGGGCGATCGCGGAGCTCATGGCCGGCGATCAGCCATGGAGCGGTCAGGGTGGCCGAATCGCGGTGCAGGTCGTGGCCGATGATACCACCGCCGTGGCGGCGCGGCTCACGGCGGGTGCCTCCCCCCCCCGAGACCTGCTGCTGACACCCGGGGTGCCGAGCACGCAGCGGATCAGCTTGAGCGCGCCTGGGTGGCATCTGATCGAGGTCTCGCTCCCCGCCGACGAGTTGCGGCTCGACGACACGCGGCAGGTTGCGGTCCAGGTGGCACCGCCGACCGGCGTCAACTGGTCCGTCGGTGATCGGTTCCTCGACGCAGCACTCCGCGTACTGATCGGTGAGCGGCGGCTGCTCGAGGGGGGGGAGTCAGTGTCGGGCGACTCGGCCCGGGCCCGTCGGTGGTGGTGCCGCCGGAGGACCCCGCGCTCCTGGGGGCGCTCAACCGCGCGCTCGCCGCTCGTGGTGCCTCATGGCAATACGGTGACGTGGTCACGGCCCCGGCACGCAGTGACAGCTCCACGCTCCTCCCCGAGCGCCTCGCGGTGGAGCGTTCGGTTCGGCTGGTGCCGACCGGAGGAGGGAGGGACTCGGACACCCTCGTCACGGTGGGTGGCGAGCCGTGGATCGTCCGGTCGGGTGACCTCGTGCTGATGGGATCGCGTTTCGACCCGACGTGGACCGATCTGCCGGTACGGGCGGCCTTCGTGCCCCTGCTCGACGCGCTCGCGTCGCGCGTGGTCCACGGCGCGCCGACGCTGCCGTCGACCTCGGTCGGGGGCCGGCTGCTGTTACCGGCGCAGGTCACTCGCGTGGTGGGGAGTGGGATGGATGTTGCGGTGGAGGGCGGGGCGACCTGGGCGCCGCCCGCTCCAGGCAACTACTGGCTGCTCGCGGAGCTCGACACGATCGGGGCGATCAGTACCGGGATCGACAGCCGTGAGTCGGCCCTGGCGCGGGCGACGCCGACCGAGCTCGGAGACGCCTGGCCTGGTGCGGTGGTGGCGGATCTCGCCGGTGGAGCCTCGCGTACCTTTGCCGCCGGCGGGCGGGGCGATCTCCGGCCGCTGTTGCTGCTGATGGCGGTGCTCACCCTGATTGGAGAGTCGTTGGTGGCGGGGCGAATCGGTCGGACGCGTTGACCCCACCCGTTCCGCCGCCTACGTTCCCGCCCCGAGCAGTTCCTGACTCACCGGTGCAGGCCCACAAGGCCGCTGGACGCACCCGAACCGTGCTGGCGTGACCGAGACCGCAGTAGACACGACGAGGCTCTCATACATCGGTGGCGGAGCACTCGCCCCGGTGCTTTCGGCGTTCGCGCGCGTCCCGGCGGTCCAGCAGCTGCGAGCCCTGCTCCCCGACCGAGGCGAGGTGCTCCGGCTTGGCGGGCTGCCCGGATCGAGTGGCGCCGTGCTCACCGGCTGGTTGGCTTCTGAGTCGGGCGCTGGGCGACTGACCGTGGTGATCGCCGGCACGCCGGGCGATGCCGAGCGGTGGCTCGCCGATCTCCGCCAGATGCTCGGCGACGCCGTCGCGCTCTATCCACAGCGCGAAGGTCTCGGCGACGAGGAACCACACGTCGAGATCGCCGGCGAGCGGATCGAGACGCTAGAGGCCCTGCTGGGCGGCACCCTCAAGGTGCTCGTCACCACGGCCCGGGCGACCGCCGAACGCACGACCATCCCCAGCGCCCTGGCGACGCTCCGGTTGCACCTGGCGCCCGGGATGACGCATCCGCCCGGCGATCTCGCCGCGGCACTCGACCGGATGGGGTATCAGCGTGTCCCCGCAGTGACCGAGGTCGCCGAGTATTCGGTCCGGGGCGGGATCATCGACCTCTACGGGTTCGGGATGGCGGAGCCCGTCCGGCTCGAATGGTGGGGCGACGAGATTTCCTCGCTCCGGCGATTCGACCTCACGACCCAACGGAGTGGGGCCGAGCAACCCGACGTCTCGGTGCTGCCGATCGGCGGCGCCGGGCTAGGCATCCTCGATGGGGGGGGGGCGGTCACTCGCACCTCATTGCTCGATCTGCTGCCCACCGACGCGCTGCTGGTGCAGGAGGTGCAGGGTGCCGATCGCGAGGAGGTCGAGCGGGCGTGGCGGGAGGCCGATCACCATCGCGAGGTGGCGCTCCGTCTGGGCGACGTGGTGCCACGGCGTGCGGAACTCTACCTGTCGCCGGAGGAATGGGAGGAACGCCTCTCCGGCTTCCCACGCCTCGCGGTGCGCGAGGAGACGGCCGACCACCAGCTTGGTTTCTTCCCGCCGGAGAAGATCGATCGCGACCTCGGCCGGTTGCGCGCGTCGCTCGGGCACGGCACGCCGACACTGATCCTCTGCGACAATCTGGGCCAGCTCGAGCGGCTCGATGAGTTGCTCGAGGATCGGGGCATGTTGCCAGCCGGGACCAGTCTGGTGGTGGGCGCCCTGGATGGCGGCTTCGTGATGCCGACGCTCCGGGTGTTGACCGATCACGAGATCTTTCGGCGTGCGCGCCGTCTGCGCCGGCCCCGGCGGTACCGTCAGTCGGCGCCGAGCACCGTCACGGGCAACCTCGCCATCGGCGACTACGTCGTGCACCTCGACCATGGCATCGGGGTGTACCGGGGTATTCAGACGATCACGGTCGAGGGTGGCGAGATCGAGGTCGCCATGCTCGAGTACGAGGGTGGCGATCGGCTCAACGTGCCGCTGTACCGTCTCGATCAACTCGAGCGCTACCGGGCCGCCGGTGACACCGGTGAGGACCAGCCACCGCCGCGGATCCATCGTCTTGGGGGGGGGAGCTGGAAGAAGGTCCGTGACAAGACGCGCGCCGCGATCCAGGCGATGGCCGCCGAGTTGCTCGACCTCTATGCGCGACGCAAAGTGAGCGCCGGCTTTGCCTTCCCCCCGGACGCGCGGTGGCAGCGCGAGCTCGAATCGTCGTTCCTCTATGAGGACACACCCGACCAGCGGACGGCGACCGACGCGATCAAGTCGGACATGGAGCAGCCGCTCCCGATGGATCGCCTCCTGGTCGGCGATGTGGGCTACGGCAAGACCGAGGTGGCGGTGCGGGCGGCCTTCAAGGCGGTCCAGGGTGGCAAGCAGGTGGCCGTGCTGGTGCCGACCACCATTCTGGCCGAGCAACACTACCGGACCTTCGTCGAGCGGCTGGCGGATTACCCGGTCAACGTCGAGGCGATGTCGCGCTTCCGGACCGCGAAGGAGCAGAAGGAGACACTCCGGCGTCTCACCGCGGGCGAGATCGACATCGTGATCGGCACGCACCGGCTGCTCTCGAAGGATGTCGAGTTCAAGGATCTGGGCCTCCTCGTGGTCGACGAGGAGCATCGCTTCGGGGTCAAGCACAAGGAGCGCCTGAAGGCGCTCAAGCTCGCCGTCGACGTTCTGACGCTGACGGCGACGCCAATCCCGCGGACACTCCACCTGTCGCTCGCCGGGATGCGCGATATGACGGTGATCGAGACGCCGCCGCGCGATCGATCCCCGATCCTGACCTTCGTCGAGCCGTGGGACGATGCCCTGCTCGAGGAGGCGATCGCGCGTGAGCGTGACCGCGGCGGGCAGGTGTACTTCGTCCACAACCGGATCGAGACGATCGAAACGATCGCGGAGCGGGTCCGCTCGTTGGCGCCCGGGGCCCGGGTCGCGGTGGGGCATGGTCAGATGGCGGCCGACGCCCTCGAAAAGGTCATGCAGGGGTTCGTGGCTGGCGACGTGGACATCCTTGTCTCGACGATGATCGTCGAATCGGGACTCGACGTCCCGAACGCCAACACGATGATCGTGCAGGACTCCCACCGATTCGGACTGGCCCAACTCTACCAGCTCCGGGGGCGGGTCGGTCGGAGCCATCGGCGGGCCTACTGCTACCTCCTGGCTCCTGATGAGATCGACGCCCAGGCCGAGGAACGGCTCAAGGTGCTCGAGCATCATACAGATCTGGGGGCTGGCTACCGGATCGCGCTCAGGGACATGGAGTTGCGGGGAGCCGGCAACCTGCTGGGGGCCGAGCAGTCGGGCCACGCCCAGGCGGTCGGCTTCGATCTGTATCTCCGGTGGCTCGAGGAGACCGTCACGGCCCTCCGGACCAATCGGGACGCTGTGGCGGCTCCGGCCCCGCCAGACGTCCATCTGGACGTACCCGCGCGGCTGCCGGACCGGTATATCGAGGACGATGCCTCGAAGCTCGACATGTACCGCCGACTGGCGCGGGCTGCGGCGCCCGGCGAGATTGATGAGTTGCGTTCCGAATTGCGCGAGCGATTTGGTCCCTTGCCGGTCGAGGCCGAGGCGTTGCTGGACATGACCCGGCTTCGGGTTGTGGGGGCGATGTTGTCGGTCCAGCATGTGATCGTGCGAGGGAACGAGGCCCGGGTCTCGTTCCGCGCCGGCGCCACGCCGCGCATGGCGGGACTGACCCGGGCGCTCGAGGATGTGCAATTGGCGGCAGAGGTGCGGCGCACGATGCCGCTCTCGCTTCGGTTGGTCCGGCTCGGTGGCGAGCCGTTGGTTCCCGCGCTGGTTCGCGCACTGCGGCAGGTCGTCGCATGAGCGCCAGCGTTCTTTTTCCGATTTGAGGAGTACGATGCGTCGATCGCTGAGGCTGACCGTTCCGTTGTCCCTCCTGGTGCTGGCCTGCCAGGGTGATGCCTTCACCGCACACCCCGATATCGCCGCGCGCGCTGGCGGGCAGGAACTCACCGCGGCGCGGGTCGCCGAGATCATGACGAGTGTGAAGGGCGTGACCGTCAACCCGGAGGCGGCCGACTTCGTCGCACGGCTCTGGACCGACTACACCCTGTTCGCGCAGGCCGTCGCGACCAACTCCTTGACCACCGATTCCGCGATGGTCAACGATGCGATGTGGGTGGATGTGGCCGAGATCACCGCGGGCCATTGGATTGACTCGCTGATCGCGAAGCGTGCCGCCGTGACGCCGGAACGGGTCGACAGCGCCTATGCCGCCGGCGAGCTGCGCGTCCTCCAGCACGTGTTGATCCAGGTCGACCCGTCTGCGACCCAGGCGGCGCGCGATGCGGCGCGTCGGAAAATCGACGGCATCGCCGCCCGTGCCGCGGCCGGCGCCGACTTCGGCACGCTCGCGATCGACAATTCCGACGATGTGGCGACCAAGGTCGACAGCGGCTTCCTGCCGGCGTCGCCCCGTGGCGCTTTCGTCCCAGCCTTCGACTCGGCTGCCTGGATGCTCGCCCCGGGCGAGATGAGCCCGGTGGTCGTGACGACCTACGGCTTCCACGTCCTCAAGCGCGCGACCGAGGCACAGGCCAAGGCGCGGCTGGTTCAGGCGCTGCAGACACCGCTGGTCCAGGCGATGGAAGCGAGCTACTTCGCCGAGCTCGATTCGCTCAACCACATCGAGCTGAAGACTGGCGCCCCCGCGAAGGCGCGCGAGGCGATTGGCGACCTGAACCGAGCGGGCAGGAACAATGCCGTGCTGGCGACCTACCGCGACGGCAAGCTGACCGTGGCAGAATTTGCACGCTGGATCCGCGCGATGACCCAGGATCCGACCCAGGGGCCACAGCAGGTCGCGCAGATGCAGCAATTGCCGGACTCGGCGCTTGAGGCGGGTATCAAGACCGTGGCGAGCCGCTATCTCCTGCTTCGCGATGCCAAGGAAGGCGGCGTCTCGATCACGCCGGACGAGTGGAAAGATCTCCAGACGCAGTTCGCCGAGTCGGTGGATACCCTCAAGGCATCCATCGGTCTCGGGCCTGATGTGATTGATCCCGCGGCCAGCGAGGCCGATCGGAAGCGTGCGGCAGCCCTCCGGGTCGACCAGTTCTTCGACCGGATGACCAGCGGCGAGTCGCGGCTCCGGATGTTGCCAGGCATGCTGGCCTGGACGCTCCGCGAGCGTTCCTCCGATGCCGGCGTGAACCCGGCTGGCGTTACGCAGGCGGTCGATCTCGCACAGGCCAAGATGGCCGCGCAGCAGCCCAATGGTGGTGCGCAGTTGGCCGATTCGAATGGTCGTCCGGTCGGGACGCCACCGGCGATCCAGCCTGCGCCGGCCGGTCCGCCGATCCCCGGAGGCAATTGAACATGGCGGGGCGTCGGGTCCCGCTCGTGTCGCTCGCCCTCGCGCTCGTGGGCGGTGGCACGTTCGGCACGCTGTCGGCACAGGGACCCACCCCGGAGGCCCCGATCGACCGCGTGATTGCGGTGGTCGGGAACTCCGTGATCACCTACACCCAGGTGCAGGAGGAATATTTCGCACGCCTCCGCGAGCAGGGGCGGCAGCCGCCGACCGACGACGCCCAGGTCACCCTCGAGTTGAAGGCGCTGGTCGACACCCTGATCGATGCCGATCTGCTCTTCCAGCAGGCGCTCCGAGACACGACGGTCAAGGTGCCGCCGCTCGAAGTCAGCGACGCCGTCGACCAGAATGTCCGCGGGATCCGGAAGGGGTATGCGAGCGAGACGGCATTCGCTGCGGAACTTAGGACGGCCGGATTCCTGAGCATCGACGATTACCGCCGCTGGCTCTCGGCTCGGCAGTATCAGGACATGATGCGCGAGCAGTTCAAGCAGCGGCTCCAGGAACGCAACCTGGTCGATCCGATCGAGCCCACTGAGCGCGAGGTCCGCGCGTTCTACGACGCCAACCTCGACCGCTTGCCGAGGCGCCCGCCAACCCGTTCGGTGCGGCAGATCGTGATTGCGCCCAAGCCGGACAGCGTCGCCAAGATGCGCGCCAAGGCACTGGCCGACTCGTTGGTGATCGCGCTCCGCAATGGCGCCGACTTCGAAGCGACCGCCAAGCGATTCTCGCAAGACCCCGTGTCGGCCGCGCAGGGGGGGGACCTCGGCTGGGTGCGGAAGGGCAAGATGGTGCGCGAGTTCGAGCGGCCATCGTTCGCGCTGACCCTCGGCACGATCTCGCCTCCGGTGGAGTCGGCGTTCGGGTACCACATCATCCAGGTTGAGCGCATCCAGCCGACTGAACGGAAGATTCGCCACATCTTGCTGTCCGCGCCGATCGACTCCGCGGGGGCAGCTCGGGCTCACGCGCTCGCCGATTCGGTCCGGGCCCTGATCGTGGCCGGCTTCCCGTTCGATTCCCTGCAGGGCCTCTACCACGATCCGTCGGAGCTGCGCGAGGCCCGTGCACTCGAGCTTGGGCCGCCGTTGCAGCAGGCGTACATCGACGTGCTCACGTCGGCGGACAGCGGCACCCTCACGCCCGTCTTCGTCCTGCCGGTTGGGGCACCCAACGCCGACAAGTACGCGATCGTGAAGGTGACGGCGGCCGCTCCTGAGGGCCCGCCACCGTACGACCGGATGCGCGAAACGCTGCGCAGCCGGCTTGCCGCGGACAACGGCCTCGAGCACTACATGAAGCAGCTGCGGCAGAAGGCGTACATCGACAAGCGCGAATTGTGACGCGCCGAATTCGTCTCGCCATCACGCTCGGGGATCCGCGCGGGATCGGACCGGAGATCACGCGGGCGGTGCTCGAAGAGGGCGTCGGGGCCGACATCGATGTCACGGTGATCGGGTCAAAGGAACAGACGGCAACAATGCGAGCCGATCGGATGGAACCGGTCGGCTCGTGGCGTTCTGGACCTCGCGGTGTCGCACGCACCCGTGCCGTGGCGGCCGGCCTGATCACGGGCCGAGCGGTCGAGCGCGCGGCGGCCCTGGCCCTGGCCGGCGAGGTCGATGCGATCGTCACGGCACCCGCCGAGAAGCATGCACTCCATCTGGCCGGCTTCCCGTTCCCCGGGCATACCGAGTGGTTGGCCCATCTCGCGGGGGGGGTGGATGTCGCGATGATGCTCGCGAGTGATCGGCTCCGCGTGGTGCTGGTGACCACGCACATGCCGCTCCGTGACGTGCCGCTGGTCCTGACTGCCGACCGAGTGGTGCGGACCGGTGAGGTGACCCGGAAGGCACTCCGCGACTGGTTTGGAATCGCCGAGCCTCGACTGGCCGTCTGTGCGCTGAATCCGCATGCCGGGGAGCAGGGACTGTTCGGCGATGAGGAACAGCGCATTCTCGCCCCCGCTGTCCTCCGTCTCGGGGCGACCGGACCGATCCCCGCGGACACGGTGTTTGTCCGGGCGATGCACGGCGAATTCGACGCGGTACTGGCACCGTACCACGACGTCGGCATGACCGCGATCAAGGTGGCGTCGTTCGGCGAGGCCGTGAATGTCACCCTCGGACTGCCGTTCGTGCGCACCTCGCCCGATCACGGGACCGCGATGGACATCGTTGGCACGGGACGTGCCGATCCCTCCAGTATGCGGGCCGCCGTGGCCCTTGCGATTGACCTCGCTCGACGGAGCCAGCAGCCATGAGCCTCACCGTCTCGGTCCTCATCCCGGTGTACAACGAGATGCGCACGCTCGAGGATCTGGTCGCCAAGGTCCGGGCCGTCCCGATCCCGATCGAGATCATCTGCGTCAACGATGCCTCGACCGACGGCAGCGCAGAGATCCTCGATCGCATGCTCGCGGATGGGACGATCGACAAGCTGCATCACCAGCCGATCAACCAGGGAAAGGGCGCGGCGATTCGTCACGCGATCCAACTCGCCACGAACGATGTGCTGGTGGTCCAGGACGCCGACCTCGAGTACGACCCGGCAGAAATCCCGACCCTGCTCGAGCCGATCGAGTCGGGGCGTGCCGATGCCGTCTTCGGTTCACGATTTCTCGGTGGGCCGCACCGGGTGCTCTACTTCTGGCACTCGGTCGGCAACTCGCTGCTCACGCTGGTGTCGAACATGTTCACCGATCTCAACCTCACCGACATGGAGACCTGCTACAAGGTCATCCGTACACCGCTGGCGCAGAAGCTGGTGCTCACGAGCGATCGGTTCGGTTTCGAGCCCGAGGTGACCGCGAGACTGGCGCAGGCGAAGGCACGGATCTGGGAGCTACCGATCTCATACAGCGGCCGGACCTACGAGGAAGGCAAGAAGATCGGCTGGCAGGACGGCGTCGCGGCGTTCGGCCACATCCTGCGGTTCAACATCTTCCCGCCCGGAAATCGCGCCGTCCGCCGCCAGCACCGGTCGCCGTACGAAGTGGGACCGTGGGATAGAGCGTAGATCCATAGCGCGTGCTGACGCAAGCGCCTAAGGGGTCTCTCACATCACGCTTCGCGCCGGACCCGCACCGTCTCCACCCGCCGCGCATCCATCGCGGTGATCTCGAACAGATACCCTTCGGTCGCGATGCGATCGCCGACCTTCGGCAATCGTCCGAGCTGCCCGAACAGGAAGCCCCCCAGCGTCGTGTACTGATCGGCCGGTAGCTCAACATCGAATCGGTCATTGAATGCCGTGATCGGGAGTGAGGCCTCGAGCGATACCGTGCCGTCGGTCGCCGCCACAACCGTGCTGGTTTCCGGATCGTACTCATCGTAGATCTCGCCGACGATCTCTTCGAGCAGGTCTTCCATCGTCACGAGGCCGGCGGTGCCACCGTACTCGTCCAGCACGACGGCAAGATGGGTCTTGAGTCGCTTCATGTCGGCCAGGACGTCCTCGACCTCACGGGTGCCCGGAACGAGCAGCGGCTCGCGCATGATGCGCCTAAGCGGGATGCCATCGCTGTCGCGGAGCGCGCGGAGGATGTCCTTGGCGAGCACCACGCCGACAATCTCATCGAGGGACGATGTGTAGACCGGGTAACGCGATCGCCCGGCGCCGGCGACCACGTCGGCAGCCTCCTCAACGGTGGCATCGGCGGCGAGGCCGATGATGTCGGTCCGCGGCGTCATGACATCCTGGGCCGACTTCTCACTGAATTCGAAGACCCCCTCCAGCATGCGCGCATCGCCCCGGGTCAGCGAGCCGCCCTGTCCCGATTGCTCGACCAGCATTCGGATCTCCTCGGGCGAGTGCAGCCGGTCGTGCTCGCCGACACCTGCCACACCTGCCAAGCGAAGCAGGCGCACCGCGAGGCCGTTGAGGAGGGAAATCGGGTAGTGCATCACCCACGAGAATCCCATCAGCGGCCAGATCACCCAGCGGGAGACATCTTCTGGGTAGAGCAGTGCCAGCGACTTCGGCACCAGTTCGCCGAGCACGATATGGAGCGTGGTGATGATCGTGAATGCCGCGGCGACAGCGGCCGTGTGCGATGCCAGGAAGGCCATCGGCTCGGGTACGCCCCGGAACAGCCCCTCGAAGAGGTGAGCAAGTGCCGGCTCACCGACCCAGCCAAGCCCCAGTGAGGCGAGGGTGATTCCCAGCTGGGTGGCGGAGATATATCGGTCGAGGTGTTGAATGGCTTGGAGGGCTCGCGTAGCTTTGCGGTCCCCCGCCTGGGACGCCTCCTCGAGCCGCGTCTTGCGGGCCCCGACCAGCGCGAACTCGGCGGCGACGAAGTAGGCATTGGCGAGCACGAGTGCCAGGACGGCGATCAGGCCGACGACGGTCGACACCGGGGCGGCAGTAGCAGTTTGGGTATCCATAGATCCCCCAAGGGTAACGCCACGCGGGATCGGCGGCATGCGGGCACTGGCCCGGAGGAGCAGTATTGGTCACCACGAAGCGATTGGGGCTCGTCCTGGGGCTGACAGCGGCGTTCTTGGTCGTCGAGGTCATCGGAGGATACCTCTCCGGTTCGCTGGCGCTCCTGGCCGACGCCGGCCACATGGCCACCGACGTCGGCGCGCTCACTCTCGCCACGGTGGGGGCTCGGATCGCGAGCCGCCGCGCGGCGGCGGCCGATCGCTTCGGCAACCTGCGCTGGGAAGTGCTGGCCGCGTTGGTCAACGGGGTCATTCTCTTCTCGATCGCCGTGATGATCTCGATCGAGGCATTCCAGCGCCTCCGCACGCCGCAAGAGATCGATGCGGTGCTCTTCGGCGCGGTGGCCACCGCCGGGCTGATCGTCAACCTGATCTCCCTCAAGGTGCTCCACGGGCATCATCACGACGACCTCAACGTCCGGGGCGCCTACCTGCACATCATGGGCGACGTGCTCGGCAGCATCGGCGCGATCATCGCCGCCATCGTGATCAAGACCACCGGTTGGCTGCCGGCCGACCCGATAATCTCGGTCCTGATTTCACTGTTGATCCTGACCTCCGCCTGGCGCCTGATTCGCGAGTCAGGGGAGATCCTGCTCGACAAGGTGCCTGCCCATCTCGGTGTCCGCAAAGTGGAGGGGGCACTTCTGGCGGTCAGTGGCGTCGACCGGGTCCACGACGTGCACGTCTGGACCGTGACCAACGGGCTGACCGCCATGAGCGCGCACGCGGTGGTTCCAGACCTTGCCCATCACCCCACTGTGCTCCGGGAGCTCGGTGAGGCGATGACCAGCCTCGGCTTGGGGCATGTCACCATCCAGCTCGAGACCGGTGAGCCGTGTGTCGGCGAGGACTGCGGCGACCACGCTCACTCGTGAGCCCACGGGTGGTTCGACCCTTCGGATCGGTCTGTAGACGCCCACGCCTTGCGGTGGGTGGGGGTGTCCCATATATATGGCGCCCTTGAGCCATGGTGGCTCGCTGAAAGGCCGTACCCAGGTGCAGATCCGTAACATCGCCATTATTGCCCACGTTGACCACGGGAAGACCACCCTCGTCGACCAGATGCTTCGTCAGGCTGGCGCGTTCCGCCTGAACCAGCAAGTCGACGAGCGTGTGATGGACTCCAACCCGCTCGAGAAGGAGCGGGGCATCACGATTCTCGCCAAGAACACCGCAGTCGTTTGGGGTGGGGTCAAGATCAACATTGTCGATACTCCGGGCCACGCGGACTTCGGCGGCGAGGTGGAGCGCGTGCTGCGTATGGTCGATGGCGTGCTGATCCTGGTCGACGCTGCCGAGGGGCCGATGCCCCAGACGCGGTTCGTCACACGGAAGGCGCTGGCCCTTGGGCACCAGCCGATCGTGGCGATCAACAAGATCGATCGT
Source organism: Gemmatimonadales bacterium (assembly GCA_038258395.1). GTDB lineage: Bacteria > Gemmatimonadota > Gemmatimonadetes > Gemmatimonadales > GWC2-71-9 > Palsa-1233. The sequence continues at coordinate 668 of JBBSPX010000025.1, read as the reverse complement.
TCCGACGCCGAGCCGATGCGTGTGCACGATGAAGTGCTCTCCTTGTTCCTCGACCTCGATGCGACCGATGCCCAACTCGACTGCCCGTTCCTCTACACGGTCAGCCGGCAGGGCCTCGCGACCCACGATCTCAAAGTGCCGGGCACATCGCTCGACCCGCTTTTCCAGACGATTCTCGACACCGTGCCGGCGCCCACGGGTGATCCCGAGGCGCCGTTCCAGATGCTGATCTCGACGCTCGACTTCTCGAACTTCCTTGGGCGTATCGCGATCGGCAAGATCGAGCGTGGTCGCATCCACGTCGGCGATCAGGTCGCGCTGCTTCCGCTCGGTGAGCCGGGGATCATGACGGGCGAGGTCGGCATCGACCGCGCCCGGGTGACCAAGCTCTACACCTTCGATGGTCTCCATCGGATCGAAGTGCAGGAAGCCAGTGCCGGCGAGATCGTGGCGTTGGCCGGCTTCGAAGGAATCGAGATCGGCAAGACACTCGCGGCCATCGACATGCCCGAGCGCCTGCTGGGCATCGCGGTGGAGGAGCCGACGATTTCGGTCGACTTCATCGTCAACAACTCGTCCTTTGCTGGTCGCGAGGGGAAGTACGTCACCTCGCGGCAGCTCCGCGACCGGCTCTTCAAGGAGCTCGAGCGCAATGTGGCGCTTCGGGT
>JBBSPX010000024.1:0-21565 GCA_038258395.1 Gemmatimonadales bacterium | reverse complement strand
CTTCGGTCAGCGGCGGCGTCTGCCAGACCAGCACGTCGGGACGACTGTCCACGAAGAGCTGGTCCTGCGTCATCCAGGTGTCCCAGCCGGATCCACGTGGGTCGTACGTCCACTCGATTGGGCGGTGCCGGTATGGCACCGGGTGTGCCGGATCACTCACGTACTGGTCGAATCCGCTGGCAGCCGCAGGAGCCTCGAACGAGAGACGGCCGTCGGCCTGGAAGTAGAGATTCCGCTTGACGGCGCCAGGGGCCGGCCAGCTGGCGTATTCGCGCCACACCTGGGCGCCGGCGTCGAAGACCCTGGCCTCCGGGAAATTGCCGTCGCCGTTGCCCTTGAGCCAATACGCGAACCATGGTGCCTCGATGGTGCGGCGATACGTCTCACCGGTCGCGCTGCCAAATCTCACCGGGCCGAGGGAGTCGCCTGCCTCGAGGAACCACTCGCCGTGGTACCACGGTCCGAGGACCAGGAAATTCTGGTGGGTGGAATCGGTAGTCTCCATTCCGGCATAGACGTGCTGCGTGCCGTAGATGTCCTCCTGGTCCCACCACCCGCCGACGTTGAGCGTGGGCACCGGCGCATGGGCGAGTCGCCCCGGAATTGCGCGCAAACTCCAGACGGAGTCATAGCTCGGGTGCGCGGCAAACAGCCGCCACGTCGGCCACGCTTCGGCCCCGACCGCCGTGCTCAGATCCTTGAGCGTCGGGAACGAGAGGTACCAGTCGTAGGTGTCGTAGCGTCCCGGTTCGGGAAGGATGCTTTCATCGGCGCTGGCTTCCATGTCCCAGGCGTACTCGAGGCCGTACGCCAACCGGAAGGCGCCCTGATGGAAGAAGTCATCGCCCATCCAGACATCGCCCATGGTGGCCTGCGGACTGAAAGCCTTGATGGCGGGGTGCGGTTCGAATGCCGTGGCGTTGGTGGTCCACCCGGGGTAGGAAATCCCGAGCTGTCCGACCCGCCCGTTGTTGTGTGGCACGTTTTTGAGCAGCCATTCGACGGTGTCCCATGTATCGGTGGCCTCATCGACGCAGCCGTCGCCCCGCACCTGGCAGGGGGGCAGGTTCATCACGAAGGTGCCGGCCGACTGATTCCGGCCTCGGATATCCTGAAGGACGAAGATGTACCCGTCCTTGATCAACTCTTGGTAGCCGTAAACCATGTGATCGGTCCCGCCCCATCCGTCGGTGCCGTACGGAGTGCGTGAGAGGATGAACGGCAGGGAGTCGTCGCGGTCTTTGGGCGTCAGGATGACAGTGAACAGCTCGATCCCGTCTCGCATCGGGATGCGGACCTCCTGACGGTCGAAGCGCGCCGCTATCTGCTCGGCCTCAGTGGCAGGAGGTGTCGCTGCCGGCGTGCATGCGGCGGCGAGCAGGCCGAGGGTCAACCAGCGAGGGGCGCGTGGCATGCGGTCGACCCTCACCGTGTCACGAGCGTGATGCTGCCCGCCGTCTCACGTGCTCGGAGCACCGCCATCACATCGGCCAGCGCAATCGGTGTGAACTCACCCGACAGGAAGTCGCGCACCTCGAGCGCCGTCATCCCCTTGCCCAGCAACAGCGAGAACTCCGCGTTGTACTCCTCTGGCAGCGATGGACTGCCACCGCCGCCGCGGCGACCGCCACCGGCTGTCCGCGGCGCGACCTCGATCCGGAGTGTTGCGGCCGCCGCCTCCTCCGGTGTGAGCTTCGATTCCATCGGCTTGATCCCATTCTGCATCGCGGCCAGTTGGTACGCGGCGGTGACTTCGGCAAGTAGGGAAGTGGCCCGTTGATCGATGAGCGGCAGGAAAGCATTGGTCTTTCGGGTTCCACTTGTCGTGTCAGTCCACATCACCCTCGTCGAGCGAACGACGTCCTTCTCGATCTCGGCCTGATGCCGAATGGCGACCTGCGCCTCCCGATACATCGCTGGCAGGGTCTGGGCCGTCGCGTCGGCGATATAGCCCAATCCCTTGGTGTGGGACTCACCCATCCGCGAGAGCCCGCGGCCGAGGTTGTCGGCGAGCACGCGAGTCGCCATCTCATCGGTGCCGGTGGCGAGGACGGCCAGGCCACCGAGTCCGACGGCTGCGGCGCGCTTGTACTGGGTGGGGTCCTGCTTGTCGGGCGTGTCCTCCGACGAGTGGTACCACATGTCGGGCCAGGTGATGAACATCACGGCGGGGATGCCATGCTGCATGTACGTCACGTGATCGCTCGAGCCGTAGTGCTTGTCGATCTTGATGTAGAAGGCATCCTTGCTGCCGCGCGGCGACTCGACCGGCTGTGACGCGGCGTAGCCGGAGCGACGGAACCGGACTCGCTCGCGCGAAATGTCGGCGATGTACTCCATCATGCTCTGGGCGATGTCGTTGAGGTAGGACGGGAAGGTGTCTGGTGTGCGCTGCAGGACCCAATAGCTGCGAGAATCGGTGACGCGGATTGCCTCCATGTCGAAGTTGAGTGTCCCGATGATCCGCTTGGCCTTGTCGGGGTAGGCCGCGAGCCACGCGTTGGTACCAGAGATCTCTGGTACCCACTGGAAGTTGATGGTGCGCCGCGGACGCGGCAGCTTGCCCTCGGCGATCAGCTTGATGTAGGCGCGGCCGATCTCGAGTGTCAGTGCACAGCCGCTGGCATCGTCGTTGGCACCTTGCTTGATGAGCCCCTCATAGAGATGGCCACTGATCGCGACCTCCTGCGTGGTGCTGCCATCGCCCAGGATTTCGGCGTGCACGTACTCTGCCTGATACGGGACCTGCACACTCTTCACGACCGAGCGGATGGTGATGTCGTCACCGCGCAGCAACATCGCCGCGAGATTGTGCTGTACCTCTGGTGTGACCGACCATGCCACGGTCCCGGAATCTGCGGTGACGCCCGACGACACGATCTGGCTGGGGAAGTCGACTGCCCGCTGGAAACCGATCGCGCTCACACCCAGCACGCCGATGGCACCGTGCTTCCGTGCCTCGCGGTAGGTCGCACTCGTCGATCCCGAGGAGAGCACGAATTTGCCTGACACGTCCTTGCCCTCGAAGTCCTCAGGGCGACCGGAAGCAACATCGACCAGGGCACCGGTGAAATCGCCGTTGGCATTGAGCGAGGCGAGCGACAGCGCGATGTCATGGATGTCGAACAACTTGACGCTCTTGGGTGTGGTCATCCAGAGCTCGCCCTGCTCGGGCTGCCACGTCTGGGTCACCGGGCCGAACTTCTCAATCGTCACCTTGCTGAAGCCATACGCTCGCGCGCGTTCCGCCATCACCTGGCTCTCGCGGTAGTGACCGGCATATTCGGAGGCCGGTCGGACGCGCTGGTACGGGACCAACTCGAGGACAGTGTGCATCGCGCGTTCCCCCGAGACCTCATTGATGATCGAGGTCATGGTCTCCTGTGGGAGCAGGGTGCGATCCTCGCTCTGCTGCCCGACGAGCGGGGCAGCGGAGACCAGCAGGGTGGCAGTGAGCAGGGCAGCGGTTCGCATGGGGCGTTCTCGGTGGGCGGGTGGCGGTGGGTTAGGGTGGAGGGTTGGGGCGAATTCGAAGCCGGGCGGTCGTTTCGTGCCGGTGGAGTTCGGTTCCTAGTATACCCCAGATCTGTGGTGATGCAGCCTGCCGGTGCCATTGGTGGTTGCGGTGGTCCGGATTGGACGTAGCTTCGGGGTCCGCCTACCCCCCTCCCGCACCACCCCGGAGGATATCATGCGTCTGATCGCCCTGATCCCTGCCTGTGTAGTGCTCGCTGCATGCGAGGCGAAGGCCCCGCCACCACCTCCACCGCCGCCACCTCCACCCACCATCGCCGACTTTGCAGGCGAATGGCATGGTACCAACGTGCTCCAGGGAGTCGCCGACCCGGTCCCCTCGACGATGCAGGGGTCGGCCTCGGGGACCGACTGGTACATGTCGCTGCCTGGTCGCGACTCCATCCCGCTCACCATGACCATGCACGGCGACAGCCTGATCGCGCTCTCGGACAGGTATGAGAGCATCCTGCGGAAGGGCGTGATCGTGCAGGTGCGGACTGCCACGGTTATCACCGAGGGCGGGATGGAAGGGAAGCTGGTCGCGACGTACAACTCGCCGGATGGTCAGGAGTTGGTCACGGGCACCCTCAAGGCGGCGCGAGCCCCAGCCATCCCGTAGCCAGCCGCGGACGTGGATTCCCCGGATGGGACGTCGCTACCTTTCGCGTCTCTTCCCATCCGGAGTGTCCATGCTCGTCCTCGCCCTACTCGCCGCCCTCCCCGTCGCCGACACGATCCGGTACGACGTCGCCTTCCCGAACGCTGCCCATCACGAGGCCCAGGTCACCCTGACCGTACCGACCAACGGCCGGGCGCCCGTGGTCATCCGGATGAGTCGCTCGTCGCCGGGCCGCTACGCGATGCACGAGTTCGCCAAGAACGTCTACAGTGTCAGCGCAGTCGACGGCCGCGGGCGGGCACTCCCGGTCACCACCACTGACCCCTACAGTTGGCATGTGCAGGCACCCGCCGGTGTCGTCCGCATGACGTACACCCTGTTCGCTGATCGCGCCGGCGGCACATACACCGGCATCGATCGTACGCATGCACACATGAACATGCCGGCGACATTCGCGTGGGCCGAAGGCCATGCCCAGGATCCGATCACGATCGGGTTCGCGGTACCGACCGGAAGCAGGTGGATCGCGGCAACGCAGCTCATGCCGACGCGCGATCCGATGCGCTTCACCGCACCCGACATGCAGTATTTCATGGATTCGCCGACCGAGTTGAGCGACCACATGGTCAGCAGCTGGACGGTCACCGGTCCGGGTGGACGCGTTGATACGCTCCGCATCGCGATGCATCACACCGGCACCGCGGCCGAACTTGACGGCTACACGGAGATGGCAAAGAAGGTCGTCGCCGAGGAGGTGGGCATCTTTGGCGAGACGGCACAGTACGACAATGGGACCTACACCTTCATCGCCGACTACCTGCCGTGGGCCTCGGGCGACGGGATGGAACATCGCAACTCGACCATCATCGCGAGCACCGGCTCACTCGAACGCGGTGCCAACGGCCTGATCGGGACGCTTGCGCACGAGTTCTTCCACTCGTGGAACATGGAACGCATCCGCTCGGCGATGATCGAGCCGTTCGACTTTACCACGGCCGATCCGTCGGATGCGCTCTGGTTCGGCGAGGGCTTCACGCAGTATTACGGGGGACTGGTGTTGCATCGGGCGGGAATCGTCGATGAGACTCGCTACATCGGCACCGCCGGTGGGATCGCCAATGCGGTGGCGACCACCACGGCGCGGCGCTATGGCTCACCGATCGACATGTCACTCCATGCGCCGTTCGTCGACGCGGCGACTGCGATCGATCCGACCAACTTCGGCAACACCTTCCTCTCCTACTACACCTATGGTGCCGGCGTGGCACTCGGCCTCGACCTCACGATCCGTGGCAAGTATCCGGGCAAGAGTCTCGACGGCTTCATGCAACTGATGTGGCAGCGTTTCGGCGCTGGTCAGCACCATGAGGTGTCGCATCCCTACACGGTCGATGCGATCCAGCAGACGTTGGGCGATTACGTAGGCGACGCCGCGTTCGCCAAGGACTTCTTCACGCGCTACATCCACGGTCGCGAGACGCCGGACTACGCGGCGCTGCTTGCGCAGGCCGGTATCGTGCTGGAGCAGGCCAACCCGGACGCCGCCACCCTCGGTCGGGTGCGTACCTTCGGCGCCGAGGGCGCGACCGTCGAGTCGGCAACGGATGTCGGGACCCCACTCTACGACGCTGGTGTCGATCGGGGCGATGTGATCCACAGCATCGATGGCAAGTCGCTGACGAGCGCGGCCGAGTGGCGGGCGATCGAGACGAGCCACAAGCCGGGCGATACCGTGCCGATCATGTACACCGCACGTGGCCAGGAGATCAGTGGCACCATCACCTTCGGGACCGACCCGCGACTGACGGCCCGACCGATGGAGGCCAACGGTGGGGCACTGACCCCCGCCCAGCGCGACTTCCGGGCGGCCTGGCTCTCCAGCAAGGCGCGCTGACGGTATCTTGGAGGGGACATGTTCCCCTACCGAGACGAGAACCCGGCGATCCTGACCCCGATCGTGACGGTGGCCCTCATTGCGGCCAACGTCCTGGTCTGGGTCTTCGTGCAGGGAATGGGTGCCGGCCCCGAGCTGGCGCGATCCGTCTGTCAGCTCGGATTGATCCCCGGTGACCTGCTCGGACGCCTGCCGATCGGCAGTGCATTCCCGGTCGGAGCAGGGATGTCGTGCGTGATCGACGGCGGCACCCCGTGGCAGACCGTCGTCACCTCGATGTTCCTGCACGGCGGCTGGCTCCACCTGCTCGGCAATGTCTGGTTCCTCTGGGTCTTCGGCAACAATGTCGAGGATGCCATGGGTCACGGACGCTTCGCGATCTTCTATCTGCTCTGTGGGCTGACCGCCGCCGCGGCGCAGGTGCTCGTCGACCCCGCCTCCTCGACGCCAATGATCGGGGCGAGCGGTGCGATCAGCGGAGTGATGGGCGCCTACGCGATGTTCTATCCTCGAGTTCGCATCCATACCCTGGTGGTGCTCGTGGTGCTCTTCTTCCGCGTCGCGATTCCCGCGTGGGCAATGCTCGGCTACTGGTTCCTGCTGCAACTCCTGGGGTCGAGCACCAACGAGGTCGGTGGTGTCGCATTCGCCGCCCACGTAGGCGGGTTCGCCGCAGGTGCGTTGCTCTGTCTCCCGTTCCGTGATCCGACGCTCTGGGCCAAACGGAGCGAACTTCTGGCCGCACGCGGCTGGGCCACGCCATCCGGAGGCGTCTTCCGATGAGCATCGCGCCGACTCAGGGTCGGAACACGCGTCACTCCCGTGATCCGGAGTATGTGACCACGACCGAATGGCCACCGCTCGGCCGCGTCCCTCGGAACACCGGTGCGCCGCTCGACCTCGGCTGGATCCGATCGATCCGAATCAATCGATCGGCGGTTGAGCGCCGGGCCGCGAGCATTCCGACCCGCCGCAGTGTGAAGCAGGCTTGGCAGGCCGGTTGGTTGCTGCGCGCCGTGACTCTGATGGACCTGACCACGTTGCAGGGAGACGACACGCCTGGTCGGGTGCGTCGACTCGCCGGGAAGTCGCGCCAACCGGTTCGCCCGGATCTGCTCGAATCGCTCGGCATGGCCGGCACGCCGGTGAAAGTCGCGGCGCTCTGTGTCTACCACCCATTCGTCGAGACTGCTGTCCAGGCACTCGAGGGCAGCGGCATCCCGGTCGCCGCCGTGTCGACCGGATTCCCGGCGGGACTCGCGCCGATGGCGACGCGACTCGCGGAGATCCACTCGAGCGTCGAAGCGGGCGCGCACGAGATCGATATCGTCATCACCCGCGGGCATGTGCTGACCGGCAACTGGCAGGCACTTTACGATGAGGTGCGGCTCTTCCGCGAGGCCTGTGGCGACGCCCACCTCAAGGCGATCCTCGGCACCGGTGACCTCGGGACACTCACGGATGTTGCGCGGGCATCGATGGTCGCCATGATGGCGGGCGCTGACTTCATCAAGACAAGCACCGGCAAGGAAAGCACCAACGCGACGCTGCCGGTCGGGCTCGTGATGGCCCGCGCGATTCGGAGCTGGCGCGAGGCGACGGGACAGCTCGTCGGCCTCAAGCCGGCCGGAGGCATCCGGACGGCGAAACAGTCACTTGATTGGCTGGCGATGATCAAGGACGAACTTGGGAACCGCTGGGCGCAGCCCGACTTGTTCCGGTTCGGCGCGAGTTCGTTGCTCACGGACATCGAACGTCAGCTCGAGCATCACGTGACCGGGCACTACTCGGCGGCACATCGACATCCGATGGGGTAGACGAGAAGCGAGAAACGAGAAGCGTGACATCGTTTCTCGCTTCTCGCTTCTCGTTACCACGAAGCATCACCTTTTCGCTGGGCGAAGACCATGACCGACGTCAAGACTGCCTTCGACACCCTTGCCTGGGGCCCCGCACCGGAGTCCGCCGCGATCGCACGCGAGTGGCTTGATCGTCATGCGCGCCAGTTTGGGTGCTATGTGAACGGTGAGTGGACCGAGCCGGACGCCACCTTCATGGTGAAGGACCCCGCGACGGGTGCCGAACTCGCATTGGTGACCGCGTCCGACGCGGCTGGCGTCGATGCTGCCGTCGCGGCAGCGCGGGCAGCATTGCCAGCGTGGCGCGCACTCGGGTGCCACGGTCGGTCCCGGTGGCTCTATGCGATCGCCCGTGGTGTGCAGCGTCGCTCCCGCTTGCTCGCTGTGGTCGAGTCGATGGACAACGGCAAGCCGATTCGTGAGTCACGCGATATCGACATCCCGCTCGTGGCCAGGCACTTCAGCCATCACGCCGGCTGGGCGCAGTTGCGCGACGATGTCTTCCCAGGAATGGGCGAGGTCGGGGTGGTGGGTCAGATCATCCCGTGGAACTTCCCGTTGCTCATGCTCTCCTGGAAGATTGCGCCGGCGCTCGCGGCAGGGAACACGGTGGTACTCAAGCCGGCCGAATTCACGCCGCTCAGTGCGCTCTGCTTCGCGGACATGCTCGATGAGATCGGCTTCCCGCCGGGCGTCATCAACATCATCACGGGTGATGGCAGCACCGGACAGGCACTCGTCGCGCACGAGGATGTCGACAAGATCGCCTTCACAGGTTCGACCGACGTCGGGCGGGCGATCCGTGTCGCTACCGCCGGGACGGGCAAGAAACTGACGCTCGAGCTCGGTGGCAAATCACCGTTCATCGTCTTTGCCGATGCCGATCTCGACTCGGTGGTCGAGGGCGTGGTCGATGCGATCTGGTTCAATCAGGGGCAGGTCTGTTGCGCGGGCTCGCGGATCCTGGTGGCCGAAGAGATCGCCGATGCGCTCATCACCAAACTTCGTGCGCGGATGGAGACGCTCCGTGTTGGATCGCCGCTCGACAAGGCGGTCGATATCGGTGCGATCGTGGCCCCGGTTCAGCTTGAGCGAATTGGCGAGTTGGTGGAGCTTGGAAAGCGCGAAGGCGCCACCTGCTGGCAGCCGAGCTGGTCGCTGCCCGAGGGCGGCCTCTTCTTCCCCCCGACCTTGTTCACCGATGTCACACCGGCGGCCACGATTGCGCAGGAAGAGATCTTCGGGCCGGTCGTGGTGCTGATGAGCTTCCGGAATCACGCCGACGCGGTCGACCTGGCCAACAACACGCGGTACGGGCTCGCGGCGAGCCTCTGGACCGAGAATATCAATCTGGCACTCGATGTGGCGCCGATGCTCAAGGCCGGTACGGTCTGGATCAACTGCACCAACCTGTTCGATGCTGCCAGCGGCTTCGGCGGCTACCGGGAGAGCGGCTACGGTCGCGAGGGTGGCCGCGAGGGGATGCTCGAATACCTGAAGGCGAGAAAGCGAGAAGGAGAGAAAGAGAGAAGGAGAGAAGAGAGAAGGAGAGAAGAGAGAAAGAGAGATTCGGGAGAGGCGAGAGGTCCTGGGGGTGATTCAGGTGATCTTCCGCCGATCGATCGCACACCCAAGCTTTACATCGGTGGCAAGCAGTCGCGTGCCGACAGTGGCTATGTCCTGCCGGTGCATTCGACTGACGGGAGGCTGCTCGGCGAGATCGGGCGCGGTAATCGGAAGGACGTCCGCAACGCCGTCGAAGCGGCGCACAAGGGCCAGGCCGGCTGGTCACGTGCCACGGCGCATCTGCGTTCGCAGGTGATTCACTATCTCGGCGAGAACCTCTCGGCGCGCGAGGCCGAGTTTGCGGGGCGACTCCGGGCCGTGTCGGGCGTCGATGGTCGAAGCGAGGTTGCGGCGGCGATCGAGTGCTGCTTCGTGTGGGCGGCGTGGGCCGACAAGTACGACGGGGCCGTGCATCACACGCCGCATCGCAACGTGACGCTGGCGATGCCCGAGGCGCTCGGTGTAATCGGCATGCTCTGTCCCGACGAATCGCCGCTGCTCGGCTTCCTCTCGCTCGTCCTGCCGGCGATCGCGATGGGGAACGCAGTTGTCGCGATCCCGTCGCGTGTCCACCCGCTCATGGCGACTGACTGCTACCAATTGTTCGACACCTCGGATCTCCCGGACGGTGTCGTCAACATCGTGACAGGTCAGGTTCCCGAACTGCTGCCCGCGCTCGCGGGCCACGCGGACGTGGACGGCATCTGGGTGCATGGCACGCAGGTCGAGGTGGCAGAGGCCGAGCGACTGTCGGTGGGAAACATGAAGCGGACGTGGGGCGAGTGGCATGAGCGTGTGTGGAGCGATCGGACCGGCGACCAGGAGCTGCTCCGCCACGCAACACAGGTCAAGAACATCTGGGTGCCGTACGGGGCCTGACGCTGAAGGATGAAGGATGAAGGATCAAGGATGAAGGATGTGTGACGGAAGCGGGATGGGTCGTCTTAGGTCATGCAGGGCAGCCACAGGACATCCCTTTCACACACACCGTCACCACACGTCGGAGGACGCATGAACAGCGACATTCTGGAAGGCAAGTGGCTTCAAATGAAGGGCAAGCTCCGGGACCGCTGGGGCGATTTGACCAACGATGACGTAGACAAGATCGCCGGGAAGCGGGACAAGCTCGTAGGGATCCTGCAGGAGAAGTACGGCCACGCCCGCGAGGTGGCTGAGGAAGAGGTCCGGGAATTCGAATCACGGTTCGACGACGCGAAGGAGTAGGGAGCTCCGTTCGGGATGACTCCTTGATCGTTCATCCTTCATCCTTAATCGTTAATCATTAATCCTTATCCGCCTACAGTCCTGCTGCGATCACCACATCACGGCCGAGCGCCTTGGCCAGTACATCGGCCTTGCGCTCGGCGCCCCAGACCTCGAGCGAAAGATCGGCAGCCTTCATCCGCGGATAGGCGCGGATCACGCAGCGGTCATCCAGGAGGGTGACGGTCATGTGGTCGACGCTCGAGGTATGGCCGCGATCCAGGCCATCGGCCACCCGCAGTACTGCGCTCACCCGACGGACAATGTGTTGATCCTCGGGGTCGAGTTGCTGGAGTTCCACGTGGCGGCGTGACGGTCCGGCCTTCCGGTGATAGCGGGAGACGAGCGCCACGATCGCCCGATCGCGTGCGGCGAGTCCGAGTCGCTCGGCGTGCATGATGAGCTGGTAGGAATGCTTGTGATGCTTCCGATACGACACCAGTTGGCCCACATCGTGAAGCAGCGCTGCCGCCTCGAGCAACCAGCGTTCCTCCGGTGTGGCGCCAAGCGGCTCGGCGAGTTGGTCGAAGAGCGCCAGCGCCAAATGCCGCACCTGCTCGACATGGCGGCGATCGCCACGGCAGCGATCCACAAACTCGCGCAGTGGCTTGAGTGGATCGCTCACCCGAGGCACCGTCGCGTCCGTGCCGACCAACTCCAGCAACAACCCCTCGCGGAGTCCGTAGGCGCTCACCTGCATCTCGCGGGCATCAAGCAGTTGCAGCAACTCGGCCGTGACTGCGACACCAGCGAGGATGATGTCAGCGCGCTGCGGATTGAGGCCGGGGATGGCGGCACGCGCGCTGGCGCTGCGCGAGGCGAGCAGTTCGAGCAGGCTCTCCACCTCGCCTGTGCTCACCGTGGTGCCATGGATCGGCGACGTCGGGTGTCCGCGACGAGCGGCGGCCATGCGAGCGAGGTTGGTGAACGATCCTCCCGAACCAATCAGCGTCGCCTGACGCCAATCGCGCCAAGGGAGGGCCTTCTTGAGGGCGGACCGCGCAGTCTTTCGCATGGCAGCGACTTGTCTGCGGGCGTCGCCCCGATCGGTGGCCCGATGTTGTTCGGTGAGGCGGACCGCACCCAGCGGGAGTGACGTTGTGCTCTCGACCAGCCCGTCAACGGCGCCGATCAACTCGAGCGAGCCACCGCCAATGTCAGCGACAACCGCCCGGGTGTTCTCGAGCTGAAAGTGATGGGCCACGGAGCGCCACGAGAGCTGCGCCTCGCGATCGGAGTCGATGACCGTCAGCGGGATCCCGAGTTCACGACGGATGCGCTCCGCGAATGCCGGACCGTTGCTCGCCTCGCGCATCGCCGACGTGGCCACCGCGACGAGGCGAGAGACGCCGCGGCGAGTGGCCATCTCGGTCATGCGAGCAAGCGCACGGAACGCCGCTTCCATGGCCTCGGGATCGAGGGCACCATGGCGCGCGATGCCGGTGGCGAGCCGTGGCTGCTCCTTGACCTCGTCGATCACTTCGAGCCCGGTGACCGGATCCCACTCGGCGATCAGCAACCGGATCGAGTTGGAGCCGACATCGATTGCACCGAGCCGTTCGCGAGGTGCATCGTGCTCACTCACGTGTCGGACTCTCGCTCGTCCTCGGCGTGATGCTTGATTGACTTTCCCTCGACCAGGAACACGACATCCTCGGCGATATTGGTCGCGAGGTCGGCGACGCGCTCGAGATTCCTCGACACGAGGAAAAGTTCCATCCCCGCACTGATCATGTGCGGATCCTCCATCATGTGCGTGAGGAGGATCCGGAACACCGACCGGTGCAGGGCATCGACCTTGTCGTCACGGCGGCAAATTTCACGACCCGCGTTGGCGTCGCCACGGATGAATGCCTCGAGGGCATCCGAAAGCATCTGCCGAGCGAGCCGGGCCATCTCGACGATCTCCGGCTCCGGCGTGATCGGACGGCTCTGGGCCAGGCGATCCGCCGACTCGGCGATGTTCACCGCGTGGTCACCGACCCGCTCGAGGTCGTTCGCGATCCTGAGTGCGCTCGTCAGCATCCGGAGATCGCGCGCCATTGGCTGCTGGAGGGCGAGCAGCGAGATGCATTGCTCCTCCAACTCGACCTCCATCGTATTGATCACCTTGTCGCCGGCAATCACGCGATGCGCCTTCTCGAGGTCACGCCCGAGCAGGGCCTCCACGGCCATGCCGAGCGCCGATTCGGCCTCCGCCGACATGGCGAGGAGGCGAACCTTGACGTCGCTGAGCTCCTCGTGAAAATGACGATGGCCTTCTGCCGTCATCCGAACCTCCCGGTGATGTATGCCTCAGTGCGTTCGTGGGCCGGATTCGTGAAGATCTGATCGGTCTCGCCGAACTCGACGAGTCGACCAGCGTCGAAGAATCCGGTCAGACCCGCGACGCGGGCCGCCTGCTGCATGTTGTGTGTCACAATCACGATCGTGAAGTCCTGCTTGAGTTCGAAGATGAGTTCCTCGATGTGGCTCGTCGAGATCGGGTCAAGGGCAGAGCAGGGCTCGTCCATCAAAAGTAGGCTGGGTTCGTTGGCGAGCGCTCGAGCGATACAGAGCCGCTGCTGCTGACCGCCGGAGAGACCGAGCGCCGGCTGGTCAAGACGATCCTTGACCTCGTCCCACAGTGCCGCGCGCCGGAGGCACTGCTCCACCACATCGGGCAGGTCGCGTGACGGATGCAGCGCATTCAGCGACGGCCCATAGGCAACGTTCGCGAAGATCGATTTCGGGAACGGGTTCGGCCGCTGAAAGACCATGCCGACGCGTTGCCGGTGGGCGACCAGGTCGATCCCCGCTCCGTAGACCGGGCGCCCATCGACCAGGAGCTCGCCCGCGACCCGGCTGTCCACCACGAGGTCGTTCATCCGATTGATGCTGCGCAGGAAGGTGCTCTTGCCACACCCCGATGGCCCGATGATCGCTGTCACCTCGGCCGGGGGGAACGCGAGTGTGAGATCGTGGAGCGTCTTCTGCTCACCGTACCAGAACGAGAATCCCCGGGCCTCGACCGCCGGCGCTCGAGCCCCCGGCAATGGCGCGGGATCGCGCGGTGGGAGCGGCGCCCGGGCGGTGATGCGGGTGACGTCGTTCATCCGAACCGTCCGGTGATATACGCCTCGGTCTGTTCCTCGCGCGGCGCAGTGAACAGTTGTCGGGTCAGGCCGTGCTCGATCATGCTGCCCATGTAGAAAAAGGTGGTGGTATCGGAGACACGTGCCGCTTGCTGCAGGTTGTGCGTCACGATCACAATGGTGTAATCCTGCTTCAGTTCGAACACCAACTCCTCGATCCGTTGGGTGCCGAGCGGATCGAGCGACGCCGTCGGCTCATCGAGCAGGATCACCTCGGGTTCGGGGGCGATGGTCCGTGCGATGCACAGTCGCTGCTGCTGCCCGCCTGAGAGTCCGAGGGCGCTGGTGTGGAGGCGATCCTTTACCTCAGCCCAGAGCGCGGCCCGCCGAAGCGAGCGCTCGACGATTACAGCGATCTCTGCCTTTGACCGACCGCGGTCGAGGCGCAGTCCAGCCGCCACATTGTCGAAGATCGACATGGTCGGGAAGGGTGTCGGCTTCTGGAACACCATGCCGACCCGTCGACGGAGTCGCATCGGCGACACCTTCGAGCTGTAGATGTCGAGCTCATCGAGGAGCACGCGACCCACGGTCCACGCGTTCGGGGTGTTTTCGTGCATCCGGTTGAGGGTGCGGAGGAACGTCGATTTGCCACACCCCGAGGGTCCGATCAGCGCGTGGACGCGATTCCGGGGAAACGCCAGCGTGACATTCTTGACGGCAGTGAACTTGCCATACATCGCGCTGAGCTTGTCGGTGGAGAGCAGCGGCGTGGCATCAGGCACGCGAACCGAACCGTTGGCGAGTGGCGAGACGGGCCAGGATGCTGAGCACCAGGACGACGAGGATCAGGACGAGTGCGGATGTCCACGCGAGGCGGTGCCACTCCGGATACGGCCCTGTGGCGTACTTGTAGACCAGCAGGGGCAACGCAGCCATCGGGGCATCGAGTTTAGTTGAGAGGAATTCGCTGCCGAGCGCGGTGAAGAGCAGCGGCGCGGTCTCGCCCGAGATCCGTGCGACGGCAAGCAGTGCGCCGGTGACGATGCCGGGAAGGGCGGTGCGCAGCACGACCGTGAGCGAAGTGCGCCATTCGGGGTACCCGAGGGCCAGCGCAGCTTCACGCAGTGAGGTCGGCACCAGCGCCAGCAGCTCCTCGGTGGTGCGCATCACCATGGGCACCATCAAGACGGCCAGGGCGACGGAGCCCGCGAAAGCAGAGAAATGCTTCTGCGTGGCGACGACCCAGGTCCAGGCGAACACGCCGACCACGATCGACGGTGTGCCGTTGAGGACGTCGGCCACGAACCGGGTGACGGTGGCCAGCCGGCTGCCGCGGTACTCGGAACAGTAGAAGCCGGCGGCAATCCCGATTGGCACGCCGGCGAGCGAGGCCAGACCGACAATCGTGAGTGTGCCGAGGATGGCATGCAAGACGCCACCGCCGAGCTCGCCGACGGGTGCCGGTGTGCTGGTGAGGAACGACAGCGAGAGCGAGCCGGCGCCGCGCATCACCAGCGAGCCGAGGATCAGGATCAGCGGCAGCACGGCGGTCGCGACCGCGAGCAGCATGAGGCCGACCATGATCCGGCTCTTGGCGCGACGCCAGTCGCGTCGATTCATGCCCGACCTCCGCGGCGGGCGACTCGCCAGATGAGCAACCGCGCCGCGGCATTGATCAGCACGGTGATGACGAAGAGCAGGAGCGCTACGTACGTCAGCGCCGCGTAGTGCAGCGTCGAGCTCGCCTCGGCGAACTCGTTCGCGATGGCGGCGGCCATCGAGTAACCAGGGGCAAAGAGCGATGTCGAAATCTCGTGACTGTTGCCGACCAGCATCGTCACCGCCATCGTCTCGCCCAGCGCGCGGCCAAGGCCGAGAATCACGGCGCCCAGGATCCCGGACTTGGCATAGGGCACGATCGCGGTGGTGACGGCCTCCCACCGAGTCGCTCCGAGCGCCAGCGCCGCCTCCCGCTGGCCGTTTGGCACCGCGAGCAGCACCTCACGCGAGACCGACATGATGTACGGCATCACCATGATGGTGAGGATGAGCGAGGCCGAGAGCACCGAAGGGCCGTAGATCGGGCCCGCGAAAATCGGCAAGAAGCCGAGCGTCGCCTGCAACCACGGATAGACGGTGGCCTGCAGGAACGGGATCAGGACGAAGATGCCCCAGAGCCCGTAGACAACACTCGGGATCGCGGCCAACAGTTCGATGATCATCGCGATCGGCTTCCGGATCCGACCCGGAGCGAACTCGGTCAGATAGATCGCGACGCCGAGTGAGAGGGGGACCGCCAGCAACAGGGCAATGGCCGAGGTGAGGAGTGTGCCGACGATCAAGGGCCATGCACCGAACACCTCCCGGACAGGGTCCCAGGTCGAGGAGGTGATGAAGCCGAGGCCGTACTCGGCGATTGCGGGCGCCGCGCCCTGGAGCAGCTCGACCAGCAAGCCAAGCAGCAGGATCGGCATGACCAATGCAGCCAGAATCAAGAGCACCTTGTAGACGCGATCCCCCAGCGAACCCCCGGATAGGGCTCGCGTGCCGTTTGTCGGCGGCAATGGGCGAGGGGAGTCGGCTGGTGATTCCATTGGAGTCCGAAGGTAAGCGATGGAGGATCCTTCAGCGTCCAGCCGTCAGTGTGGCAATCCGTGGCTTCAACAGCTCAATCACTGCAGCGGGCAGCGGGGCGTAGTGCAGGTCCGCCGCCATCTGCTGTGCCTCGGCGCCGATCATCCAGGTCAGGAATTGCTGCATGGCCCGCGCCTTGGCTGGTTCCTCCATGGTGGGACGGATCAGCAACCAGGTGAACGAGGCGATCGGGTAGGCGCCGGCCCCCGGTGCATTGGTGATCGAGACCCGGAAGTCGGTGTCGGGACCGAAGTTGACCCCTCCAGCCGCGGCGGTGACCGAGGCCAGTGACGGTGCCACGTAGTCGCCATTCGGGTTCATCACTTCGGCACTCGGGAGGTTGTTCGACTCGGCATAGATCAGTTCGACGTAGCCGATCGTGCCCGCGACCTGCTTGATCTGCTGGGTGACGCCCTCGTTGCCCTTGCCGCCGAGACCGGTCGGCCAGTTCACGGCCTTGCCGGCACCGACACTGTCACGCCAGTCGGGGGAGACCTTGGCGAGGTAGTCGGTGAAAATGAACGAGGTGCCGGAGCCATCGGAGCGGTGCACCACCAAGAGGTTCTGGTCGGGGAGGGCAACCCCGGGGTTGAGCGCACTGAGCCGGGCGTCATTCCATTTGCTGATGCGGCCGAGGAAGATGTCGGCAATGGTGGCGGCGTCGAGACGCAGGTGATCAATACCCGGCAAGTTCCAGGTGAGCACGACGGCCCCGAGCACCGTGGGGACGTGGAGCACCTTGCCGTCGACTGCGGCGATCTCTTCGTCGGTCATTGGACCGTCGGTCGCACCGAAGTCGACGGTCCCCTGGGTGTACTGCTTGACCCCGGCGCCCGATCCGAGCGACTGGTAGTTGATCTGATTCCCGGTGCTTCGATAGAAC
This sequence comes from Gemmatimonadales bacterium, assembly GCA_038258395.1. Lineage (GTDB taxonomy): Bacteria > Gemmatimonadota > Gemmatimonadetes > Gemmatimonadales > GWC2-71-9 > Palsa-1233. Next base: position 4,254 of record JBBSPX010000024.1, on the reverse strand, counting down.
GCATCGAACCACTTCGAGTAGACGGGATTCGGGAAGGTCGCGCCGGCACCGGTCAAGGACACGGTCTCGGCACCGCCACCACCGCAGGCGACCATCGCGGCCAACACGCCTGATACAACCAGCAGCTTCGGTGAGAGGGTCGAACGGGATAGGACGGACATGCGGTACTCCTCGATCATTGGGAAGCGGGGCCGGCTCAAAACCGGAACTCCGTCTGGAATAACAGTGACCGACGATTCGCTTCGAAGGCGTTGTTGGGAGATCCGTGGTGCATCGACACAAAATCCCCATCGAGCATGAGGCGGACATCCGGCGTCAATCGGTAGGCAACGCCGGCGATGACCCGGCGCTGCGTGCTGTGCACTGGATCAGGGAAGGACGGCTCGACCTCGGTGTCGGGATCCCAAGCATCGACACGAGCGACCAGTGAGAGCGGCGAGCTTGGCAGGTTGTACACCCCGTAGGCACTGACCACGCGGCCATGGGTGTCGGGTGAGTCGACCGCCGTCGAGTCCCGCGTCACGGCGAGTTCGGTGCCGAGGGTGAGGCGCTGCGCTTGCCAGGAGAGAATCCCTGCGAACCGCGAGCGCGTCCCCCCCCCATTCGACGCACCGAGATGGCCATATCCGGTGAGTCGCAGACCACCCGTAGCGCCGCCGGCATCGCTCGAGGCGAGGCGGACCGACACGCGGCCGGCGACATCCTTGTGCTGGTCACCCGGCGTGCGATTGTATCCTTCACCGTCAAACACTCCGGCGGTCATATTGACCGCATCGTCCCGCCAGCTTCCCGAGACGCTCAGCCCGAAATCCGAGGAGCTCAAGTACCGAGTCCGTTCGAGGGCGACAGTGCCCTGCATCCGGAATCCCCAAAGTGTTTCGAGCCATTCGATCAGCGGGGTCTGCATTTCGCCGACTTTCCATGTGAGCGCACTCCCGTCCGGTTGCCAGGCGACGTAGGCGTACTTGAGTCGCAGGAGCAACTGCGTCGTGTTCGGGCGACCAGGATCGATATCCGTGGTGACCCGGGTGCTGATCCCATGGCTCATCGTGCCGCGGAAATCGAGGTAGGCCCGATCGACGTCGAAGTTATTCGCGTGTGCGCCGTCACCAAGTGACGAATCGGTTCCGAGTTGGTAACCGTACCGGAGGTAGGCGACTCCGCCGATGCTGAGTTTCGGGGTGTCCTGGCCGCGCAGCGGCGAGGCGAGGGACAGGACGGCGAGAGAGAGCAAAGCGAATTTTGACATGCCCCCAACTTCGTGGCGTGTCGTCACGGGTCGGTCGGCGCTCAGTCACGATCTGGTAACAATCCGCGGATGGCAGAACCTCTCGGGTGGAACGGCTACACCCGCGGTACGGTGAACCGGATCGTGGTGCCCTCGCTCGGGCCGCTCTCGGCGGCGACCTGCCCGCCGTGGACCTCGATCATGTGGCGGACGATGGCGAGGCCAAGCCCAGTGCCGCCCTCTTCCCGCGACCGGGAGGGATCGACTCGGTAGAATCGTTCGAAGACTCGCGGGAGGTGCTCGGCGGGTATGCCGCTGCCGTTGTCGCGGACGGTGATCTCCACCATGTCGTCAACCGTGGTGGCGGCCACCTCGATCTGACCATCTGCCTCGACGTATCGCATCGCATTGTCGAAGAGGTTGGCCAGGACCTGGTGCAGGGCACTCGGGTCGATCCGCACCCATTCCGCGGTCGTCGCAATCATCACCGTGAGGGCAACGCCACGGTCGGCGGCGCGATCGGCGTAGGCAGCCCACGCATCCCCGACCATTCCGGAGAGCGAGAGTTGCTCGGGTCGCGGGGTCCAGCGCCCCGATTCGATGCGCGAGAGGTCCAGTAGATCATCGACGAGCCCCTGCATCCGATGGGCATTGCTCAGGATCGTGGCCAGGAACTTTTCGCGCGTGTCGTCATCGACGTCCCCGGCCACAAGTGTCTCGGCGTAGCCCGAGATGCTCGTGAGCGGCGTCTTGAGTTCGTGAGAAACATTGGCGACGAAGTCCCGACGGACCGCCTCGAGCCGTCGGACCGCGGTCAGGTCACGGAGCACCAGCAGGGCGCCACCGTCCTGAAGCGGCCTGGTGTGCAGGGACAGCGTCCGGCCATCGAGTTCGATCTCGCGTTCGGCCATGTCACCCGCGTCGAGCACGCCCGCGACCAGCTTCTGGGCGCCTTTGATCCGGAAGATGGTTCGGAGATCGGGCAGGGGGGCATCAGGCAGATATCCCAACATCGTCCGCGCCGCGTGATTGGCCATGACAATCCGCGACCGGGCATCGGCGGCCAGAATGCCCTCGCCCATGGCGTCCACGATCGCCGTCGTGGCTGCCTTCTCGCGTGACAGCTCGGCGAATCGATCGATCAGCTCACGATTCGTCTGCCGAAGTGCCTGGGCCAAGGTCTCGATCTCGGGAATCGACGACTTCGGGAAGCGTGGATCGCCTCCGGTGGCCATGGCCCGCGCGGCCGCGGCGAGCTGTTCAAGCGACGAGGCGATCGAGCGACCGGCGATGAGGGCTGCGCCCACGGTCACCAGCCCGATCAGGGCCACGGCGCTTCCCACCCCCCACCGATAGAGCAGGAGGCTGATGGCGACGACCGTGGCCGCACCAAGGATGAGGCGGCTGGTGAGCTTCACCTGCCGCGTGACCCTCGGTCCGCCCGAAATCGATACCCGAATCCACGGATGGTCTCGATCATGTCGCCCATCTCCCCGAGTTTGGTACGCAGTCGTTGTACGTGCATGTCGACCGTGCGAGTCTGGATGTCCGGCTGTGCGTTCCAGACGGTCTCGAGCAGCTGCGACCGTGACTGGACGCGACCGCGACGCTCGAGGAGCACGAGGAGGAGCTTGTACTCGGTCGCCGTCAGGTTCAACTCCTCGCCCCCGACCGACGCCCGATGGGCACTGCGGTCGATGGTGAGATCACCGGCCACTACGGTGCTCCCGGCGGCCACCGACGGTGCCGCGATGCGTCGGAGCAGTGCCTGCACGCGAAGCCCGAGTTCGGCAGGTGAGAATGGCTTGGTGAGATAGTCATCGGCACCGAGGGTGAGACCCCTGATCCGGTCCGGTTCATCGCGGCGGGCGGTCAGGAGGATCACGCCGACATCGCGCGTCTCCTCCCGCTTCCGGAGTTCGGCCAGGACGTCGTAACCGGACACGCCCGGCAGCATCAGATCGAGTACCACGAGATCCGGGCGCTCCTCGCGCGCGGCCTTGATGGCGTCGGTGCCGTTGTTGGCGGTCGAGACGCGATAGCCGGCCTTGGCGAGGTGGTAGGCCACCAACGCGGTGATATCAGGCTCATCGTCGACCACGAGGATGCGGTGCGTCATCAGGACGTCCGATCGAGGGTGCACCGCCTGGAGGCGGTGTTGGGAGCTGGTGGTGGTCGTGACCATATTTGGCTGGACCAATACGCACACCACCACGGCGACGCAAGCGACACGTCGTTGCCCGAAACCTCCCTGTGACCGGATATTTACATTGTGACCCCAACCGCGATCCCGATCTTCCTCAATGGTAACCGTTTGGCCATCTCGGCTGGAGAGTCACTCGGGACTGTCCTGGCGCGCACCGATGTCGACCTTCTGGCGCTCCTGATGGCTGATCAGGCCCAAGCGGTCGACGGACGTGGAATCGTCGTCGACCCCGATCAGCCGCTCAGCGCCGGGGCCATCCTCCGCGTCTTCCGCTCGGCGCGCCACCCGGATACGACCGATGCGTGACGCGATCCGCCGCCGCCCCAAGGCCGAGCTGCATGTCCACCTCGACGGCTCGCTCCGACCCGAGACAATGCTTGAATTGGCGAGCGAGGCGGGTATTACCCTGCCCGCGACCGATCCGGAGTCACTCCGGCGCTGGATGTTGGTCGACGACGCCCGGAATCTCGAGGAATACCTCGCGCGGTTCGACCACACGATCGCGTTGCTGCAGGTTCCGGAGGCGATCGAACGCGTGGCCTACGAAATGGTGCTCGACGCCCACGCCGACGGGCTGCTCTACCTTGAGGTTCGCTACTGCCCGGATCTCAGCACCCGGCAGGATCTCACGATGGACGAGACCATCACCGCCGAATGGCGTGGCTTGCAGCGCGGCATGGCGGAGACCGGTGTCGTGGCGCGAATCATCAACTGTTCTCTCCGTCACTACGACCCCCAGCATTCGGTCAGGATCGCGGAGCATTCGGTGCGGATGGGGGATCTCGGCGTGGTGGGATTCGAGCTGGCCGGTGGCGAGGCG
>JBBSPX010000023.1:0-21848 GCA_038258395.1 Gemmatimonadales bacterium | reverse complement strand
GCCGAGATGCCGTGGGTGGCATCGTAGTAGTCGATGAGATCGAAGGTGGTGCTGCGTGGCGCGCCATCCTTCTTGCCGCTCACGATGATGCGGAGGGCCACGAGGTCTTCGCCCTTCGGATTGGTCAGCTTCGGCGACACGGTGGCGATGAACGCGTCGCGCGGCACGACCTTGTGTCCCCGCACCAGCACCGGTGTCATGTCGAGCAGGCCGAGTTCGCGGATCGGGTGCATGATCGCGACGTGTCCGGGGTAGCGGAGTGTCTTGTACTCCATCTCCCGGACCTTGTCCTTGTACGAGAAGGGCATGGTCGAGATGCCACCCGCGGTGTGGAACGCCTCGAGCTTGCCGACCGGTGAGGGGAAGGTCACGTCCTCCAGCTCACTCAGCGCATCGACCGTGACGGCCTTGCCATCGCGCAGGATCCAGGACGGCGTGGTGTAGTAGTCGAGGGCACCCTCGAGTGAGTAGACGATCTGGTAATTGAGCGGCGGCTTGGGGTGCTGCGGCAGCCCGCCGACGTAGATTCGTACCCGGTCCGCGGTATCGAGCCGTCGGATGCCTTCGGCGGCGAGGATATTGACCATTCCGGGGGCAAGACCGCAATCGGGCATGATCGAGAGCCCCTTGGCGAGGGCCGCTTCTTCGAGCTTCTTCTGCTCCATCACGATCTCGGTGTTGCCTCCGAGGTCGGCGAAGTGACAACCGGACTCGACGGCGAGCTTCGCCATCGGACCGTTGAAGTAGTAGGGAATGGCGCTCATCACGGCATCGTGATCCTGCATCACGGTCCGCACCGCCTCGTGATCGGTCACGTCGAGCGTGACGGCGTGCAGCCGTGCATCGTCGAGGTGGGCCAGGAAGGGCGCCATCCGGTCGGGGTGCAGGTCGGCGAGGGTGACCTTGGTGACGTCGGGGTCGCGAAGCAGTTCGAATGCACAGGCGCAGCCCTGCAGGCCGGCGCCGAGAACAAGCATCTTCATGTGGTAACTATCCTCCGAAGTGTGACGGGACGCGGTGTCGAAGATAACTCGCCCCTCGTCTCCGCCGGATTCCATACCCTGGGGAGCCATGGCCGACGCAGCCGATACGACCCGTGACCGCCTGCTTGAGGCCGCGCGGGAACTCTTCACCACCGCCGGCTATCATGCCACCACGACGCCGCTCCTCGCCAAGCGCGCAGGGGTCGCCGAAGGCACGATCTACCGTCACTTCCCGAGCAAGCCGGCCCTCCTCAACGCGGCGTTCCAGGAGGTCCAGGCGTCTGGAACGGCGAGGGTCCAAGGCCATCTCGATGGGGCAGGTCGGACCGACGAACGGCTCGGACAGCTCGGGAGGGAGTGGTTGGATCTGGCCGAGTCCGATCCGGCACGGATGCGGATGCTGCTGGGCTGGCGACTCCCGGGCGAGCTCGATGCGGTGTCGGTGCAGGCGACTCGGGATTTTCATCTGGTGGTTGAGCGGCTGATCGCTTTGGGGAAACAGGAGGGCAGCGTGCGCTCGGGCGTGGTCGAGCTGTGGGCGACCGTCTGGCTCACCCTCATGACGCTGGCGGTCGAGCGGGTCGCCTCACGCGAATGGAGCGGTCGCCATCCGCATGCCTTGGCTACTCTCGAAGCGGCCTGGGAGTCGATCGCCTGGCGACCGATCGCGCAGCCACCCGTGTCGGTCCCTCGGGTGAGCCCCCCGGCCGAGCGTCCCTGACCGATGGCCATGGGCCACGGATTTCTGGTGACCTTCGCGCTCGTGCTCTGCACGGCCGCCATCACGACCGTGCTCTTCGAGCGGCTCAAGCAGCCGGTGATCCTCGGTTACCTCCTGGCCGGTCTCCTGATCGGGCCGCACGTCACCATCGTGCCGATCGTCGCCGATATCGAGACGACCGAGACGCTGGCCGAGCTTGGGGTGATCCTGCTGCTCTTCGCGATCGGACTCGAATTCTCGATTCGTCGCCTGATGCGGGTCGGCGGCAGCGCCGCCGTGACGGCGGTGCTCGACATCTCGCTCATGGCGTGGCTCGGGTTCAGCGCCGGCCGTCTGCTGGGATTCACGGCGCGCGAGGCCCTCTTCACCGGCGCCATCACGGCGATCTCGAGTACCACGATCATCGCCAAGACTTTCGAGGAACATCGCGTCGGTCGCCGACTCAAGGACCTGGTCTTCGGCGTGCTGATCGTCGAGGACCTCGCCGCGGTGCTGTTCCTCGCGGGGCTCGCGACGCTCGGTGGCACGGGCGCTGACAGCCCGCTCTGGATGACCGGAGTGCGTCTGGTGACCCTCCTCACGATTTGGGTGATCGCGGGGCTGCTCGTCATCCCGCGCCTGATGCGCTTCATCGTCCGACTCGGCCGACGCGAGACCACGTTGGTCGCCTCACTCGGGCTCTGCTTCGCGTTCTCCCTGCTGGCGCTCAAGCTGGGGTACTCGGTCGCGCTCGGCGCGTTCATCGCCGGCTCGCTGATCGCGGAGTCTGGCAAGTCGCGCACGGTGATGGAACTCGTGCGTCCGGTGCGCGATGTGTTCGCCGCCGTGTTCTTTGTCGCGGTCGGGATGCTGATCGATCCTGTCCTGATCGCCGAGCACTGGGTGGCGGTACTGGTGCTGACGTTGGTCGTGATATTCGGCAAGGTGATCGCCGTGTCGAGTGGGGCCTTCCTCGCGGGACAGGGGACCCAGACCTCGATCCGGGCCGGGATGTCGATGGCACAGATTGGTGAGTTCTCGTTCATCATCGCGTCGCTCGGTCTGGCCATGGGCGTGGTGCGCGAGTTCCTCTACCCGGTCGCGGTGGCGGTATCGGCGATCACCACCCTCACGACACCATACCTCGTTCGGATGGCCGATCAGGTCTCGAGCGAAATCGACCGCCGTCTTCCCAAACCACTCCAGACCTACGCATCACTCTACGCGACCTGGGTCGAGAATCTCGCCAAGGCGTCACAGAGCGGAGGCAATGCGCAGCGCGCGCGGCGGATGGCGCGTTGGCTCGTGCTGGACGCCATTGCCTTGCTGGTCGTGATCATCGGCGCCGCGAAGGCCGGTCCTGCAACGCGCCAGTTCGTGGTCGACCGGTTCGGTGTAACGCCCGAACTCACTCGCGTCGGATTGGTGCTCGCTGTGGTGGCACTCTCGGCACCATTCCTGTTCGGGATCTTCCGCGTCGCGAGTGGGTTGGCCCAGCAGCTCGCCACGATGGCACTCCCGAGATCGGATCGAGTCGATCTGGCAATGGCACCGCGGCGTGCACTGGTGATCACACTCGAAATCGCGATTGTCGTACTCGTGGGATTGCCGATCGTCGCGATTTCCCAACCGTTCCTGCCGTCCTATCGCGCTGCGGTGCTCTTATTGGGGATCCTGGGCGTGCTCGCGATTGCCGCGTGGCGCTCGGCGACGAACCTGCAGGGCCACATGAGTGCCGGCAGCGAGATCCTCCTCTCGGCACTGCGTCACTCATTGCCACCTGAGCAGGGGACCTCCGAACATCTGATGCATCCGACCAGCGAGATGCCGATCGATCGGTTGGCGACCGCTACGCACCTGCTCCCAGGGATCGGTACACCACAGCGATTCGTCGTCGAGGCACGTCACTTCGGCGCGGGGAAGTCACTTCGCGATCTGGCGCTCCGCGGTCGTACCGGTGCGACCGTCCTCGCGATCACACGTGGTGCTAGGGGGATCCCGGCCCCAAGCAAACTCGAAGTACTCGAGCCGGGTGATCAGCTCGTGCTGGTGGGCACCAAGGCGTCGGTCGCGGCCGCGCGGCAGATTCTGGAGCGCGGCGCAACCCCTTAGCCGCGAGCGTCAGCTCGCGGTCGAGATCCCTGGCGTCAGCTCGCGGTCGAGATGTTGGCGCGCCTTGCCGCACGACCTGACGGTCGTGCCTAAGGGCTTACCGCCGTCCGTACGTGTCGACGGCGAACTTCGCCGCCGCGCGGATGGTCATCAGGTCGTCGTCGGTGATGATCCCGTGGAAGGGGTTGGGGTATCCGGTCGGATCCTGATTGAAGATCACCGCAGCGATCACCATGCCGGCCAGCGCACTGCCGGTCGCGCTCTGGTGAAATTCATCGGCGCTGTAGATCGGGATGGTCGGATCGATCCGTTTCGCCTCACGGAACGCCTGCGCGACCGGGTAGAGTGCCAGGGAAAGCTGGTTGGCAACTGTGGTGTGGTTGGCGATGCCCGCGTCAATGTCACCGCCCTCAGGGGGCCAGGCAACGAAGAGACCCATGCGGGTCGAGCTCGGCGCCAAGTCGTGCAGGATGCCGGCGTAGGCCAGCATGTCGTCGCGGCTGGCGGGAAGTGTCGAAGGCCCCTGCTGCAGGACCACAACGTCATAGCCGCCACTCGCAACCGCCGAGGTACTTGGTGCGCTGCCGGCGTGGTCCTGTAGCCCCCAGTTGGCGTGTGCGATCGAGGCGACAACCGGACGCGGCACCCCGCCGGCCGTCGCAAAGTCCGCCACCAGTCCCGGCACATCCTGCGTGTAGGTGAGTGAATTGCCCAACATCAGGATCCGGACGGTACCCGGCGGCGGGGGCGGTGGAGGTGGTGGCGGAACCGAAGGCCCGGAACCTCCACCGGCACATCCGAGCAGGCCGGTGAACAGCAAGAGGGTGAATCGGGTCAGCATCGGATCTCCATGGAGCGGGATTCCGGAATCAACACCCTGCTGCCTCGGGGATGCGACCGGTCCAGGTCAGGAAGGAGTAAGCCGCTTCATTCGACCCGCGTGAACGGCATGCCGACCACCCGCGGAATCGTCACGATGAGCTGCGTGATCTGCCCGGAATCACCCCGGACGAACCGGAACGTGCCGCCCAGACCGGCGAACTCATCGATGTCGCGCGGCCTGAGCGTGACCAGATCTCCGGGCTTCCGCGACACCATGAGCTGGCCCCGCACGACGTGGATATCGAGCGTCGCCGGTACGTCTTCGCTCCGGAATCGCCCCATGTACGCCGTGAGGCGAGCAGGATCGGGTAGGAACGGCGCGGCGGCCGGCGCTGGTGCCGAGGCTGTCACGGCGCTGAATGGAACCACCGGCTGCAAGAGGTCGATCATCAACCGCGAGGCATTCGCATCGGCGCGATTGCAGAGGATGGCTGCCATGTAGTGCTGGTCAGGGAATGCGGCAAGCATCGTCTGGTACCCGGCTGTCGAACCGCTGTGATTGACCGAGGGAACGCCACGGAGCGGTCTCAGGAAGAGCCCGCCGCCGTAGCCAACCTGCGTGCCGTCGTTGAAGGTGCCCGAGGTCATCATCTGTTTTGACACATCAGGTCGGCCGAGCGCTCCGGCATGCAGGGCATGCGTCCAGGTGAGCAGGTCCTGCACCGTGGTAAGCAAGCCACCGTTGCCCACTGCATTCTCGAACGGCATATCGAGATGCCAGGCACCCGCCGCGCGTGCGTACGCCTGGGCGCGACCTGGCACGATTCGGGTGTAGTCACTCCGCCACGACGTGTGGCTCATGCCCAGCGGCCTGAAGAATTCCTGCGCCATGAATTCTCCGAACGACTGGCCTGACACCCGCTCGACAAGGATCGCCAGGAGATTGTAGCCCGAGTTGGTGTAGCTGAACTCGGTCCCGGTCAGGTGATTGAGACCGCGTTGCCGAGCGATCACCGCGAGTGCGTCGTCCTGGCCGTAGCTCGTGGTCCAGCGCGGCCAACCAGCGAGGCTCATCACGGAACCCCAGTCCCGGAGCCCACTGGTATGGAGCATGAGGTGTCGGAGCGTGATCGGCGCCGCGTACTCGGGGATCTCCGGGAACCACTTCTGGATCGTGTCATCGAGCGAAAGGAGTCCGCGCGCCTCGAGCAAGAGCACCGAGGCAGCGGTGAACTGCTTCGATACCGAACCCGCCTCGAAGATTGTGGTGTCGGTATTCGGGATGCGGTACTCCAGCTCCGCGAGCCCGAATGCCCCGCGATAGATGGCGGTGTCGCCGTGGTCGACGGCAATCGCACACCCCGGTGCACCATCGCTGGCCCAGGTTCCGAATATCGAGTCGGCGCGCACGGCGATCGACTGCGCAGCGAGGGGGGGAGCGAGGAGCGCAACGACGAGAAGGGAGAGGCGACGCGTTGGGTCATTGCGAGCCGCAACGCGGCGAAGCAATCTCGCAGCGTTCACGAGGAGTCGGCCCCGGATTGCCTCGGCCCTCTGGGCCTCGCAATGACAAACGCCTGCGTCTCGCATCACGCCAACCTCCCCGTCACGGCCTCGACCGCCTCACGCAGCCGCCCCGACACGAGCAACGAGCGCACCGCCGCGAGATCGCCGGTCATGACACGGTCGGCGTTGAGAGGTGGCACCACGGCGCGCACCTCCTTGACAGCGGCGGCGACAGCCGGCCCGGGGACCAATGGTGCGTGGAAATCGAGGGCCTGGGTGGCGTTCATCACCTCGATGGCGAGTACCCAACGCGCATTCTCGAGGATCATCGCGCACTGGCGTGCGGCGATGGTCCCCATCGAGACATGATCTTCCTGATTCGCCGATGTCGGGATCGAATCCACCGACGCCGGGTGCGCCAGGACCTTGTTTTCGCTGACCAGGGAGGCCGCCGTGTACTGTGAGATCATCAGCCCTGAGTGGAGACCACCCTGATGCGCCAGAAACGCCGGCATGCCGCTCACGGCAGGGTCGAGCATGTGCTCCACTCGTCGCTCGGCAATGTTGGCCAGCTCGGCGATCGCAATCTTCGCGTAGTCCATCGCCACCGCGATCGGCTGACCATGGAAGTTGCCGGCGGAGATGACCATGTCGTCTTCGTGGAAGACGAGGGGGTTGTCGGTGACCGCGTTGATCTCGCGCGTGAGCACCGCGGCGACGTGGGTGAGTGCATCACGTGAGGCACCGTGCACTTGTGGCACACAGCGGAGCGAGTAGGCGTCCTGGATCTTGCCGCAGTCGGCGTGCGACTCGTGGATCGGGGAATTCGCCGAGATGGTGAGCACGTTCGCGGCAGCGTCGATGGCACCGGGATGGGGACGGACTCGCGTTACACGAGGGTCGAATGGGGCCCGTGTACCCCTGAGTGCCTCGAGCGACATGGCCGCCGCGATGTCGGCGTTGACGCCAAGCCGGATGGCATCGTGGATCACGAGCGCGCCGACCGCGGTCATGGCCTGCGTGCCGTTGATGAGGGCCAGTCCTTCCTTGGCCTGGAGGACGACCGGCTCGAGACCCGCTTGCTCCAATGCGTCGGCCGATGGCAGCGATGTACCCCGATACTCGGCGCTGCCTTCACCAATCAGTGTGAGCGCCATGTGCGCCAGTGGGGCGAGGTCGCCACTCGCGCCGACCGAACCCTGCGAGGGAATGATCGGGTGCACACCGCGATCGAGCATGGCGAGCAGGAGCTCGACCACCTCGATCCGGATGCCACTGTACCCCGCAGCCAAGGATTGTGCCCGGAGGAGCAGCATGGCGCGCACCACCTCGGTGCTGAACGGCTCGCCCACGCCCATTGCGTGGGACACGATCAGGTTGCGCTGCAACTGTTGCACGTCGGCCGGCGCGATGCGCTCGCTCGCCAACTTGCCGAAGCCGGTGGTCACGCCATAGACCGTGCGTCCCTCGGCGACGAGGCGTTCGATGTAGGCCCGCGAGTTGCGCATCTGCTCCCGCGCGGTCGAGGCCAGCTCGGCGCGAGCATCCTGGCGGGCGACCGAGACAACCTCATCGAGGGAGATTGGCGGGCCAACCTGCACGACCGGTTCGCTCATGGTCCCTGTTCCTTTCCAGCGATGAATCGCATGGCTACCGGTGTGTCGCCGAGGGTCCAGATCAGGGACCGCCAATCGGTGTCGTCGAGGACGAGCAGATCGGCGCGGGCTCCGGCAACAAGTGCACCGCGGTCGTCGAGGCCAAGCGCGGCGGCGGCGTTGACGGTCCCGGCGGTGAGGGCTTCGGCGGGGGTGAGTCCGTTGAGGCGCACGGCAAGCGCGAGCGCCTGTTGGATGCTGAAAAGCGGCGAGGATCCCGGGTTGCAATCGGTCCCGATCGCGACGGCGGCACCGGCATCGATCAGCGCGCGACCAGGCGCGGCCGCGATGCCAAGGTGCAGGGTGACGCCGGGAAGGATCACGCCAACGGTCTCCGAGGCGGCCAGTGCCTCGATTTGCGGCGGACCGCTCGCCTCCAGATGGTCGACCGAGAGGGCGCCGTGCGCGATCGCGACCTCGAGTCCGCCAATTGCGTGGAACTGATCGACATGGGCTTTCCGCGCGAGGCCATGCTTCCTCGCCGCATCCCAGACCATCGCGGCTTCCTCAGGTAGCCATGCCTCGCGCTCGACGAAGACGTCGACGGCTGTGGCGAGTCCGCGGCGGGCCACTTCGGGAATCAGCTCGGACGCCACGGCCGTGAGATAGGCGCCGCGGTCATTCGGATTGATCGGCGGGATGTGAATCAGGAGTGTCGGGTGGATGTCAGTTTGCAGCCGCGTCGCGACCTGCTTGATCGCCTCGAGCGAGCGCAGCTCGGCCTCGGGTGTGAAGCCGTAGCCACTCTTGATCTCAATGGTGGCTGCCCCGCTCGAGGCCAGTCGCTGGACGCGCGGCATCGCGAGATTGACGAGCTCGTCAACCGACGCCGCTGCCGTCGCCAGCACTGAACTGCGAATGCCTCCGCCGCGTGCGAGGATCGCCTCGTAGGGCACGCCCTCGATTCGCGCCTCGAAGTCGTCGTAGCGATCGCCGGCCCAGACGACATGCGTGTGCGGATCGATCAGCGCCGGCACAACGGCCCGGCCGCCCAGGTCGATGATTCGGGCCGCGTCGCCGGTCCAAGTGGAGGCGTTCCCGACCCATTCGATCAGTCCATCGCGGATGGCGATGGCCGCATCGGTGTGGATGGCGAGATCGCGCATCGCCGTCCCGCGGCGCGGCCCGGCGGAGGGCGGCGTGGCGAGCTGCCCGATACCGGTCAGCAAGAGGTCAGTGTCGGTCATCTCGGAATCTACCGCGGCCGGGTGACTTGCCGAGGATGACGGCGGTGCGCGTGACGGTGCAAGGCGAGAAAGCGAGAAAGCGGCCGAGCCGCGGCCGTCAGGCCGCGGGATGATGGTGCATTCACCGACCGGTGTGGTTTCAGCCAAGATCCCGCGGCGTGACCGCCGCGGCTGGCTGCGGCCGCGGCTGGGATTCCAGGAACACCACCCAGAACAGCTCGTCGGGGTCGGTCCAGAGGCGCGTGATCCCGAAGCCAGCGTCGGTGACGAGGCGCTCAAGGCCGTGCCGGTCGTACTTGTATGACGACTCCGTCCAGATGGTTTCGCCCTGTGCGAACGGTACCGCGCAGCCGCCGACCTGCACCACCTGATCGTCGAGTGATCTGAGGTGCATCTCGATGCGAGACTCCATACTGTTCCAGTGTGCCTCATGTGCAAACCGGTCAATGTCGAAGGTCGCGGCGAGTTCGCGATTGAGCCGAACGAGCAGGTTGCGGTTGAATCGTGCGGTTACACCGGCCGCGTCGTCATAGGCGCGCTCGAGCGTACCGGCATCCTTGACCCGATCCACACCGAGGATCACCGCACCGCCCGGACCGACGGTGGTGCGAACGCCGCGCAGGAAACTGGTCGCGGCGCTGGGTTCGAAGTTACCAATGGTCGATCCGGGGAAGAACGCCACACGGCGAGCGGCGCCGGGCAACGTCGGCAGGGACACGGCACGCGTGTAATCGGCGCGGATTGGATGCACCACGATCCCGGGATAGTCGGACCGGAGCGCCGAGGCGACACGATCGAGTTGCTCACCGGAAATATCGATCGGCACGTACGCCACCGGTGCCTCGAGGCCCTCGAGCAGCAGGCGCACCTTGATGCCGGCGCCGCTGCCGTACTCCACAAGGGCCACATGTGGTCCGGCCAGATCGACGATCTCCGGCAGGGCATGGCGGAGGATGCCGAGTTCGGTGCGCGTGGGGTAGTACTCGGGGAGTGTCGTGATCTCCTCGAACAGCCGGGCGCCTTCCGCATCATAGAAGAACTTCGGGCTTAACTTCTTCGGTCTGGCGTGCAGGCCGGCGAGAACCTCCTCGCGCATGCCGGCTGAAGGTGAGCCCGAAGCCATCACATGCTCAGTCCGTCGACCCGTGTGTCGCTTGGTTGGTGCGGTCACATGCGCTCCGCGAGCCGAAGTCCGCTGAACTGCCAGCGCGCGTTCGACGGGAAGAAATTCCGATATGTGGGTCGGGCATGGCTCCGCGGGGTGGCCACCGATGCGCCACGGAGCACCCACTGATCGGCCATCCACTTGCCATTGTATTCGCCAATGGCGCCGGTAGCGGGCTGATAGCCCGGATAGCCCAGGTACGCGCTTGCGGTCCATTGCCAGAGATCGCCGTAGAGCTGTTCGAGTGAACCGTTGCCGTGCGCTGGTGCGGGGTGGCCGCGGCCGGATTCCACGAATGTTCCCTGGATCGGCGCATTGGTGGCGGCTACTTCCCACTCGGCTTCGGTCGGCAGCGACTTGCCCGCCCAGCGCGCATAGGCATCGGCCTCGAAGTAGCTGAGGTGTGCGACCGGCGCGTCGCCGATCACCGGGTGCTGACCACCGAGCGTAAACTCGAGCCACCCAGCATCGGGATCGTGCTCCCAGTAGAGTGGCGCCTGCCACCGATTCGCCTCGACGGTCGCCAGCCCGGCCGAGAGCCAGAGTTCTGATCGGGAGTACCCACGATCGGCGATGAACTCCGCGAACTCCGTATTGGTCACGAGCCGCGATGCGATCCGTGCCGGGTGCAGATACACCTTGTGACGGGGTCCCTCGTTGTCGTACGCGAAGCCGTTGCCCGAGTGGCCGACCTCGTGAACGCCTTCGGAGATCTCATGCCAGTGCATTGCGGGGACTTCGCCCGCGGGCGGCGAGACGAATGGTCGGTACGCTGGCCGGAGTGGGTTGGTCCAGAGCACGTGCTTGATATCCATCAGCAGCAACTCCTGGTGCTGCTGCTCGTGATGGAGGCCGAGCTCGATCAGGGCGTAGGCCGGATGCTCGCGATCGTCGCCGATCTGATCGAGCAACGCCAGCACGGCGGCATCGACATGCTGCCGGTACCCGAAGACCTGGATCAGGGTGGGCCGAGTGACCAAGCCCCGCTGGGCACGACAGTGCCGCTCACCCGCCTGGACATAGTACGAATTGAAGAGGAAGGCATAGCGCGAGTCCGGCGACCGATACGTCGGCGCATGCTCCGCGAGCACGAACGTCTCGAAGAACCAGCTCGAATGCGCGAGATGCCACTTGGTCGGGCTGACATCGGGCATCGAGGACACGACGCAGTCCTCGACCTCAAGCGGCTCGGTGAGCGACACGGTCCAGTTCCGGACCTGCAGGAACCGATCGCGGAGCGAACCAGCGCCGGTGTGGTGTGCCGTGCTACTGATCGTGGAAGTCATTGTCATGTAGAGTCTTGACGAGTTTGAGGCGGCAGGTCGCACAGCCCCGCGACGGTCACGGGTGCTCCCCCAACGAGTGTACGGGAACTGGTCCGGCATCGCCACTGGTGATGCCGGTCTGGAGGGTACGCCCAGAGCGCCAGGTCGGTTCCCTGAAACCGACAGCTGTAATCCCTCTGGTAGACGTCCTTGCTCACTGCTGCGGCGGGCCTTAGCGTTGCAGGGTCCCCTCCATTGAGGTCCCCATGCGCCGTCGTGTCGCACGCACCGCACTCGTCTGCCTGTTGGGCGGGTGTTCGACAGCAGCCATATCCGAGACGGGCAGCGACGTGGTGGTCAACCAAGTCGACACGCTCGTCGCTTCCGGGGATGGACGGTTCGATCGACTGTCGGACATCGTTGCGGGACCCCGGGGCGAACTGTTCGTTGTCGATGCCAATGCGAGCACCATCGTCCAGGTTGGATCGGATGGCACGATCGGCTTGCCGATCGGCGGGGCGGGCGGGGGACCAGGTGAGCTGCAGCACCCGCGATCCGTCTTCATTGGACTCGACACCATCCGAGTCGTTGACGAGGGCAACGGGCGTATCGCACGGTTTACCAGGGATGGCAGGGGCGCCGGGACCACACCGCTTCCCCCCGCCTGGTTCAGCGGCGCGGTATCGTTCGGGGAGGACGGCTCTGCGGTCGTGAGCGGTGCGTCCGGCCCGATGCTGGTTCGCCGCTACGATCCAACCGGTTCCGTGGTCGACAGCTTTGCGCCCCAGGTCGTGCCGGCACCGGGAGTCTGGGACTTCGGTGCCATCAAGCAGACCATTGCGGGCGGCGAGGTGCCAGCCAACATGCGCAACCTGGTGCTTCCGGTGTTGGCCAGTGATGGGTATGCGTGGTTGGCGTATCATACCGAGGGTGTGCTCGAGCGGTACGACGCCCGGGATTCGCTCGTTGCGCGCGCCGAGATCGAGGTGCCCGAGGTCGCCGCAATTCGCGCGAACTTCTTCCGCCGCAATCGGGAGATGCCCGCCAATCAGTTGTTCACGTTGTCGGAATTCGCCAAGGGGCAGGCCGTCGGGGACCGGCTCTGGCTGCTCCTCCGGCAGCCTGAGGATTCCGCGTCGATGCTCCTCGTGATCGGGCCAGGCGCTCGGGTAGAAAGCCGCATACGTATCCCGGCCGTGACGGGCGCGTTGGCCTTCGCCGTTAGTCCGGCGGATCGCCGCCTCTATCTGCTGGTGGTCGGCGAGGGCGCAGTATACGGCGTGACGCTTCCTGCGGCGTTGTTCGACGGCTCGTCAGTCGACTGACGGCAGGTCGAGGCCGCGGGTCCGGGCCACCTCGATCGCTTTCTCGTAGCCGGCATCGGCGTGGCGCAGCACCCCCATCGCCGGGTCGTTGACGAGGCACATGCCCAGTCGCTGTTCGGCTTCGTCGCTGCCATCGGCCACGGCGACGAGCCCGGCGTGTTGCGAGTAGCCCATGCCGACCCCCCCCCCGTGATGGAACGTCCCCCAGCCGGCACCACTTGAGGCCCCAACCGGGAAGTTGAGCAGCGGCCAGTCGCTCACGGCGTCGGAGCCGTCGAGCATCGCCTCGGTCTCACGGTACGGTGATGCCACACTCCCGGCATCGAGGTGATCACGACCGATCACGATCGGTGCGCTCACGCGCCCGTCACGCACCATTTGATTGAAGAGCAATCCCGCCTTGTCGCGCTCCTTGTAGCCGAGCCAGCAGATACGCGCCGGCAGCCCCTGGAAGGCGATCTTCTCGCCAGCCCAACCGAGCCACTGTTGCAGGCGCTTGTCGTCAGGGAAGAGCTCGAGCAGAGCGCGATCGGTTGCGGCGATGTCGGCCGGATCGCCCGAGAGTGCGACCCAACGGAAGGGACCGCGTCCCTCGCAGAATGCATCGCGAATGAACGCCGGTACAAATCCTGGATACCCGAACGCTCCCTCGAGTCCACCGAGCTCAGCCTGGGCACGCAGGTTGTTGCCGTAGTCGAACGCAATGGCGCCGCGCTCCTGCATCGTGAGGATCGCGCCGACATGTGCGACCATGCCCGCGCGTGCTCGCTCGAGATAACGATCGGGCTGTGCGGTCCGATACGCGTCGATGTCCTCATCCGGCAGAGTGATCGGGATGTAGCCCCACATCGGATCGTGCGCCGATGTCTGATCGGTGACCAGATCGGGCGTGAAGCCGATCTCCACCATGCGCGGGATCAGTTCGGCCGCGTTGCCGAGCACCCCGATGGAGACGGCACGCCGCTCGGCCTTGGCGGCCTTGGCACGGGCGATGGCGTCGTCGAGGGAATCGGCGACCTCATCGAGGTAGCGCGTCTCTAGCCGACGCGCGATGCGCGCCGGATCGATCTCGACACAGATCGCGATGCCGCCGGCCAGCGTCACGGCCAGTGGCTGCGCGCCGCCCATGCCACCCAGCCCGGCGGTGACGGTGATGGTGCCGGCCAGTGTGCCGCCGAAGTGCTTGTCCGCGGCACCCGCGAAGGTCTCGTACGTCCCCTGCAGGATGCCCTGGGTCCCGATGTAGATCCACGACCCGGCGGTCATTTGGCCGTACATCATGAGGCCAGCCTGATCGAGGCGGTCGAACTCCTCCCAGGTTGCCCACTTCGGGACGAGGTTGGAGTTGGCAATCAGGACGCGTGGGGCAAGCGCGTGGGTGCGGAGCACTGCCACCGGCTTGCCGCTCTGAATGAGCAGCGTCTCGTCGTTCTCGAGTCGCTCGAGCGTGGCGATGATCCGGTGGTAGCTCTCCCAATTGCGCGCCGCCTTGCCGCGCCCACCGTAGACGATCAACTCCTCCGGCTTCTCGGCGACGTCGGGATCGAGGTTGTTCATCAGCATCCGCTTGGCGGCTTCCTGGATCCAGCCCTTGGCGGTGCGCTCGGTGCCCCGTGGGGCGCGGATGATTGGAGTCATGCTGGAAGTTACCCCGCCACCGTCCCCGCCTGCCCGCAGCGCGGGGGTGACGGGGCCTCCTTGTGTGCCACCACTCCGATCCCCCCCGCCCGCCCGCAACGCGGGTGCGGCGGGGCCTCCGAGGTGACACCATCCGGGACCCATACTCTTGCGGTCACCAGTCGGTGCCCGCGCGACCCGACAATAGCCGTGCGCGATCCGGTGCCGGTCCGGGCGAGAATCGAGAGTTGCATTGAGTCATGCGAACGCCGCACTGGGTCTACATCCTCACCAACCAGTCCGGCTGCTACTACGTCGGAATGACGAACAATCTTGTGCGAAGATGGCACGAGCATGTTCGGACCGAGTCCGGGGCACGTCACACACGTGAATTTCATATCACCCGCCTGGTCTACGTCCGAGAGTGTCCGGATCGATGCACAGCTTTGGCACACGAACGGTCGCTGAAGCGTCGCTCACGGGCTCGGAAGCTGACGATCATCAAGGAAGCGAATCCTGGTGTCGCTGACCTGGCAGTCGTGTATGGCTGGCGAGCGCCGCCCGTGTCTCAAGGGCCGCGGGTGATTTGACCTGAGGTTCGGGGTGGTGTCACCTCGGAGGCCCCGCCGCCGAGCCGCGGGCGTGAGCCCGCGGTTTGGTTGATGGTCATCACAATTCCAGCAGGTGTCACCTCGGAGACCCCGCCGCTCCGGCTGACGCCGGAGGGCGGGGCAGGACCCCTAGATCTTCCCCGCGACGATCGCGAGGATCTTGGTCTCTAGCGCCTGCGCCCTCGCTTGCAACTCGGCGCCGCGCGCGACGAGGTCTTCTGCGATTTCATCGCCTTTCAGTTGCGCAGCGTTGATCTGCACGTTGAGATAGGCGCCCATCACGGCACTTCGGGCGCAGAGCGCTCCGACGCCGGCATCTGATGCACTCGTCTCCTGGCCCACCTCTGCCATCGCCCTGATCAGGTCCATCGACGCCAACGATTCCTCCATCACGCGGAATGGAACGCGGGTGGCCTCCCTGGTCGCATCACGAATCGCCGTCTTGCGTGCGGCCTTCTCCTCGTCGGTTCCCCTCGGCAGGCCGAAGCACGCCATGACGCGTTCGAACGACCGCGTGTCCTCATCAATGAGGTGGAGCAGGATCCTGACATGTTGTTGTCCGCGCTCAGCATGCGTTCCGAACTCCTGCCAGCGCTCGTCCCATCCACGGCGGTGTGAGGAGAGGTTCGCGACCATCGTGCCGAGCGCCGCACCGAGCGCGCCGAGCGTGGCGGCGATCGACCCGCCACCGGGGGCGGCAGATTCGCTCGCGGTTTCGGCGGTGAACGCGGCGAGTGTCATGTCGACCAGGCGTGTGTCGGATGCCTCGCGCAGCAGGTATTCGATCACGCGCTCCTGGGGATTGAATGGGGTGAGCTCGTCGAGCCCGAGCGAACGGATCGCGATCCGGACGAGTTCGCGTTCGCTGACACCGGTCGAGCGCTGCTGCTTCTCGAGGAAGTACTTGCCGGCCTCGACGAGGCACGAGAGCGGCACCAACCCGACCAGCTCGGAACCGGTGACCCGTATACCGCGCTCGCCGGCGCTTCGCACAACTTCATCGAACGCGACGTGCACCGGCGTGACATTGATATTGGTCAGGTTCATCGACACCTGCGCCACGCCATACTCCTCGATGAACCAGCCGATCGCCTTGACCGCCTTGAGCGTACCGGGCTGGTGGGCCGGTTCGCCAAGCGGGCCTGCGGTGGTTCGCCCGGCTTCACGCACGTCGAAGGCGATCGCGTTGGCACGGCGGGTCGAGGTGGTGTTCAGGTTGATGTTGTAGGCGACCAGAAAATCTCGCGCACCGATCACCGTCGCACCGCGACGCGGGTCGAAACGCGCTGGGCCGAAGTCCGGGGGCAGCGTGGTCAGCTTCTTTGGGAGCGCCTCGTATTCACCGGCGCGGATGACTGCCAAGTTCCGGCGCGAGGCGTCGGGTTGCGCCGCCTCGTAGAGATAGACCGGCAGGTCGAGCTCCTCACCCACACGCCTTGCGAGCTGTGTCGCGTACTCGGCCGCCTCCTCCATCGTGACACCGGTGATCGGCACGAACGGACAGACGTCGGTGGCGCCCATCCGTGGGTGCTCGCCATGCTGCCGCGACATGTCGATCAACTCACCCGCCATCTTGATGGCTCGGAAAGCCGCCTCCATCACCGGCTCCGGCTCGCCAACGAACGTCACCACGGTACGATTGGTGGCCTTGCCGGGATCGACGTTGAGGAGCCGCACACCTTCGACGGCACGGATGGCGTCGGTGATCCGGGTGATGATTGCGAGATCACGGCCTTCGGAAAAGTTCGGCACACATTCGATGAGGCGCATAGGACCTTGCGGCGAGAAGCGAGAAGCGAGAAACGAGAAGGCGGGGACGAGAGGTGTGTAACCTACCTCACTGTGTCCGTGCCTCGAGCCCCCGCCGCGCCAGTTCGAAGGCGTGGCCAGGCCGACGGAGAACCCCTTGGAGCCGGACTGCCACTGGGGCATGAGTTCCCTCCCGCGGTCTGAGAAAGGGGTTCCCTCTGGCTGGTCGACCTCGAAGGCTGTAGACTCGAAGATCACTTCAATCAAGGATCCGTCAATGCCGACCGTGCAGGAGCTGCTCCAGACGAAGGACGGTGCGATGCTCACGACCACCCCGGACGTGACCGTCCTGGCCGCCGCGATCCTGATGAATGAACGGGGCACGGGCAGCGTGCTGATCATGGAGAACGATCAACTGATCGGGATCTTCACCGAGCGCGACCTGATGCGTCGTGTGGTGGCAATGGTCAAGGATCCCGCGAGCACGCCGCTCCGTGAGGTGATGACCACCGCACTCGTGACCTGCACTCCCGAGGCGTCGGTGAGTGACTGTGGCACCCTGATGAGTGAGCGACGGATTCGTCACCTGCCCGTGATCGTGAACGACAAGGTCGTTGGCGTGATCACCACCGGCGACTTGCTCGCCCATGAGCTGATGGAGAAGGAAGCGGTGATCCAGCAATTGGAGAGTTTCGTCTTCTACGTCAGGTAAGAGGGGTTTCTCGAGTGGCGAGCGTCCTACGGCGTCGCGTAGGCCAGCCCCGTGAGTGCCGAGACCCGCTTCGAGTCGAGATCGAGACGTCGCATCGGTCCGGGCCCGAGCGGCCGAATGACAATCTGGTCGCCTTCGAGCCACGCGACCGAGTCACTCCCCCAACGCGCGGCGTCCTGTCCCGTCGCGGAAAGTTCACGCGGTTCATTGCTCGGCCCCGCAATGCAGATCCCGCCCGTGGCGCACGGCTCGACTCGGGCGAATCGTGGCGAGCCGAGCCAGGTGTTGAGCGCGGAATCAGCCGTCGGCGTGAGTTCGGCCGGGATGCGGCGAGCGTTCGGTGCCACCGGTGGCGCGTCGACCATCCATCGTCCCGTGTCTGTCTCGAGATAGAGAAGCCGCTCGTCGTCGGACCAGCCCACGTTGCGGAGTATGCCGGCGCTGTCCGGAACATTGAGGTGTCGTTCCGCTCCGTTCAGGAGATTCATCACGACGAGCTCGCCCTGCGCTCGGCCACTTCCGGTACCGTGCCGGAGGAAGGCGACCACGTCGCCTCGCCGTGAAAGACGCGGCGCCGATTCGACCATCGAGGTGAAGGTCAGGCGATGCACCTCTCCCCCCCCCGGAAGCGTCGCGAAGAGATCGACCTTCTGGTCGGCGCCGGTGCCGACCACCACCACGAACGGCTCCTCGCCAGGGTGGATCCGGTTCTGGAGCGGTGAGAGCGAGCAGGCGGCAAGGGCGAGCGGGAGCAGGACCCGGAGTGCGCGCACCTACATCCCTCCGAGCTTCACGGCGAAGAAGTCCTCGATGGTGCGACGCGCCTTGTCGGCTGCGGGCGAGTCGGAGCCGGTCCGGCCCGGCTTCAGGAAGCCATGCCCGGTACCCGGATACGAGTCGGCGACGAACGACTTGCCCATGGTGGTCATCATGCGCGCGATCGTCGGGAGCGAGTTGGTGACCCGACCGTCCTTCTCGCCGTAGACGCCGAGCACCGGAGCCTCGACCGTCTTGAGCAGGGTCGTGTCGGCGAGCGGGCCATAGCAGACCACCGCGGCCTTGAGCTTCGGGTTGTGCGACGCGTAGGACCATACCGTTCCGCCACCCCAGCAGAAGCCGATCACGCCGGTGTTGTCCTTCTGGGTGGCCGGAAGGGCGTTCACATACTGATAGGTCGCATCGAGATCGCGCATCACGTCGGACGTCTCGAGGCTGCCGACGAGTCGTCGCGCCGAATCGCCCATCGCGCGGGTCGAGCCGTAGCGCGAGGAGAGCAAGTCGGGGACGATCGCGACGTAGCCCTTGGCGGCGTAGTCGTCGGCGACGGTCGGCTCCCAGTCGGTCATCCCGAAGATCTCGTGGATCACGATGATGGCCGGTGCCGTGCCCTGGCGTTCGGGGTAGGCCACGTAGGCCTGTATCTGCTGGCCGGCACCGTTGTCGTAGCTGACCCATTCCCCGTGGGTGGTCGGGGTACTGTCGGCGGGTGGCGCATTGTTGCGCGAGGCGAGCAGCCACCCACCACCGGCACCGAGGAACAGGATGCCGAGTGCGGTGAGTACGCGTGCGGAATGGGTCATGGGAGGCTCCTGGCGGTTGGTCGATCCCTAAAAGGTACTCGCTTCATCCTTCTCGCTTCTCGTTTCTCGTTTTGCCTTTTGCGTTTTGCGTTACACTTCCTCCATGCCAAACATCGCCTACCTCGGCACCGGGCTTCTCGGTGCCGCCTTCGTCGAGGCCGCCATCGGCCGCGGCGACGCCGTGACGGTCTGGAATCGCACGACCGCCAAGGCGAAAGCCCTCGAGTCGCTCGGGGCGACGTGCGCCGCCACACCGGCTGACGCGGTTCGGGCCGCCGAGCGGGTCCATCTGGTGCTCCGGGACGACGAGGCCGTCGACGAGGTCATCGCGGCCCTCCGGCCGGGACTCATGCCGGGTGCGGTCATCATCGATCATTCGACCAATGCCCCTGACCAGACCGCTCGACGGATCGAACGGCTCCAAGCGGAAGGGGTGCCATACCTGCACTGTCCGGTCTTCATCGGGCCTGCGGCGGCGCGGGCGGGCCAGGGGATCATCCTGGCATGCGGACCCACCGCGCTCTTCGAACAGGTCAAGTCGGCCCTCGAGCAGCAGGCCGACCGGGTCGAGTACCTCGGCGAGTCCGGCGACCGGGCAGCAGTCTACAAGCTGGCCGGCAACGCCTACATCGTCGGCATCGCGGCGCTGATCGCCGATGTCTTCGCGGTAGCCGGAGGCGGGGGAGTGCCGCCCGAGGAGATCCTCGAACTGTTCGGCTGGTTCGACGCCGGCCGCGTGGTGGCGGGGCGCGGGGCCAGCATGGCCCGGGGCGACTTCACCCCCAGTTTCGAGCTCACGATGGCCCGGAAGGATGTCGGCTTGATGCTCGATACGGCGGGCGACCTGTCGATTGCTATGCTTGGCGGTCTGGCGGCCCGAATGGACCAGCTGATCGCCCAAGGACATGGTGGTGAGGACTTCGGGGTGCTGGCAAGGGAGACGGTGACGATCAACGATTGACGATTTGCGATTAATGATTCACGATCAACGATTAACGATAGGCTATCGTTGGGGACCCCCTCGATTCTCGCTTCCGGCTTCTCGAGTCTCACCCATGCCTCCTCCCGTCATCAACTTCGCCGACAAGTTCACGTTGATCACCGAGCAGTGGTCGCCTCGTGTTGTGGCCGAGATGAACGACTACCAGTTCAAGCTGGCCAAGCTCGAAGGCGAGTTCATCTGGCATGCGCATGCCGAGACCGACGAGACATTCGTCGTGGTGAAGGGGCGTTTGGTGATCGAGTTTCGGGATGGCTTGGTGACGGTCGAGGAGGGAGAGATGGTGGTGGTACCTGCGGGGGTCGAGCATCGTCCTGTCGCAGCGGTCGAATGCCACATATTGCTGATCGAGCCGCGGGGTGTGGTGAATACCGGTGATGCTGGTGGTGAGCGGACGGCTGCGAACGACGTCTGGGTCTAGGAAGTGAGAAGTGAGAAACGGATCGGGGAGTAGCCCCTCCCTATCCTCCCGCCATCGCCCCGACAACGAGATACGGCTCTTCGCCACTCGCAACTGCCGCCGGTAGTGCGTCATCAGGCGCCGTGTGCGACAGGTCTTCCTTGTGGGCAAAGAATCTGACGAACGCGCGGCGCTTGCCGGTCGCGGGATCACGAATGGTCCCGCGCAGCATCGGGTAGGCGCGCTCGACCGCGTCGATCACGCCGCGCTGGGTGACCGGCGCCGCCACGTCGAGCTGGATCTCACCCGGGATTCCAGCGATCGCGCGAAGTGGCGCCGGCAGATCAACGCGGATCATGAGAGCGTCTGGACCTCGACCGAGTATACCGCGGGCAAGTCGCGCACGATGTCGACCCAGTGGTCGCCACTGTCCGGTGACATGTAGACCTGGCCACCGGTTGTCCCGAAGTAGATGCCGCACTCGTCGAGGCTGTCGACCGCCATCGCGTCGCGCAACACATTCACGAAACAGTTCTCCTGCGGCAGGCCGTCGGTCAGCGCCTCCCACTCATTGCCACCACTCCGACTCCGGTAGACGCGAAGCTTTCCCTCGGGCGGATAGTGCTCACCATCACTCTTGATAGGCACGACATACACGGTGTCCGGCTCATGCGCGTGGACCTCGATCGGGAAGCCAAAGTCGGTCGGCAAATTGCCACTGATCTCGTGCCAGTTGTCACCACCATCATCGCTCCGCATCACGTCCCAGTGCTTCTGCATGAACAACACGTCGGGGCGCGCAGGATGCTGCGCGATGCGGTGCACGCAATGGCCGACCTCGGCGGTCGGATCGGGGATATAGAGCGAACGCAGTCCCTGGTTGATCGGCTGCCAGCTCTCACCGCCGTCGTCGGTACGGAACGCACCCGCCGCAGAGATCGCGATGTAGATGCGGTCCGGGTTGACCGGATCGAGCAGGATCGTGTGGAGGCAGAGGCCACCGGCACCAGGTGTCCAGTGCGGTCCGGAGCCGTGCTTCCGCAGCCCGGAGACCTCGCTCCAGGTCGTGCCACCATCGGTGCTCTTGAAGAGCGCCGCATCCTCGACCCCCGCATAGACGGTGTCGAGTTCTGTTCGCGACGGTTCGAGGTGCCAGACTCGCTTGAATTCCCATGGATGCGGTGTGCCGTCATACCACTGATGAGTGCCGGGCCCTCCGTCGTAGGCGAACTCGTTGCCGACCGGATTCCAGGTCACGCCGCCATCGTCAGATCGCTGGATGAGTTGGCCGAACCAGCCGCTCGACTGTGAGGCGTAAATGCGATTCGGATCGACCGGCGATCCCTTCACATGGTAGATCTCCCACCCCGCGAAGTGCGGGCCTTCGACCTGCCACTCCTTGCGTGCGGCGTCAGACGTGAGGACAAATGCCCCCTTCTTGGTCCCGACAAGGACTCGG
>JBBSPX010000022.1:0-22180 GCA_038258395.1 Gemmatimonadales bacterium | reverse complement strand
TCGATGAGCGCGTCCAGGTCGAGGCCACCTTCCGGAAGCATCTGGGCATCGATCTCCGCGTGGTCGACGCGAGCGTGGCTTTCTTGGCCGATCTCGTCGGTGTCGTCGACCCCGAGGTCAAGCGGAAGAAGATCGGTCACCGCTTCATCGACACCTTCGAGCAGGAAGCCAAGCTGGTTGGCGAAGATGTCCGCTGGCTGGTGCAGGGGACGCTCTACCCCGATGTGATCGAGTCGTTCTCGCCGACTGGCGGCCCCTCAGTCACGATCAAGACCCACCACAATGTCGGTGGGCTGCCCGAGCGGCTCCCGTTCGCCCTGATCGAGCCACTCCGTGAACTGTTCAAGGATGAGGTCCGGGCGGTCGGTCGAGAATTGGGTTTGCCCGAGGAAATGGTCGGTCGCCACCCGTTCCCCGGTCCGGGTCTCGCCATCCGGATCCTCGGCGAGGTGAGCGCCGAACAATGTGACTTGCTCCGGCAGGCCGACGCGATCTACATCGAGGAGATCCGGACGGCGGGGTTGTACGATCAGATCTGGCAGGCGTTCGCCGTGCTGCTGCCGATCAGGTCGGTCGGAGTGATGGGAGATTTCCGGAGCTACGATCAGGTCATTGGTTTGCGCGCGGTGACTTCACGCGATGGGATGACGGCCGACTGGTTCGAGTTTCCCCATCCGGTGCTCGCACGGATCAGCAACCGGATCGCCAACGAGGTGAGTGGGGTGGGGCGGGTGGTGTACGATATCAGCAGCAAGCCACCGGCAACGATCGAATGGGAATGAATCTGTGCGCGCTCACGCGCCGTGCCGGTCCAGCAACGCGCTGAAGTCCGTGGCATCAGTGAGTTGGTCGAGCTCGGCGATCACGCCAGGCTCCTTCGCGAATCGCGCGAGGCGACCCAATGCCGGCAGGTACTGATTGCTCACCTCGACGGGTGGTGCCACGATCATGAACACATGCCGGACGGGGACCCCGTCCGGGGCCTCCCACTGCAGCGGGGTGGCCAGACGGACATAGGACATCCGCACACGCTGCACGACAAGAGTCCGACAATGCGGCACCGCCAGGCTGCGGCCCACCGCGGTGGACCCAAGGAGCTCGCGGCGTGTCAGCAATCGCAACAGCGTGGTACGCTGGCGACCCTCGATCTCGAGGAGGTCCACGAGCGTCTCGAGCACGACCTCGCGGCTGCTGGCCGTGATGTCCAAGCCCACAGCTGAGGCGGTCAGGAACTGGGCGAGATGCATCCGGGAACGCTAACCGATCCCCCGGATCCCGACAACGCGGGGCCACTTACCGGTTCAGCAGTCGGCCTGTGTAGATTTCCGGGATGCCGTTTCCGTACCCCACGGGATCTTCCTTCCCGATGTTCCTCGCGCCCATGGCTGGGGTGTCCGAGCCTCCCTTCCGGCGCATCTGCCGCCGGATGGGTGCCGACGTGGTGCTCACGGAGTTCCTGAATTCCGAGGGGATCCGTCGCCGGATCGGGCGCGTCCTCGAGGGTTGTGAATTCGACGAGATCGAACGACCCATCGGAATCCAGATCTACGGGAGTGATGTCGAGGCGATGGCGGAGGCGACGGCGCTGGTGACCGAGCACTACGCGCCGGACTTCGTGGACATCAATTTTGGCTGTCCGGTCAAGAAGGTCGTGAGCCGGAATGGTGGCTCGGGCTGTCTGCGCGACATGGAGCTGGTCGACCGGATCATCCGCGCCTGCGTGGCGGCAACACACCTGCCGCTCACGGTCAAGACACGGTCGGGCTGGAATGAGGATAGCCGCGATCCAGTCGAGATCGCCCTCAAGATGCAGGACGCCGGGGCAAAGGCGTTCACGCTGCACGCGCGGACCCGGTCGCAAATGTTCAAGGGGAAAGCCAACTGGGATGAGATCGCCCGCGTGGTCGAGGCGCTCGACATTCCGGTGATCGGCAACGGCGATATCGAATCCGCCGGGGACGTGATCCGCATGCGCGACCACACGGGCTGCGCTGGTGTCATGGTGGGCCGCGGCGCATTCGGCCAGCCGTGGCTGTTTCGGGATGCGAGAGCCATGCTGGACGGTGCCCCCATGCCACCGGCGGAGAGCCCGGCTGAGCGATTCGCCATTGCACTCGACCATGCGCGGCTTGCCCTCCAGTTGCAGGATGATTCCCGCCGCACGATGCTGGAGTTCCGGAAGCACTTCGGCTGGTACACACGCGGCTTGCACTCAGCCACGACACTTCGAGGCGAGCTCTTTCACGTCGAAAGTCTGGCCGAGGCGGAGCGCATCTTCGCCGACTATCTCGCGCGTGAGGGCACGGTGGCAGCCGCGTGAATCGCCAGCACCTCGCCGACCTGCTCGCGGCAGTCCGCGAGGGTACCACGTCGCCCGAGGCCGCACTCGATCGCCTGGTACGCTTTCCGACTGAAGACCTCGGGTTCGCCCAACTCGACCATCATCGCGCCCTTCGTCAGGGCCGTCCCGAAGTGATCTTCGCGGAGGGGAAGACGGCCGATCAGGTGGTGACGATTGCGGAACGACTGGTGGTCGGTGGTGTCGGCATGCTGGCGACGCGAACGAGCGCCGAGCAACGCGCCGCACTCGATGCTCGTATCCCCAACCTCCAGGTCGATGCGCTGGCCCGCACCGCCTGGTGGCGAGCCGACACCCCGGCGAGCCGTGCCACCGTCCCGTTTGCGCTGGTGGTCTCGGCCGGCACGAGTGACCTCCCAGTGGCTCGAGAGGCGTCCACCACACTTGCGGCGTTCGGTCGAACCGTTCGGACCCTCGACGATGTCGGTGTCGCCGGCTTGCACCGGTTGCTGTCCCAGGAAACGCTCCTCCGCGAGGCCGCCGTGCTCATCGTGGTCGCCGGGATGGAGGGGGCGCTGGCTTCGGTGGTCGGCGGCCTGGTCGCGGCCCCGGTGATCGCGGTGCCGACCTCTGTCGGCTACGGCGCATCGTTCGGGGGCGTTGCGGCGCTGCTCGCGATGCTCAATTCCTGCGCATCGGGCATCACGGTGTGCAACATCGACAACGGATTCGGTGCGGCGGCGGCCGCCGACCGGATCCTGAGCGCCTTGCCAGGAGAATCCAGTGCGCCATGACGTCATGAATACCCCGCAGTGTCATTGGGTCGATGTCGTCGGACCGACGCCGGCGGAACTGCACGATCTGGCCACGGAATTCAGCCTCCCGCCGTCGGCCGTCGAGGACAGCCTTGACCCGGAACATCTGCCGAAACTCGAGCGCTTCAACGAGACCACCTTCCTCATCATGCGCGCTCGAGATCGGAACGCGCCCCAAGATGCCAGCACACCCCAGGAACTCACGCGCAAGGTCGCCATCTTCTACCGCGAGGGACTTCTGGTCACGGTGCATCGTACCGAGCTGCAGGAATTGTCGACGCTGCGTGAACGGTTCGAGGTTCCCGAGGAGCCGGAACCGACCACGGTGGCCGTCCTCTCCACCGTGATTCTCGCCGTCCTCGATTCATATGACTTTCCGCTCGGTAGCAACGAATCCGCGCTGGATGCCTTCGAAGAAGGGATCTTCGATGATGACATCCCGGCCCCCACACTCCGCGACATGCACAATCTCAAGCGACGCATCGGCCTCACACGACGATTGCTGTGGCAGATGAGCAACGTGCTCGCGAAGCTCGTGCCTCCCGCCGAGCGTGCCGAGCCGGTCTACCAGGACATGCGGGAGTCCGCGGAAGCGTATCTCTTCTGGGTGGAGCAGATCTACGATGAGGTCAACCAGCTGTTGCAGCTTCACCTCGCGATGTCATCGAACAAGACCAATGAGGTGATGCGCGTCCTGACGGTGTTCTCGGCCTTCTTCCTGCCACTCACCTTCGTGGTCGGCGTGTATGGGATGAACTTCGCCAACATGCCGGAACTCCGGGCGCGCGGCGGGTATTTCATCGTGCTGGGTGTGATGGCACTGATGTCAGCCGGGATCTATGCCTGGTTTCGGCGGCGAGGGTGGCTCTAACGAGCAGCGAGAAACGAGTAGCGAGAAGCGAGAAGAGCCGCCACCGTCATCCCGAGCGGCTGGCTCCAGGGGCGGATCGCCTTTGGTCCAGTCTGGCCTAGTTTGCCGGATGTGGATAAACTGGAGAGATACCGCTAGATTGCAGGGACGGGGGCGATCGGCTTCGACGGGTTGGGTGAAGGCATCGCTGCGTGCTCAGGTCCGAGGTCCTGATAAATCTCTTCGGAAATGATTCAACTGCCAACTCTGAACTGGCACTGGCTGCGTAAGCTGAGCTTGCTCGCTTGACGCACCTCCGAGACAGGAGCCCGTCCGGGGCGCCTCGATTGGATCGATAATCCGGGCTGGCAATCGGTGGTCCTCCACCATCGTGCGCGAGAACTTTTGGAGGTCAACGTCAAATGGGCTGGTTCTGCGCCCGCCTGACGCCAAGTAGAAAGCAGAGCATACGCACGTAGACGCGGTCCCGGAATACGGCTCGGACCAGGGTTCGATTCCCTGCGCCTCCATGGTCCAAAGCGAGAAGGCGAGAAGGCGAAACCCGCTTTCTCGCCTTCTTGCATCTCGACCGCGACCTGACGGTCGCGGCTAAGGGAGAGCGGTGCCCACAGCCCCTCGACATCCTGTCAGTACCGCTCGCCACGGCGAAACATTCGTCGACGACTACGCCTGGCTCCGGGACCGTGAATCGTCCGAGGTGCGCGCCTACCTCGAGGCGGAGAATGCCGCGGCAGAGGCCATGCTCGCACCGCTCCAACCGCTGACCGAGGAGCTCTATCACGAGATGCTGGGTCGCATCGTCGAGACCGATCTCTCGGTGCCGTATGAGTGGAATGGCTGGTGGTACTACGCCCGCACCGAAGAGGGGCTTCAGTATCCGATTCACTGCCGCCGACCTGGCAGCATGGAGGGCCCGGAGTCAGTACTGCTCGATCCCAACGAGATGGGCCGCGGTCATCCGTACATTGCCATCGGCAGCTTCGGCATCAGCGACGACGGGTGGCGGCTGGCATACAGCGTCGACCTGACTGGCTTCCGACAGTACACTCTTCACGTGACCGATCTCCGGAACCATGCGCCGTTGATCACTCCGCAAGAACGCGTGACCTCGCTGGCGTGGGATGCCGGCACCGACCGGCTCTGGTATACCACCGAGGATGCGACCACCAAGCGGTCTGACACCCTCCATCGGCTCGATATCGCCACTGACGCGACGGGTCAGGTATGGCACGAAGCAGATGAGACGATGAACATCGGCATCTCACGGAGTCGGAGCCGAGAGTGGCTGGTGCTCGATTCCGGTAGCCACACCACGTCGGAGGCGCAGGTCCGGCGGGCCGGCATCGCGGACGCGTCCTGGCGCGTGGTGCTGCCACGCGTCGCGGGCCGTGAGTACGACCTCGCGCACCACGACGAGCACTTCTATCTCCGCATCAACGACGTGGGCCGGAACTTCCGACTGGTCCGGATCTCCACGGCCGACGACACCCTCGACTCGGCCGAAGAGGTCCTCGGTCACCGCGATGCCGTCATGCTCGAGGCGGTCGAGTCGTTCGCCGGCCACCTGGTCATGCATGAACGCGAGGACGGCCTGCCGCACCTGGTGATCCATCCGCTCGACGCTGTGACAGCCTCCCACCGGATCGCGTTCAGCGATGCGGTCTATGAGTGCTACTCCGGGGCCAACCCGAGCTACGGCACCACGCACTACCGGTTCGGTTACCAGTCGCCGGTGGAGCCGATGTCGGTCTGGTCCTACGATGTGGCCAGTCGAGAGCGGGTCCTGCTCAAGCAGCAGCCGGTGAGGGGTGGCTACGACGCATCGCGGTTCACGACTCGCCGGCTCCATGCCACGGCACCGGACGGCACGCACGTGCCGATCTCGGTGGTCCACCGTGCCGATCTCCCGTTGGACGGCACCGCACCCGTGCTCCTCCACGGCTATGGCTCCTACGGCTACCCATACCCGACGACCTTCTCCTCGAACCAGCTCTCGTTGCTCGAACGCGGTGTCGTGGTCGCCATTGGTCACATCCGCGGGGGGGGGGAGCTCGGCAAGGCCTGGCATGATCAGGGGCGGTTGGCGCACAAAACCAACAGTTTCGGCGATTTCCTCGCGTGTGCCGATGTGCTGGTTGCGGAACGGATTGCCGACCCAGATCGGATCGCGATCGAGGGTGGCAGCGCCGGTGGGCTGCTCATGGGTGCCGTGGTGAACGCCCAGCCGGAGCGATTCGCGGCGGTGCTCTCCCAGGTGCCATTTGTCGATGTGATCAATACGATGTCCGATGCCTCGTTGCCGCTCACGGTGGGTGAGTACGAGGAGTGGGGCAATCCGGCGGTCGAGGAGGAGTTCGGTTGGATGCGCGCGTACTGCCCCTACACCAATCTCGCGGCCGGACCATATCCGCCGATGCTGGTGCGCACGTCGCTCAACGACTCGCAGGTGATGTACTGGGAACCCGCCAAGTACGTGGCGCGGATCCGGGCGATCCGAACCAACGACGCCCCACTGCTCCTGCTCACCAACATGGGAGCGGGGCACGGCGGGGCGTCGGGTCGGTACGACCGGTTGCGTGAGATCGCGGTGGACTACGCCTTTCTGCTCTCCTGCTTGGGCGTGCCTGGCGCGCCGCCGCTCAGCGCACGGCGGTGAGCGGCACCACGACGCGGGTGCGTTCCCACTCCAGGTGAAGCGCGCCCGGTGCCGCCTCGATCGTGAACTCCTCGAGCGGCTCACCGGTCTTGACCGCGGTCACCGGTCGACGCCCAATCTCCTGGTCCCGGACACTCGGATAGGTGGACTCGTGGCCCCACTGGTCGGTTGCGCCATTGACCACCAGCGTCCAGTCGCTGCCGGCACGCGGCACGGTGTAGAGCGCGTAGCTACCGGCCTCCAGCCGGAGGCCCGCCATCTCGATCGGCGCATCGGTATGCAACGTCGTTGGTTCATTGGCCCCGGTGCGCCACAAGGTGTCGAACGGCACCAGTCCGCCAAAGATCGCTCGGCCGTGCATCTTCGGTCGGCCGTAACAAACGGTCACATGTGCTGTGCCCACGGTGGTCGAAACCGAGTCGTACCGCGAAGCGCGTCCCGCGACCTGTTCGGCCGGACGCTGCGGCGTACATCCAGGGGTGACCATCGGTGTCCCGGGTATCGGGATCAGCAGTGCAGCGAGGATCAACATCATCCGGTGGTACTCCCATGCGGTCGGTGTGTGAGTGCATCCCACGCCTTCGTGGCGGCGTCGAGCGCTTCCTGGCCACTGCCCGCCATGGCGGTGAGGTGGCCCATCTTGCGGCCGGGTCGAGGTGGCGTCTTGCCATACAGGTGAAGTTTGACGCCATGGACGGCGAGCGCAGCGCCCCACTCCGGCTCGCCGTCGGCCCAGAGGTCGCCGAGGAGGTTGATCATCGCCGTCGGCCGGAGGAGCGCCGTATCGCCGAGCGGCATCCCGGTCAGTGCCCGGACCTGCTGCTCGAACTGGCTGGTGACGCTGGCATCCAAGGTCCAGTGACCGCTGTTGTGTGGCCGCGGAGCAATCTCGTTCACGAGCAGTGCTCCATCGGTGGTGACGAAGAACTCGACGCCGAGGACACCGACATATTCGAGTGCCGACGCAATCTCCTGGGCGATACCTCGCGCCTGCTCGGCGAGTTGATCGCCACCGGCCGCTGGCACGACGGTCGAATGCAGGATGCCGCCCCGGTGCACATTTTCACCAACCGGCCAGGCCGTCATGGCTCCGTCCACCCCGCGCGCCACCATCACCGAGATCTCGCGTGCGAGTGCCACGCGGGCCTCCAGCACGCAGGCGACGCCGCCCAGCTTCTCGAATGCCGCCCCGAGCTCGTCCCGGGCCTCGACCATGACTTGTCCCTTGCCGTCATATCCGAGTCGCGCCGTCTTGAGGATCGCGGCTCCGCCCCCAACAGCCTGCCAGGCGGGGTCGAGGTCGGCTGGCGATGAGATCGCGCCCCACGCGACCGTCTCGACCCGTGCCGTGTTCAGGAAGGCCTTCTCGGAGCGCCGGTCCTGACAGGCGGCAACCGCATCGGCATTCGGGCGCACCGGTCGATGGGCGGCAAGCGCTCGCAGCGTCTCGGCCGGGACGTTCTCGAACTCGGTGGTGATGGCGCTTGTCAGCTCGATGAGCTGCTGGAGCGCCTCAGGGTCGGCCCACGGTCGTTGCACATGCCGCCACGCGTGCACCGCCGCCGGCGCGTGCGGATCGGGATCGAGCACGACGACCTTGTAGCCCATCCGAACGGCCTCGGCGGCGAACATGCGACCGAGCTGCCCGCCACCGAGCAGCCCGATTGTGGCCCCAGGCAGGATCATGTGGTCGGAGGCAAGGTGATGCCCAGCACGCGCGACTCCTGGCTGGCACGGAAGGTCAGGAGTTGTTCCGCACGGGCCGAGTCGGTCGTCGCGAGCATGGCGATCGCATGGAGCGCCGCGTTGTGCGCCCCCGCTTCCCCGATTGCGAAGGTGGCGACGGGCACGCCGGCCGGCATCTGCACGATCGACAAGAGCGAGTCCATCCCCTTGAGATGACGGCTGGGAATGGGGACGCCGAGCACGGGGACGATGGTGCGTGCCGCGAGCATGCCGGGAAGGTGTGCCGCGCCGCCCGCGCCGGCGATGATCGCCCGGAGACCTCGCACGCGTGCACCATCGGCGTACTCGAACAGCAGCCCAGGTGTGCGATGTGCCGACACGACCCGTGCCTCGTGGGGCACCCCGAATGTCTCGAGTCGGGCGACCGCATGCTGCATCACTTCCCAATCAGAATCGCTGCCCATCACGACACCGACGAGTGGGGGAGCGTTCATACGGTGGCCCGCGTACGATCGACGGTTCCGCGGACGGCGAGTGCCGCCTGTGCGGCCGCGAGCCGAGCAATCGGCACCCGGTAGGGAGAACAGGAGACATAGTTCATGCGCAGGCTCTCACAGAACGCGATCGAGGCAGGGTCGCCACCATGCTCGCCACAGATCCCGAGCTTCAGGTCGGCGCGGGTCGCGCGACCCGCCTCTGCAGCCATCCGGATCAGGCGCCCGACACCGGCCACGTCGAGCGATTGGAAGGGATCATGCTCGACGATCCCGGTCTCGATATAGTGCGGCAAGAAGCGCGAGGCATCGTCCCGCGACAGACCCCACGTGGTCTGGGTGAGGTCGTTGGTCCCGAACGAGAAGAACTGTGCCTCCCGGGCAATCTCGTCGGCGGTGAGCGCGGCCCTGGGAAGCTCGATCATCGTGCCGAGCAGATAGGGCACCGTCAGCTGCCGTTCGCGGAAGACCGCTTCGGCCACTTCCCGGACAACGAATGCCTGTCGCCGGAACTCGACGACCGAGGCCACCAGCGGCAGCATGACTTCGGGCTGGACACGACCCTTCCGAGCGGCCACGGTGCAGGCGGCCTCGAAAATGGCCCGGACCTGCATCCGGGTGATTTCGGGATAGATGATGCCGAGCCGGCAACCGCGCAGCCCGAGCATCGGGTTCTGCTCGTGCATTCCTGCAATGATGTCACGAATCTCACCCGCGTTCCGCCCCATCTGCTCGGCGAGCAGTTCGATCTCCCCCGCATCGTGCGGCAGGAACTCGTGCAATGGCGGATCGAGCAACCGGATGGTGACGGGGAAGCCCTCCATCGCGCGAAAAATCGACTCGAAGTCGCCGCGCTGCATTGGAAGCAGCCGGGCCAGGGCCTTCTCCCGCTCCTCGGTGGTAGCGGCAAGGATCATCTCGCGCATCGCGGTGAGGCGGTCGCCCTCGAAGAACATGTGCTCGGTCCGGCAGAGGCCGATCCCCTCGGCGCCGAAATCGCGGCCGCGGTGGGCGTCGGCCGGTGTGTCGGCATTGACGCGCACCTTCATGGGACGGATGCGGTCCGCCCAGGTCATCAGCCGGAGCGCGTATTCATCCATTTCCGGGATGCGGAGCGTGGCGGCGCCAAGGTAAATCTCGCCGGTCGAGCCATCGAGTGTGATCGCATCCCCGGCGCGCAACGTGTGTCCACCGGCTCGCAACTCGCCGAGGGTCTCGTCGACCTCGATGGCCGCACCGACGATGCAGGGCTTGCCCATGCCGCGAGCGACCACGGCCGCGTGCGACGTCATGCCGCCGCGTGCCGTCAGGATCGCCCGTGAGGCCACCATCCCGTGGAAGTCGTCCGGTGACGTCTCCCGCCGGACGAGGATCACTGCATCCCCCCCCTTGGCGAGTCGCTCGGCCTCGTCCGCGTCGAAGCAGATCATCCCGGTTGCGGCACCCGGTGATGCGGGCAGGCCCTTGCCAATCACGTCAAGCTGCACGCCGCCCGCGATCGCAGGATGGAGGAGTTGTTCGAGCGCATTCGGGGGGATGCGCGCCACGGCCTCCTCTTCCGAGATGACCTCCTCGGTCACCATATCACATGCCACCCGGAACGCGGCCGCGCCAGTGCGCTGCGCACGCCGAGTCTGGAGCATGTGGAGCCGACCGTCCTCGACGGTGAACTCCATGTCCTGGACATCGCGGAAGTGCCGCTCGAGTGTGCGCGCCATCCGCTCCAGATCGGCGTAGGCACCGGGAAGGATCTCCTTGAGCCGCGCGATGGGTTCGGGCGTCCGGGAGCCCGAGACCACATCCTCACCCTGGGCGTTGATCAGGAATTCGCCGTAGAGTTCGGATGCTCCGGTCGATGGGTTGCGTGTGAACGCGACGCCCGTCCCCGACGTCTCGCCGAGATTGCCGTACACCATCGACACCACGGTAACCGCGGTGCCCAGGGTGTCGGGGATGTCGTGGAGCCGGCGATAATCCATCGCGCGACGAGTATTCCAGCTCTCGAACACGGCCGCGATCGCGCCCCAAAGCTGTTCCATCGGTTCGTCGGGAAATGGTCGTCCCGACGCCTCGGTCGCGTGGGTCTTGAATCGGGCAACGAGTGCCTTGAGCGCCGCTGCCGGCAAGGCGATCGGTGTGTCGGCCCCGTGGGCCAGCAGTGCCGCGTCGGCAAGCTCGTCAAATGGCGCCCGGGGCAAGCCAAGCACCACCACCGCATACATCGACACAAACCGTCGGTAGCAATCCCAGGCAAATCGTGGATTGTCCGAGCGACGCGACAGCCCCTCGACGGTCACGTCGTTCAAGCCGAGGTTGAGGATCGTGTCCATCATCCCCGGCATCGATACCGCCGCACCCGATCGCACCGACACCAACAGCGGATTCGCTTCGCCGCCGAACTCCTTCCCGGTTTCGGCCTCGATCCGCTGCAGGGCCACGTCGACCTCGCGCCGGAGTCGCGATGGGAAAGACTGCGTGTCGAGGTAGGTGT
Organism: Gemmatimonadales bacterium; assembly: GCA_038258395.1. GTDB lineage: Bacteria > Gemmatimonadota > Gemmatimonadetes > Gemmatimonadales > GWC2-71-9 > Palsa-1233. The sequence continues at coordinate 10,868 of JBBSPX010000022.1, read as the reverse complement.
GGCACAGGGACGAAGCAATCGTGAAGCCGGATGGCACCGAGATGCCCAGGTTCGTCATCTCCGCGAGTCCGGCGCCCTTGCCGCCCAATAGTTCCTTCATCGCAGAGGTGCCCTCGGCGCGACCATTGCCGAAGCCGTAGACGAGCGGTTGCTGGGCGAAGGGGTCGGTCATTGCAGCACCGCCATCGCCGGCGCTGCATGCCGATGTTCCGCAATGTCGCCGGGGACCTCGGTGGGATACTGACCCGAGAAGCAGGCATGACACCAGCTCGAGCGCGGCCCAGCGGCGTCCACCATCTCGTCGAGCGTCAAATACTCGAGCGTGTCGACCCCGAGGTAGTCTCGGATCCCCTCGACGCTGTGGTTCGCGGCGATGAGTTCGTCTCGGGTGGGCGTGTCGATCCCGTAATGGCAGGGACCGATGATCGGAGGTGAGCCCAACCGCAGGTGGACTTCACGCGCACCGGCACCACGTATCATCTGGACCAGTCCCTTGCTTGTGGTGCCCCGGACCAGCGAATCGTCGATGACCACCACCGACTTCCCCGCGATGATCTCGCGCACCGGGTTGAACTTGATCTTCACCTTCGCGACCCGGAGACTCTGGTTCGGATTGATGAAGGTTCGGCCGACATAGTGGTTACGAATCAGGGCGTGCTCCAGCTTGACACCCGAGACCTCGGAGTAGCCGAGCGCCATGACATTGGCGGAGTCCGGAACCGAGAAGACCACATCGGCATCGGGAGCGGCGTGGTGCCGGGCGAGCGCCCGGCCCAGTTCGCGGCGGACCGCATCGACCGACGTGTTGAAGATCCGCGAGTCGGGTCGGGCAAAGTAGACCAGCTCGAAGATGCAACGCGAGGTAGGGCGGGGAAGGAGCGACGCGAGCGGTGTGACCAGTCCGTCCTCGACCCTGAGGAAGTCGCCTGGCTCAAGTTCGGTGAGATCCGTCGCGCCCACGAGGTCAAGCGAACACGTCTCGCTCCCGATGACGACGCCTTGGCCGATGCGACCCAGCACCAACGGCCGGAACCCACGGCTATCCACGGCCGCGTAGAGGGTGCGACCGACACCGATCAGGATGGTGCACGCCCCCTCCACGCGTTCCAGCGCCGAGCGGATCTGCCCCTCGACGGTCGGGGCATCGCTCCTGGCGATGAGGTGGATCAGCACCTCGGTGTCCGAACTCGATTGAAAGATCGCGCCCTCGCGCACGAGCTCCTCACGGATTTCGTTGGCGTTGGTGAGGTTGCCGTTGTGCGCGATCGAGAGGGGGCCCGCGTGGTAGTCCACCAGGTAGGGCTGTGCGTTGGCCAGCACGGTGCTCCCGGCTGTGCTGTAACGCGCGTGCCCCACCGCGACGTCACCTTCGAGCCGCTTGAGGCTCGCCTCATCGAAAACATCGGAGACGAGCCCCATGCCCCGGTGCAGGCGTGCCTGTCCCGTGACATCGACGGCGACGATGCCGGCACTCTCCTGCCCACGGTGTTGCAGGGCGTAGAGACCGAGTTGGGTAATGCGTGCTGCGCCGTCGAGTCCGGACACACCCAGGATGCCACACATGCGGTTACGACTCCCCCGCGAGTACCGGCACCGACATGCGGCGCGGAATCGCATCGAGGTGAATCCTGCGAAGGTCCCGGCTGGGCCAGGACCAGCGACGGTCATCGCGCCGAACAACCACGTCCCCCTCAGGCTCGCCGACGAGGCCGAGGTAGTGCGCGGACTCTCCGTGCATGGCCGCGAGCGCCTGAAGCGCGGACACATGCTCTGGTGAGCAGGAGAGCAATACCCGTCCGGCATCTTCACCGAAGAGCCAGCCATGATCGCTCACCGCGTCGGCGTGTCGCGCCAGATCGATGTCCGCCCCGAACGTGACCGTGGCCCACGGGCCGCCGATGCAACACTCCGTCAGCGCCACCGCCAAGCCACCATCGCTCAAATCGTGGGCCGATCCGAGCCACCCCTTCGCCGCCGCCGCAATGAGAATCTCCTGGACCGCACGCTCCCGCGGGAGATCGATCGGTGGCGGCGGGCCCACCACGGCATCGAGGACTTCGGCCCAGTAAGCACTGCCGCCAAGATGGCCGCGCGTCGTCCCGATCAGCAGGATCGCGTCACCCACTTGACGGAAGGTACTCGGTACCGCGTGCCGGACGTCGTCGAGCAAGCCGATCATTCCCACTGTGGGCGTCGGGTCAATCGCGCCGGTGGGCGACTGATTGTAGAGGGAGACATTGCCACCGGTGACGGGTGTGCCGAAGGCCTCGCACGCCTCGGAAATGCCCCGGCACGCCTCGACGAACTGGAAGAAGACCTCGGGGCGCTCCGGATTGCCGAAATTGAGGCAGTCGGTGATGCCGAGAGGACGGGCCCCGGTGCACGCGATATTGCGAGCTGCCTCTGCGACGACCCCCTTGCCACCTTCGAACGGGTCGAGCAACACATGCCGGGCATTGCAATCGACCGTCATGGCTATCCCGAAATCGGTGTCATCGACACGGACGATGCCGGCATCGCCACCGGGGGTGGCCACCGATCGCCCACGGACCGTGCCATCATACTGTTCGAAGACCCAGCGTTTGCTGGCGATCGAAGGCGCATCGAGCAGCCGGCGGAGTGCCTCCTCGGGATCCACGTCAGGTGCGCCGGGTGTCGCAGCCCGGCGTGCGACGGCCTCGGGCCCTTCGGCCGCGTCCGGATGGTAGACGGGACAGCCATCGACCAATGGCTGACCGGGGATGCTCGCCACGAGTTGCCCGTGGTGGACGATCCGGAACAGGCCATCGTCCGTGACGCGGCCGACCACGGTGGCGTCCTGTTCCCATTTCCGGCAGATCGCCTGGATCGCCTCGACCTGATGCGGTTCCGCCACCACCAGCATGCGTTCCTGCGATTCGGAGAGCATGATCTCGTAGGGTGTCATCCCCGCTTCTCGCGTCGGGACCAGGCTGGTATCGAGCTCGACACCTACCCCCCCCCGGGCGGCCATCTCGGCCGACGACGAAGTCAGGCCCGCGGCACCCATGTCCTGAATCGCGACGATGATCCCACTCTCGATCAGCTCGAGGGACGCCTCGAGTAGCAGCTTCTCGGTGAAGGGATCGCCGACCTGCACCTGTGGCCGTCGTGCCTCGCTCTCCGCACTCAGGTCCTCGGAGGCGAATGAGGCCCCGTGAATGCCATCGCGCCCCGTGGAGGCCCCAACGTTGATGAGGAGGTTGCCGACGCCATGGGCCCGCGCGGTGATCAGGTCATCGGCCCGGAGCACCCCGACCGCCATCGCGTTGACGAGTGGATTGCCAGCGTAGCAGGGGGCGAACTGCACCTCGCCGCCCAGTGTCGGCACACCCATGCAGTTGCCGTAGTCGCCCACGCCGCGCACCGCACCCGCGAAGAGGTACCGGTTGCGAGGATCGTCGAGGGGACCGAATCGGAGCGAGTTGAGCAGGGCCACCGGGCGGGCACCCATCGTGAAGACGTCGCGCAGGATTCCGCCGACGCCGGTGGCGGCACCCTGATACGGTTCGACCGCCGTCGGATGATTGTGCGATTCGATCTTGAATGCGACCGCCCAGCCATCGGGCAGCGACAGCACGCCAGCATTCTCGCCGGGGCCCTGGAGCACCTGCGGGCCGGTGGTCGGGAAACGACGCAACACGGGTTTGGTGTGCTTGTACGAGCAGTGCTCGGACCACAGCGCCGAGAAGATCCCGAGCTCGGTGAGCGTTGGGGTGCGGTCGCCCAGGAGCGAACGAATCGCCGTGTACTCCGAGTCGGTCAGCTTGTGATCGCGAACAAGCTCCTCGGTGACGGGTGGTTCGCCAGGGAGTGCGGTCGGTCGTGTCTCATGGCTCACCCGGTCATCTCCACGGCCCCGGCCTGGACGAGCGACGTGAAGAAGCGATGCCCCGCATCACTTCCGAGCACGGGATCCGCGAGGCGCTCGGGGTGGGGCATGAAGCCGATCACGTTGCCCGCCGGGTTGCAGATACCCGCAATGTCGGCGACCGAGCCATTCGGGTTGTGGGGCATGTCGCTGCCTGGCACGCTGACGTACCGGAGCACCACGTGTCGGTCCGCCTCGAGCGCGGCGACCGTCTCGGCGTCGGCCACATAGCGGCCCTCGCCGTGCGCCTGAGGAATGCGAATGCATTCGCCCTCCGCAAATTCGCGGGTCACTGCCAGGTCGGCGCGCTCGATCCGGATGTCCACGGGACGCGACGAGAAGCGCTGCGCCGCGTTGTGGAGCAAGGCGCCGGGAAGGAGGTGAGCCTCACAGAGCACCTGGAATCCGTTGCAGATACCGATCACGATCCCACCGGTATCCGCGAGTGCCTTGATCGGCTGCATCACCGGCGCGAATCGGGCGATGGCTCCGCTGCGCAGGTAGTCTCCGTAGGAGAAACCGCCGGGCAGGATCACACCATCACAACCGCCAAGTGACGTCTCGCGATAGTCGATCAATTGCGCCGCGCCACCGGCCCGACGGACTGCCTCAATGGTCTCCGTCTCGCAATTGGTCCCGGGGAATCGGATCACGGCGATCCGCATGCTCACGACTCCACCGCCACGGTGAAGGTCTCGGTCACGGGATTGGCCAGGAGGCGTTCGCACATCCGCGTCGCGTCGGCGTTCGCCGCGGCCTCGTCCGCGGCCTCCAGCGCAAAGTCAACGGCGCGTCCGACCCGCACGCCGCCCACACCCGCAAAGCCAAGGGCGTGGAGGGCGTGCTCGACAGCGGTGCCTTGGGGATCGAGGAGGCCGGGGCGCGGGGTCACACGGACGTGCACTCGGAACATCATCGTGCAAACTCCTCGTCGGAAGGCTGAGTGGAGGTCTCGTCGGTGTCGTCACCGTTGGGTGCATCGTCGTTCGAATCCTGGGCGAGCGCCAAGCTCAGCGCGCGCACCAGCCCAAAGGCCACGTAGAAAAGGCCCATGGGGAAGAGGACGTACTCCGGTGCCAGCAGACCGCCGATAAGCACGCCGAGGTACAGCGCAAGCCCGAGCAGGCGACGAGGTGACCCGAACCCGGCCGGAGGCCAGCGCGGATATTTCACGTTGCTCACCATCAGGACGGCGAGCAGGAGCATCAAGATCGCAATGCCTTGACTCTCGAAGTTGATCAATGCGAGGGAGCGTCCGTACCAGTCGGTCTGCGAGAAGGACCATGAGACGGCGAGCGTCATGCCGGCCGTCGGCGAGGGGAGGCCGGTGAACCAGCGCTTCGGCCCGGGCTCCTCGCCGGCACTGACATTGAACCGCGCGAGGCGGATCGCCGCCGCGACGACGTAGCAGTAACAGATGAGCCACGCGAACCGACCGGTACTGCTGAACTCCTGCAGGTAGATCAGCAGTGCGGGGGCCACCCCGAACGAGGTCAAATCGACCAGGGAGTCGAGTTCGGCGCCGAAGCGGGAGCCGGCATTCGACAACCGGGCGATCCGACCATCGAGCATGTCGAGGATGCCGGCGAAGACGATGAACCAGCCCGCCCACCGGTAATTCCCGTTGAAGGCGGAGATGATCGCCCAGAACCCGAAGAAGAGGTTGCCGAGCGTGAAGGCGCTGGGCACGACCACGACCACGCGACGCATGCGTCCCCTCCTCTCGCCACGAAGTGACTCAGGCATCGGGCCACTCGGCGATCACGGTCTGGCCGGCCCGCGCGGTGTCGCCCTCGCGCACGAGGATCGGGGTGCCCGCAGGGAGGAAGACATCGACCCGCGATCCAAAGCGGATCAACCCCATGCGCTCCCCTTGCGCCACGCGTGTGGCGACTGCGTGGTCGGTGATGATCCGCCGGGCCACGAGGCCGGCGATCTGGCGGACGAGAAGCACCCCGCGCGCCGCGCGCAGTCCGACATCGCTCTGCTCATTCTCGAGTGCCGCCTTCTCGGTCGCTGCATTGAAGAACCGGCCCGGTCGATGCTGCCGAAAGGTGACTTCGCCGGTGACCGGGTAGCAATTGACATGCACGTTGAAGACGTTCATGAAAATGGAGACCCGGATGCTCGGTCCGCCGATGACATGGGGTTCGTCCATGGGGATGATGCTCACCACCTTGCCGTCGGCCGGCGCGATCACGACATCCTCGCCACGCGGACCCTCGCGTACCGGGTCGCGGAAGAACGCGATCACCCAGAGGGCGATGGCGAGGAGGACGAGCGCGACCACGGTCCACCCCAGGATGGCCGCCAGGATGGCGAGGCCCCACGCGATGAGGATGAACGGCCAGCCTTCGGGTGCGACACGCATCAGCTTGCTCCATGGAGGGCACGGCCCGTCAGCCGCTGGAATGCATCAAGGTATCGTGCGGTCGTATCGTGGATGATCTCAGGCGGCAGGGTCGGCGCGGGTGCTTCCCCATTCCACCGTCCGGTGGCCCGCTCAGCGGCGAGCCAGTCGCGGACCGGCTGCTTGTCGAAGCTCGGTTGCGGTCCCCCAGGCTGGTAACCCGCGTTCAGCCAGAACCGTGAGGAATCGGGGGTCAGGACCTCGTCGATGAGGATTGGCTGCCCAGACCCATCGAGTCCGAATTCGAACTTGGTGTCGGCGATGATGAGCCCGTGTCCCGCCGCCTCGCGGGCGCCTGCGGCGAACAGCTCGAGTGAGCGCCGGCGAAGTGTGTCCGCGAGTGTGACCCCGAGTTCGTCCTGCATGCGCGTGAACGGCACATTCTCATCGTGTCCCGATGTCGCCTTCGTGGCGGGCGAGAAGATCGGCGCGTCCAGCTGGCTCGATTCGACCAGGCCAGCGGGCAGTATCTCTCCTGCCAGTGTTCCTGATCGTCGGTATTCCGCCCATGCCGAACCAGAGAGATACCCGCGGACCACACACTCGAAGGCGACGGGGTCCGTGCGCAGCACCAAGGTGCTCCGCATCGCCAGCGATTCACGGTGCGGCGCGAGTGCAGGAACCACGAAAACGATCTCGTCGATATCCGCAGTGATGAAATGGTTCGGGACCAGCTCGGCGAAGCGCCTGAACCAATGGGCCGAGAGTTGGGTGAGGACCGCGCCCTTCTCGGGGATGGTCTCGCCGAGGACCACATCGAATGCGCTGATCCGGTCGCTCGCCACGAGCAACAATCGATCGGCCCCGACCTCATAGACATCGCGCACCTTCCCGTGCCGCCAGTGCGGCAGCGGGATGAGGGCGAGGTGACTCGACGTCACGTCGGTCACACGCGAATCCCCCCATGGGGTGCCTGGCGCGCGCTCGGGCGCGCCAGCGCGACAAGTGGATCGAGGTATTCAAAGAGGAATTCACCGACCTGAGTCGGCGCGCGACCAACGTATCGGTCCGGCGTCAGTTCGTCCCGCAGGGTTGCAGCCGGAATCTGACCAAAGGCCGGATCGCCTGCGAGTCGGTCGGCGAGATCGTTTGGCGCCCCCGTGGCCACGGCCTCATGCACGGCCAGCGAATGGCGGCGGATCACCTCGTGGAGTGCCTGTCGATCCCCGCCCGCCTGGACGGCGAGCATCAGCCACCGCTCGGTCGCCATGAAGGGCATCTGGGTCTCGACGTGTCGGGCGATCACCGCATGACGGACCTCGAGTCCACCCGCGATGTTCCCGTACAGGAGCAGGATCGCATCGATTGACAGGAATGCTTCGGGAAGCGTCAACCGACGATTCGCCGAATCGTCGAGCGTGCGCTCGAGCCACTGGGCGGCCGCGGTATGGGCGGCATTCTGCTGCAGCGTGATGACGTGGCGCGCCAGCGCGCCCATCCGCTCGGCGCGCATCGGATTGCGCTTGTAGGCCATCGCACTCGAACCGATCTGCTCGCGTTCGAACGGTTCGAGCAGCTCCCCCTCATGCTGCAGGAGTCGGAGGTCAGCACCGAACTTGGCGGCCGACTGCGCAATGCCACTCAGCACGTCGAGTACCTGGCTGTCGAGCTTGCGCGGATAGGTCTGGCCGGTCGCGGCGAACACCCGGTCATGGCCGAGCCGGCTGGCCACCTCGCGCTCGAGACGACGCACGGCGGCGTGATCGCCGGCCAGTAAGTCGAGGAAGGACGCTTGAGTCCCGGTTGTGCCCTTGCATCCGCGCAACCGCCACTGAGCGAGCAGGTGCAGGAGTGACTCGATGTCGAGCGCAAGATCCTGCAGCCAGAGGGTCGCACGCTTGCCCACGGTCGTGAGCTGTGCCGGTTGAAAGTGCGTGTACGCGAGCGTCGGGGTCGCAGCCTCGATCTCCGCGAAGGTGCGAAGCGCATCGGTCACGGCCAGCAGACGACCGAGGATCAGTTCGAGTCCCTCGCGCACGATCAGCCCATCGGCATTGTCCGTGACGAACGCGCTGGTCGCACCCAGATGGAGGTACGCGCGCGCGGCGGGGGCTTGATCGCCGAAGTGGTGCACGTGCGCCATGACATCGTGACGGAAACGACGCTCGTATTCAGCGGCCTCGTCCAGATCTGCCGTGTCGAGCGCGGCACGCATCTCCGCGAGCGCCGCATTCGGGATGGCGATCCCCACCGCCTGCTCGGCCTCCGCCAGCGCCAGCCAGACCCGACGCCAGGTGGCGATGCGGTGTGGCTCACTCCAGAGGGCAAGCATTTCGGGGGATGCATACCTCCCCGAGAGCGGCGACTGCCAGCGTGGCACGGTCATCAGTTTGTCAGCTCCACGACGAGGTACTGTCCACGTCGCTCGTAGATGAGCGCGAACGGGTAGCCACTCGGCACGTCGTCGAGCGCTTGACGCATCTCGACGGGCGTCGTGATCGCCCGCTGGTGCAACTGGCGAGCGGTGTCACGGAAATCGAGGCGCACGATCACGTCACCGTCGCGCAGTCCCGTGAGCCGAGTGGTCTCTTCGGGAATGCTGATGATCACGGCACCGGCCGCCGATCGTGCGCCAAGTTCGCCGCGGATGCCTGGGGTGAGTGCGGCGAGATCGATACCTCGGAGTCGGACACGCTCGGCCGTCACCGTCGGCAAGTCCGAGGGTACGATGTTGTGTGAACGCTCCTTGCCCTCGGTGAGCGCGACCGCGTCGATGTGGTCCCCGATGTGGATGTCGAGCAGCACCGCCTCCCAATCGAGATAGTTCCGAAGACGCCGCCCGTTGGCGCGAACCAGGACGTCGCCCGGCGCCAACCCTGCGCGGGCGGCTGGACCGCCGGGAACGACGTTGACCACTGGCACACCGCCGGCACTCTTCCACTCACTCATCCGGTCAGCCCCCGCCACATCGAGTCCGACCCATGCCCGACGCACCGTCCCGTCCCGAAGGAGCTCGCTGGCCACACGCATCGCTCGCTCGATCGGGATCGCAAACCCGACGCCCACCGACTCCCCGGTGTTCGACAGGATCGAGGCGTCGACACCAATCACCTGGCCGGACGCGTTCACGAGTGGTCCCCCGGAATTGCCGGGATTGATCGCCGCATCGGTCTGGATCATGTCGTAGTAGCGGCCCGTCATTCCACCACTCGGCACAATATTGCGCCCGGTTGCGCTGATGACCCCGGCAGTGACGGTCGGCTCGCTGTTGCCCAGCAGGAACGAGTAAGGATTGCCCATCGCGATCGCCCATTCGCCAATCTGGAGATCGTCTGATCGTCCGATGGGAGCCACCGGCAATCCGTCTCGCTCGATCTTGATCACCGCGATGTCGGTCAGCGGGTCCTCGCCGACGAGGCGTCCCTCCACGTCCGTCCCATCGGTGAGCGTGACCGTGATCTGATCCGCGCCGGCGACCACGTGCTGGTTCGTGAGGATCACGCCATCAGCCCGAATCACGAAGCCCGTGGCGAAGCCTTGCTGTGTCTGCTCCCGCGGTACCCCGTAGAACCCGTCGAGACTGCTCGAGGTGACCTGGCGTCGAGAGATCACCCGGACGGATACGACCGAGGGCGAGACCCGGGCACTTGCATCGACGATGGCGGTCCGACGCGAGGTCGTGAGCGTGTGTGAACCGGTATCGGGAGTGGGGAACTCCTGCACCCGTGTGCCGGCCTGCTGTGCGCTCGCTTCCTCGCCATGTCCGCAGGCCGCGATCAAGACAAGGAGCATGACTGGAAGTCGACGTGTCACCATGCCGCAGCGTCCTCAAGGAATATCTCGGGCGGATAACTCGCCGAGAGGAAGGTCAGGCCCGAGGCAGGCGCGGGCGCTGCCGTGCGGGCATTGTCGGTTCGTGTCAACAACTCGGCCATCTCGTCCACGCTCCGGCGAGCGAGTCCGATCTCCACCATCGTGCCGACGAGGAATCGTACCATGTGGTGCAGGAAACGATCGGCCGCGATCGTGAATCGGAGGAGGTCCCGTTCGCCGATGTCCCAGTGCGCCTCAACAAGATCGCACCGATAGTGGGGCTTTGGCTCACCCACGGCGGCGAAGGCGCGAAAATCGTGTTCACCGAGAATGGCGTCGGCTGCGGTCTGGAGCGCATCCGGGTCCAGCGTCCGACCCAACGGCCACTCGGTTCGTCGCCGAAACGGCGAGCGCGCAGTGAGACCCGTCCCGATGTCGTAGCGGTAGCGTCGTCCCATCGCGTGACGACGGGCGTCGGTTCCGGGGTGGACGGCGTGGACTGCCGATACGGCGATAGAGTCGGGAAGGAGCGAATTGAGGGCCCTCAGGAGGTCGGGGGCGGTCCATCTCGTCGGGAGCGTGGTGCTGACCGGCATCGCCAGTGCGTGAACGCCCGCGTCGGTGCGTCCAGCGGCGATGGCCTGTGTCGGGCGACCCGCCAGGCGGGAGAGCACTCGTTCCACCTCGCCCTGAACGGATCGGCCTTCCCGCTGGCGCTGCCAGCCGCAGAATTCCGTCCCATCGAACTGTAGCGTCAGCAAGAAGGCGCGCCCCATTGAGCCACGCAAGATAGCCGTCAAGGGAGGCCTCGGCAAG
>JBBSPX010000021.1:0-22570 GCA_038258395.1 Gemmatimonadales bacterium | reverse complement strand
TGCATCGAGAGGATCAGCACGCGTGTGCTGCTGCCACGCCGTGTGAGTTCGGCGGCGACAGCAATACCCGTGCGCCCCGGCATCGCGACGTCGGCCACGAGCACCTCGGGCGCGAGCCGTTCGACCATGGCGAGTGCCTCGTCGCCGTCGGCGGCCTCGCCTACCACTCTGACCCCTGGTTGCCCCTCGAGCACCCGCCGAATACCCTCGCGCACGACCGCGTGATCGTCTGCGATGCAGACCGTCACCGAGGCATCACTCATCGTCCCCCCACGGGTACATCGACACGCACCGTCACGCCCTCGTCGCCAGTCACGTCGACGGAGCCACCGAGGGCACCGATCCGTTCACGCATTCCCACCAGGCCCAGGCGGCCCTCGTGCTCAAAAGTTGCGAGGTTTTGTCCGACCGCAAACCCACGACCATCGTCCGCGATCGTGATCTCCACCCGATCGCCGATCACGACGACGGCGACACTCGCGGTCGAGGCGCTGGCGTGGCGGACCACGTTGGCGAGCGCTTCCTGGGTGGCCCGGAAGAGCGCCAACTCGCGGTCACCCGCCATCTCGGGAATCGTCTCGGGCAGCTCGAATCGAATGATCGGCCCACCCCTGGCCTCGGTCTCCTCGGCCAAGGCTCGGATCGCCGCCAAGAGCCCGAGATCGTCGAGGAGCGATGGCCGCAGGTCGTTGATGACGCGGCGCACGCCGCCGATGCCGCGGTCGACCAGGTCGAGGACCCGATCGAGCCCCGCCTGGGTGGGCGGGTCGACGCGCTCCCGGAGCATGCCGATCTCGAGCCGGACGGCCGAGAAGGTCTGGGCCGATTCGTCGTGGAGGTCACGGGCCAGCCGGCGGCGTTCACCCTCCTCCGCGGTCACCTGCCGATCCTGGAGCGTGGCGATGTCCTCTCGCCGCTCGTCGAGTCGCCGGGCGAGGTCGGTCAGGACCATGAGGCCGAAGCCCACACCAATTGCCAACTCGAAGATGATGTCGAGGAAATAGCCCCACGGCGCCCAGGCTCCGCGGGCGCGCAGGAAGGGGTAGTCAAGGTGATGGAGCCCCCAGAGGGCGAACGCCACGGCGAGGAATCGGGAGCCGACCGATCCGGTGCGCCGACCGTGATGCCAGAACACCCAGCCGGTCCAGAGGGTGGCGCCGCTCAGCAGGATCACCATCGGTATCGCCACCGCGGTGAAGCGGTCGAGGCCGTTGACGGCGATCCAGCCCAGGACCAGCGGGAAGGCCGCGTAGGTCAGGTACGCCGTACGCCACCGGGCATTGCGGGAGAAGACCAAGGCGGCCCACAGAATCGCGAGGGCGACCCACCCGGTGATCACCTGATGCCAGTAGAGCCAGATCAGGTCGCCGGAGTTGAGGAACGCGATGATGGCGAGGAGCCGCACGAGATAGAGCGTCCACGCGCCCGCCCACCAGGCGAGCCAGCGCTCGCGCAGCCAGCGGTGGAGCACGAGTGCCAGGCAGGCGAGGCCCGCCGTGATCGCGGCCTGGAAGATGGCGTCGGCCAGCTCGGTTGCGGCCGCCGGTGGGAAGAGCTCCTGCATGGCTCCAAACGTAGCCCGGCCCGTCTGGTTGGCTCTCCCGAATAATATGGATCCGGACTAGTGTCCCCGACCCGCGATGACCGCGGACAGGGAGAATCTGGCGATGGTCTATTATCTCGGCATGATCCTGGCCGGCCTGGGTGCCGGTGTCCTGATTGCCGCACTGACGTACGTGACGCTGATGCTCACGGTGGTGATTTTCGCGATGATCGGCTTCACGAGTTCGCCGATCCTCGACAAGGTCTTCAGGGAGCGGTAGGGCCGCTGTCCGAGGCCGGGCTGGCCGGCTCCGGCTGTTTGGCGGCACGCAGGGCGCCGTCGTAGTTGATCTTGGCGCCCGCCAGCATCTCCCGGAGTCCGCGGACCTTGGTCTGGTGTCCACCAGCCCGTCGCAACATTGTCGCCATGATTCCGTAGGCATCACCCAAGGCACCGAGCCCGAGCTGGGAGGCCTGCGACTTCATCTCCTCGAGCAGGCGCTGGGTCTGGCGGACCAGGGCGTCGTCGGCCTGGTTGGTCGAGAGTTGCTCGATGGCTCGGACGAGTCGATCGTATTTTCTCGGCACGGTCTCCAGCCAGGCGACTTGTGCCTGCTGCCGAGCGCTCAGTTTGATGGCCACGCGAGTCCCCGCTTCCAGTGATGCAGCATGAACACCCCGTCAGGTTGGCCCGGACCTCGGTCCGGTGCGGTGGGGATTCCTCGAAGATAGAGTGGTGGCATGCAGCTTTCCGATCTTTCCATTCGCCGCCCCGTCTTCGCGGCGATGCTCTCGTTGGCGCTGGTGCTCTTCGGCGTCCTGGGCTATCAGCGTCTCTCGGTGCGCGAACTCCCCGATATTGATCCCCCAATCATCTCGGTCTCCACCGTGCTCCGCGGTGCCAATCCGCGCGTGATGGAGTCGTCGGTGACCGATGTGCTCGAGGAGGAACTGAGCACGCTCGAGGGGCTCCGCACGCTCACCTCGAGTAGTGGCGAGCAGTCGAGCAACATCGTGCTGGAGTTCACCCTTGATCGTGATGTCGAGACGGCGGCCCAGGACGTTCGGGACAAGGTCTCGCGGGTTCGCGGTCGACTCCCGCTCGACATCGAAGAACCCGTGATCGCCAAGCAGGACGCTGATGCGCGCCCGTTCTTCTATCTGTCTCTGTCGGCGCCCGGGATGGACCTGCTCGAACTGAGCGATGTCGCCGATCGTGTGGTCAAGCAGCAGTTGCAGACGATCCCCGGCGTCGGCAGTGCCCAAATTCTCGGACAGCGGAAGTATGCGATGCGCGTCTGGCTCGACCCAGACGCCCTGGCGTCCCATGGCCTGACCGTCCAGGAAGTGGCGCAGGCGATCCGGACCCGCAACGTCGAGGTACCGGCCGGTCGCATCGAGTCCAGTCAGCGCGAGTTCACGGTGCGCTCGATGGGCGAGTTGCGAACGCCCGGAGAATTTGCAGATGTGGTGGTCTCGAGCGCCGGTGGGGTGCCGGTCAAGTTGCGCGATATCGCGCGCGTCGAACTCGGTGCCGAGAACGAGCGCTCGCTCTTCCGCTTCGATGGCAATCCATCGGTCGGGATCGGTGTGGTGCGCCAATCGAAGGCCAATCAGCTCAAGGTGTCCGAGGCGATCTACGGGGCGCTACCTGCCCTGCAGGCCGCCTTGCCACCCGGGATGACGCTCCAGCCCGCCTTCGACGGCTCGGAGTTCGTCAAGCGATCGATCCACGAGGCGGAGCGGACGCTGGTCGAGGCTGCGGTTCTCGTGGTGATCATCATCTTCCTGTTCCTCCGGAATCTTCGGGCGACGCTGATCCCGGCTTTCGCGATCCCGGCATCGATCATCTCGGTGTTTGCCGTGATGTTCTGGCTCGGGTACAGTATCAACAATTTCACGTTGCTGGCACTCACCATTGCGATCGGGATCGTGGTCGATGACGCGATCATTGTGCTCGAGAACGCGTATCGCCATCAGGAGGAGTTCGGGAAATCACCCGAACAAGCGGCGCGTGACGGCACCAGCGAGATCGGGTTCGCGGTCATCGCGACGACCGCCTCGCTGATCGCCGTGTTCGTCCCGCTCGCCTTCCTCGAAGGCAACACCGGGCGATTGTTCAACGAGTTCGGTCTGGCGCTGGCCGGCTCCGTCTTCCTCTCCGGGGTGGTCGCGCTGACCCTCACGCCCATGTTGTGCGCGAAGATCCTGCGAGTGCCAAAATCGCACGGCCGCACCTACCAGATGCTCGAGTCGGGGTTTGATCGTCTGGCCACGGGCTACGCTGGCATGTTGCGACGCGCCTTGGCCCACCCGTTGCCGGTCCTGCTAGCCATGGTGGTATTGCTCGGTGGCGCCTGGGCCGTGTTCCGCACGCTCCAGCGCGAGTTCATCCCGGCCGACGACCGTGGCATCCTCTTTGGCGCGGTGATCGCGCCGGAGGGCGCCACGCTCGCCTATACCGACCGGTATCAAGGCCAGGCAGAGCAGATCTTGCTGGCGGACTCGGGGGTGGCGCATGTCTTCTCGTCGGTCGGTGGCTTCGGGGGCGGCTCGCCGAACAGCGGGTTTGTCGGCGCCCTGCTCACACCAATCGAGGATCGGCCTGACGACGATGCCGAGACGGTTCTCGCGCGCCTGCGGCCCAAGCTGGGTGGCGTGATCGGGGCGTTCGTCTTCTTGCAAAATCCGCCGGCGATCGGCGGCTTCGGGTCACCGGTGCAATTCATCGTCCGGAACCCGAACTACGATTCGTTGCTGGTCGCGAACGACAAGCTCCTGGCCGCCGCGCGCGGCGTCACCGGGCTCATCAACGTCGACTCCGACTTGAAGGTCAACAAGCCGGAGCTCACGGTCGCGTACGACCGAGATCGTGCTGAAGACCTCGGCGTGCCGGTGAACGATGTCGCCAACACCTTGCAGACGCTCCTCGGCGGGACGCGGGCGGGGACGTTCACCCGCCAGAACAAGCTGTATGACGTCCTGATGCAACTTGATCCGATCAAGCGGGCCACTCCGTCGGACATGGACAACCTCTTCGTGCGCGGTCGCGGTGAGGCACTGATTCGCCTTGATGCGATCGCGAGCATCGATGAGACCACCGGGCCGCGCGCGATCTCCCACTACCAGCGCGTGCGCAGCTTCACCCTCTCGGCGGCCGTGACCCCGACCTTCACGCTGGGCGAGGCGGTCGACACGCTCAATGCACTTACGGCTGCCGAGTTGCCAGCCGGTACCACGGTCGCGCTGGGCGGACAGGCGCGTGAACTGGAGGAGAGCGGCGGCGAGCTGGTGTTCGCGTTTGGGCTCGCGATCCTGGTGGTGTTCATGGTGCTCGCCGTGCAGTTCGAGTCCTTGCTGCATCCGTTGACGGTGCTGGTGGCGGTGCCGCTCGCGGTAATCGGCGCGATCTTCACCCTCAAGCTGATGGGCGCGACGATCAACCTCTATTCGCAGATCGGCTTGATCCTGCTGGTCGGCCTCGTGACCAAGAACTCGATCCTGCTGGTGGAATACGCCAACCAGCAACGAGAACGCGGGCGTGAACGGCTGGAGGCGATCCTCGAGGCCGGCCGGATCCGCTTCCGACCGATCCTGATGACCACCGTCGCGACGATCATGGGTGCCTTGCCGATCGCCATCGGGCTTGGTGCCGGTTCGTCGTCACGGCGCCCGCTCGGCTACGCGATCGTCGGCGGTGTCGCCTTCTCGGCGGCGATGACACTGCTCGTGGTGCCGGTCGTCTGGATGCTGGTCGAGGGGCTGCGATCCCGAGACGAACCGCTGCCAGCGGAGGATGCGCCATGATCGCCACCATCCTGATGCTCGGCGTGCTCGCGCAGGTCCCTGGCCCCGATTCGATCCCGGTCGTCACGCTCACGGAGGCACTGGAATCGGCGCTCGCCGTGAGTCCCGACTACGTGCAGAGTGTCGGCCAACTCGAGAATGCGGAATGGGGTCGTCGCGCCGCTCGGCTCACGTTCTTCGTCCCGAATGTCACCGCGAGCGCGAGTTACCAGCAGCTCTCGACATCGCAGTTCAATATCGGCATCGGCCAGGCGGCGAGTGCGATCGGCTCGGCGAGCCTCGATGCGCGATACGAAGTGTTCGCCGGTGGCCGCAAGTGGCAGCAAGCGCGGCAGGCGTCGGCTGAATTCGATCGCGCCGAAGCCGGCGAGCTGGGTGCGCGATTCCTGGCGGCCCTCGAGACCGAGCGCGACTACTACGGGGTACTCGGTGCGCGCGACCTGTTGGTGGTGGCCCGTCAGCGCCTCGCACGCGCGGAAAGCCAGTTCGCGCTCGCGCGCGCCCGGGTGCAGGGGGGGGCGACGGTCCAATCGGATTCGCTCCAACTGCTGCTCGAGCGCCAGCGTGCCGAGACGGCGGTGCTCACGCGAGAGGCCGCCTTGGTGGTCGCGCGACTGCAGCTCGGTCGTCGGGTCGGCATCTCCGGCCCGGTCGATGCCGCCGAGCCGACCGACAGCGTGCCACCTGTGCTCATGATGTCGCTTGAGGAGGCCGTCCAGCTCGCCGTCTCCGAGGGACCGGCATGGCAGCAGGCGCGGGCCAGTGAGCGCGCCGCGATGGCTGCCCTCAAGGCGCAACGCGGCAGCTATCTCCCGTCGGTGTCGCTCAACGCGACCTGGTCGGCGTTTGACAACAAGTTCTTCCCGACCGCCACGAGTCGACGGTCGCTCGGGATCTCGGGATCCTGGGCGCTCTGGAACGGCGGCCAGCGCGAGGTACAGATGCAGCAGCTCGCCACGCAGCGCGATGTCGCACGGGTCGTGCGCCAGGACCTCGAGCGTGGCGCCCGACACGATGTGACCGAGGCGTACACCACCTACGATGTTGCACGTCGGACACTCGAGATCGACCTGAGTGCCGTCGGCGTCGCGACCGAGGTGCTCCGGGTCCAGGAGGCCCGCTATCAGGCGGGTGCCTCGACGGTGCTGGAGTTGCTCGATGCCCAGACCCAGTTGGCCGAGGCCGAGTCGGACCGGGTACGCGCACAGTATGAGGTCCGCCTCACCCGAGCTGGACTCGAGGCCATTTTGGGAACCAGACTTTCACCCGCATCCGATCCGAGTCGCCCGTGAACCCGAAGCTCTGCTGCCAAGTCGCGCTTGCTCTTCTCGTGGCCTGCGGGGGCGATGCTCCCAAAGGGGGTGCCCAGACGGGCGGTCCACCGCCCGCCTCACCGGTCGAGGTCGCCGCGGCATTCCCCGACACGGTCGTCGATGCGATCATCGCCACCGGTGAGATTGAACCGTTGCAGCAGATCGATCTGAGCGCGGATGTCGACGGTCGGGTCACCGCAATCCTCTTCCGTGAGGGCGCTAGGGTCGCAGCCGGCGCACCGCTCATCAAGGTCGATGACGCCGAACTGCAGGCGCAGGTCGCGCGTGCAACTGCCGATCGGGACCTCGCACGCCAGGGTCTCGAGCGCACCAAGGTGCTGGTCGCCGACAAGGCGGCGGCACAGGCCGACTTCGAACGGGCCGAGGCGACGTCGCGATCTGCCGAAGCGTCGCTGGCCCTGCTGCAGGTCCGACTCGATCGCACCACCGTGCGCGCGCCGTTCGCCGGGGTGATTGGTGTGCGACGGGTGTCGGTCGGCGACTATGTCACGCCGCAACGGGCGCTGCTCTCCTTGCAGACGGTGTCGCCGCAGCGTGCGGTGTTCCAGGTCCCGGAGCGCTACGCCACGGAACTCCGCCGCGGGCAGGAGGTCACCTTCCGGGTGGCCGCCCTGACTGGTCGGACCTTCTCGGGTCGGGTCGATTTCGTCAATCCGGTGGTGACGTTGCCCGGCCGCAGCATCACCGTCAAGGCGTTGGTCGAGAACCCCGATGGCGCCCTTCAGGCGGGGATGTTCATCGAGGCCCGGCTGGCCACCGAGACGCGTACCGCGGCAACCGTGATTCCCGAGGAGGCAATCTCCCCGGCCGCCGGCGCCTCGTTCGTCTGGGTGGTGATCGACGGCAAGGTCACCCGACGTGAGGTTGAACTGGGCGTCCGGACACCAGGCTTCGTCGAGATTCGGAAAGGCGTCGACATCGGCGAGCAGGTCGTGGTAGGGGGGGGGAGCGTCTCTTCGAGGGCGCGCCGGTGAGCCCGACCGTCGTTGACCGCCGTCCACAGGGGGCGCGGGAAGGGTGAAGCGCCTTCTCGCCACCTGGGGTCTCGGGCTGGCGATCAGTGGCACGGCGGGACCACTCGCGGCCCAGACGATGCCGGCCGGTCGGTGGGCCGTGCGGGTGCATGGCGATATGCTCGACGACCGGGGCGACCTGCGCCTGGATGCGGACAGTGGGCAACTCCTGCTCGAGAGCGCGGACCGTGCGTGGCTCCCGGTCGATCAGGTCGAGTGGCACGGCACGTCACTCCGGTTCCGGATTTCAGGGGGGGGACTGTTCGTCGGTACCCTCGTCGGCGATTCGCTGACGGGCCTCTGGCATGGCCCTGCCACCACCCCGGCGCGATTCGAGGCGCGACGCATCGCACCCGGGAGCGACGAGTGGCCGGTCGGCCCGCGGCTCCGATTCCGTGAGCTGGTGGTCGGCAGTGATGCCACCTCCTCCCAGTTTCCCGACGCGTGGCGGGCACGCCTTCTCTCGCGCGATACGCTGCTGACGGAGCACGCTCGGCTCGCCCAGGCCGTGGGCATGCCGGCGGCTGACGTGGTCGGTATCACCCAGCGTGCCCAGGCACTCGTGGTTGGCGAGCGCCCCGAGGGTCGCCGGCTGGCTGCGGCGGTCCTCGACCAGATCGCGACCGGGCCGGCGGCGGATGCCGATTTTCGACGCATCTTTGGTCGCCCTGGGGCTTGGCGGATCGACATGCACCAAGTCGCCTGGGAGCTGGCCGCCGGGAGGATCGGTCCGGGTCACCTGAGCCCCGAACGACTCGCCGCCGCGCTCCAGGCCGCTGCGGTGTTGCCCACCGGCGACATCGACAGCGTGCAGGTGCGGCGTACCCTCTGGGAATTGGCTCGCCGCCGGTACTTCCTTCCAGGAGGGGGGAGTCGTCCCGGGCTCTCCGAGACCGATGGAAGTCTGCTCGGCGCTCGGGCCATTGTGGGGGCTTATGTCGATGCCCGCCGGTGGTGGCTGGAAGCGGTGACCTGGTTGCTCGACCGGCCCTGGGTCGAGACCACCGCTGGCTATCGCTCGCCGAGCGCGATGGTCGCGGCCTTCTGGGATATGGATTCCCTGCCGACTCCGCGCGTGATCCCCACCAGCTACGGCGGCATGCAGGCGGTGCCCGTGGTTGGACTTGGCGCCCTCGCGTCACGACTGATCGAACCGGCCAACGCCGTTGCCGCCGAGTGGTTGGTCACCGGCCATGGACTGGGTGAGGCATTCGACACGTGGCGGCGCATCGAAACCATGGGTGTGCCGTCGTTGCCGGTCGTGGTCGGGGCGACATCGATGATGTTACGTGACCCGGGCGAGGTGGTGCGGAGCCGTCTGGGCGGATTCATCGGTGCCACGGACCGGATCCTGATCGATCCGACGATCCTGCCGCTCTTCGCCGTCGGCACCGTGGTGCACGAGTGGCAGCACCTGCGATTCAGCGCGGCGCGGCTGGCCGATCCGGAGGCCCGCGCCTGGCGGAGCCATCCGTGGGGCGTGCATCTCCTCGATGGCGACCCCTGGCTCGTGGAGGGTGCCGCAGAATGGGCGACCGAGCAGGTCTTCGCCCCGGCCAAACCCCGGATGCCGCTCTTCGCATTCATCGAAGCCGAAAAACGGCTGGCTCTCGGCGCCGAGCGACCTGACGACACGCACGTCCTCGGCTACCTTCTGGTGCGAGCGCTTGCCAACCGAGTCGACGATCCGCGCCAGGTTCGCACCCTCCTGGTCCGCCATCTTTCCGAGCCGCTCGCGTTGGCGGAGGCCGTCGGATTGGGCGGTCCCGTCTCGGTGGAGATGGTCAGGCCGAATACCCTGATGATCATTCCGGAATTGACGTTTATCCCCGATGGTGGCGTGAGTCGTGATGTTGCTCGTCGCCTGCTGGTTCCCGACTTCACCCAGGAGTTTGACTGATGCGCCGTTTCACATTGCTTGCATCGCTGGTGCTCCTCGGCACCCCGATCGCCGCGCAGTCGACGACCGCGGAGCGCACCGACGCGCAGCGTACGTCGTCGCATGCCGATGTCCTGATGTTCCTCGACTCGCTCGCTGATCGTGGCGCAGGGATTCGGGTCGGGACACTCGGGACCTCGCCCCAGGGTCGACGCATTCCGTATGTGATCGCGGCACGACCGATGGTCAGCGGTCCCGGTGAAGCACACCGGAGTGGCAAGCCGATCGTCTACATCCAGGCCAACATCCATGCCGGTGAGGTCGAGGGAAAAGAGGCGCTGCTTCAGGTCCTCCGGGACCTCACGCTCGGTTCGCTTCGACCGCTGCTCGATAGCGTGATCGTGCTCGCGGTGCCGATCTACAATGCCGATGGCAACGACGCCTTCGGGCCGGCCACGCGCACGCGTCCAGGACAGAATGGTCCGGACACGGTGGGGCTTCGCCCGAACGGACAGGGGTACGATCTCAATCGCGACTACATCAAGCAGGATGCGCCCGAGACGCGCGCGTCGTTGGCGTTCGTGCGTGACTGGGATCCCGATGCATGGATGGATCTCCACACCACGAACGGGTCCTACCACGGCTACAACCTGACCTGGTCACCGGGACTCAATCCGAACCCGACAGCCGCCAATGCCTGGGTGCAGGACACTGTACTCGAGCAGATCCGGGCGCGGTTGCGCCGGCAGGGTGTCCAAACCTATCCGTACGGCAATTTCATGGATCAGACGCCCGACTCACTGGTGAAGGGTTGGGTCACCTACGAGTCAACGCCACGGTACGGCAGCAACCGGATGGGGATGAGCCGCCTCTCGATCCTGAGTGAGGCGTACAGCAACGATCCCTTCGCGAAGCGGATCACCTCGACCTACGCGTTCGTGGTGGCGACTCTTCGGTGGCTCGCCGAGCATCCGGTCGCGGTCCGGGAGCATATGGCACGCACCATCGCGGCGCGGCCCGATTCGGTGATCATCCGGAGCGCATTCGCGCCGGCCAGGATGGATACCGTCGTCGCCGAGATCTCGCTGGCCAGCGGGGAGGGCAGCGGCGGATTCTCACGGCGCCAGCGGACCGGCGAGTTCCGGTCGGTGCTGATGCCGGTGATCGATCGCTTTGTCGGGACGCGCTCGGAAAAGATCCCGGCCGCCTATGTGGTCGGTCCTGAATGGAGCGAAATCGTGACGCTGCTCCGCAATGAGGGCGTGGTGGTCGAGCAACTCGATGCCCCGTGGGTCGGAGCGAGCGAGAAGTTCCGGATGGACTCCGTCAAGGTTGGTCGGACCTTCGAAGGCCACCGGTTGGTCTCGGTCGAGGGCGCTTGGGGCTCATCGACGGCCGACTCCTTGTTGGTGGGGAGCTACCTGATCTCGACCGATCAGCGGGAAGGGCTGCTGGCCGCGTTCGTGCTCGAGCCGGCCTCGGAAGATGGCCTGACAACGTGGAACGCATTCGATCGTGGCCTTCGACCGCGGGCGATGCATCCGGTGCGCCGTCTCGACCGGCTGCCGTCGGTCCCGCGCCACTTGGTACCCTGACCTCCGGAGGATTACGGATGCTCTCGGTTGGTGATCGCGCGCCATCTTTCGCATTGCCGGATCAGGATGGCCAGGTCGTGCGCCTGAGCGACTTTGCCGGGACCTCGGTGGTGCTGTACTTCTATCCGAAGGACGACACGCCGGGGTGTACCACGCAGGCCTGTGGACTGCGAGACAATTGGGCGCGGGTCAAGGCTGCCGGTGCGGTGGTCCTGGGTGTCTCGCCAGATGCACCGGCGAAGCATGTCGCGTTCCGGAAGAAGTTCGATCTGCCGTTCTCGCTCCTCGCCGACACCGACCATGCGGTCGCCGACGCGTATGGGGCGTGGGGCGAGAAGTCGATGTATGGCAAGAAGTACTTCGGGATCCTGCGGACGACCTTCATCATCGATGGTGACGGGGTGATCCGCCATCTGTTCGAGAAGGTCAAGCCCGCGGGGCACGCCGACCAGGTCCAGAAGGCCCTGGACGGGTGAATCCCGATCATCTGGAGGATCGAGCCATTTCGTTCCACGCGACTGTCCGAATTGCTGGCGTGCTGGCGCTGGCCGCTTGCGCCGGCGCCAATGCCGACCACGCTCTGCCGCCCGGTGCGGCGACCACCATCGCCTCGACCACCTATGTGACGCCGGTTGACGGCGAGACGCATCTCGCCAACATCCGCCAGCTCACGTTCGGCGGCAACAACGCCGAGGCGTATTTCTCCAAGGATGGGACGCGGCTGATCTTCCAGCGGCAGGACTCGGTCTCGAGCGGCTGCGATCAGCAGTATGTGATGAACATCGACGGCTCGGGCAGGCGGCGTGTCAGCAACGGGAAGGGCCGGACGACGTGCGGCTACTTCATCCAGGCCGACAGCCGGATCATGTACGCCTCGACCCAGGCCGACAACCCGGCCTGTCCGGCACCGGTCGACAAGTCGAAGGGCTATGTCTGGCCCCTCGGGCACCTCGAGCTCTATACGGCGAATCCTGACGGCACGGACACGCGTCAGCTGACCGACAACGGAGCCTACAATGCCGAGGCCACCGCGAGCCCCGATGGCGAGCGCGTGATCTTCACGTCGACGGTCGAGGGCGATGTCGAGCTCTACACGATGAATGTCGATGGCACCGACCGGCGTCGGATCACCAACCGCGTCGGGTATGACGGCGGGGCGTTCTTCTCACCGGATGGCACCAAGATCGTGTGGCGCGCGCAGTACCCCGTGACGGCCACCGATTCGGCCGACTATCTCCGCCTCCTCGGGGAGCGCATGGTGCGGCCATCGGCGCTCGAGCTCTGGGTCGCGAATGCGGACGGCAGTGAACCGACGCAGCTCACGTCGCTTGGGGGCGCGAACTTCGCCCCAAGCTTCCTGCCGGACGGCAAGCGGATCATCTTCTCGTCGAACAAGGGCAGCCCCGATGGTCGGACGTTCGAACTGTACCTGATCAATCTCGATGGGACTGGGCTCGAGCGGGTGACGTACTCGGACGACTTCAACAGCTTCCCGATGCTGTCGGCCGACGGGACCAAGATCGTGTTCGCCTCGAATCGGCACGGCAGTCAACCACACGAGACGAACCTCTTCATCGCGGATTGGAAGGACTGACCTGTGACCGCACCAGCCCGGAGTCGCAGTCGCTCGGCCGGTCGATGGTTGTTCGACTGGTTCAAGTCCATTGCGATCGCGCTGGTGGTGTGGGTGTTCCTGCGGACCTTCCTTGTCGAGGCCTTCAAGATTCCGTCGGGGTCGATGCAGAACACCCTCCAGATCGGTGATTTTCTCTTCGTCAACAAGTTCCTTTACGGCGCCGAAGTCCCGCTGTTGCACACGTGGCTGCCGGCCGTGCGGGAGCCGGAGCACGGCGATATCATCGTCTTCGATTCGGTCGATGATCCCGACATGAAGATCGTCAAGCGGTTGATCGGTACTCCGGGTGACACACTCGAGATGCGCGGTGGCGTGATGTACCGGAACGCGGTGCGACTCGATGAACCGTACACGACACCGGTCGATCTGCGCCGCACCGAGAATCCAGTGTTGCGCGCTCGGATGCGCGGATGGCAGGTGGAGCATTTCGCGGGTCCGGTCCCACCGCGATACGTCCCCGACATGCACGACTGGGGGCCGGTGGTGGTCCCCGGCGATTCCCTCTTCGTGCTCGGCGACAATCGTGATGATTCGCTCGACGGCCGCTATTGGGGATTCCTGCCGCGACGAAACGTGCGTGGCCATCCGATGCTGGTCTACTACTCGTTCAACATGCTGAGTTCACTCGACTTCGCCTTCATGCGTGAAGTGCGCTGGGACCGGGTCTTCACCGTTCCGCGCTAGGCAGCGTCGCGGTCCGTAACACCGCCGCCGAACCGAGAGTGAGCACGGCGGCCGCGAGCGCGAACCCTGCGGCGGACAGGAAGGCGTGGCGTGCCCCGATCCAGGTCATCGCCAGTCCTGCCACAATCGGCCCGATGATCCGTGCCAGCGCGTTGACGCTCTGGGCCACCCCAAGCACACGTCCCTGCCGCCCGACGTTGGTGTGTCGCGAGATCAGGCCGAGGAGCGGTGGGCCCGCGAGGCCGTAGCCGGCGCCGATCACCACCAGCACCAGATAGAATTGCCACTGTGCTCCTGCTGTGCTGAACGGCAGGATGCCGAGGCCGAGCATCAGGAGCAGGGCACCACTCCGGGCGGTGCGCGTCTCGCCGAGCCGTGCCACCAGTCGTCCGAGCAGGCCACCCTGGACCCCGGCCGTGATCAGCCCGATGAAGGCGAACCAGTATCCCACCGTGCTTCGTTCGGCACCTAGGGTCAGTTCACCCCAGAGCGGGAAGACGACATACATCACGCTGAACGCGAGTGTCGACAGGAAGAGGATCAGGAGCGGCACTGTGAACCTGGTGGGGGGGGGAACAGTGATGGAAGGGACCGGGGGGTCCCGACGCGGCGGCGCGGCGGGCAGGGCGATCGCTGCCACCAGGAGATTGACGAGGGTGATCGCGGCCGCAATCCAGCCCGGGAGCGCGCTGCCACCGGTCGAACTGATTCCGCCAAGAATCGGTCCGACAATGAAGCCGGCGCCGACCGCTGCGCCGACCTGGCCCATCGCCCGGGTGCGGCGTTCCGGTGGGGTGCCATCGGCGAGCCACGCCTGTGCCACATTGGTAGTCGCGCCCGAACCGCCATCGATCAACCGCGAGAGCAGGAGCAAGGGCCAACTCCCTGCAAGTGCAAAGACGACATACGAGATCACGCCACCTGCGAGGCCGAGCAGCAGGACGGGTCGACGGCCGATGCGGTCGCTGAGCCGTCCCCAGACCGGGGCAAGGACCAGTTGGGCGGCACTGTACGAGGCGACGAGTACCCCGATCAGGGCGGGAGTCGCGCCGAGTCGCGTCGCCGTGCCCGGCAGGATCGGCAGGATCATCGCGAGGCCGATGACATCCACGAACACCGTCAGCAAAACGATGGTGGTGGCGCGCGAAGAATGTGTACCCGGGGTCGACATGCGGGGAGGATCGTTCCGTGCCGGCGTCGCGGTCAACCCGCGGGCCGTGGGCGATCAGGAATCAGGGACGTGGAGGGGTCTGGTCACGATCGATGTAGGCGACCACGCGGCCACAGCCGGCGCAGGCGAGATGGACCCGGCCGACATGCTCGCCATTGAGGCACCGTGGTGGACTGCGATCGACCGCCGCGTTGCCACAACTGGGGCAGGAGAGCGATTTTCCCTCGCGATCGGCACTGATCAGACTCAAGGCCTCATCGGGACGAAATTCCTTGACGTGGCGCCGGCTCATCAGCGGTCCTTTCCATGCTCAGGCCTCGGGGGGGTCCCGGGGATAGCCCGCGTCTTTTACAGGTACGGCCAATCTCCGGAACCGTCAAGGGACGCTCTGCTCGAGCCGGGAGCTTGACGGCCAGATACCACCGGCCTACGTTGGCGCAACCCAGAGGGAACCAATGACGGAACTTGCTGCTCCACAAATCTCCTCACTCATGGAAGCGCTGCCCGGGATTGCCGCGGTGCTCCGCTCCCCAGTCGCCAGCGCGATGGTCGAGCTCATCCGGGCCGCTGCTGGCCTCGGCGAGTTCCACATCGAGGACGCCGAGGAGCTGCTCCGCTTCGGTGTGCGACGGAACCTGATCGAGGAAGAGGAGGTTGAACGACTGCTCGCCGACATCGAGGAGAAGCACCCGAATCCCGTCCGGCGCCCGCCGACGACCGGAAAGGGTGCCAAGGCCGCCCAAGCCAAGAAGGCCGCGGCGGCAGCCAGCGTGCCGGCGGTCACCCCGGCCGTGAAGACCGCAGCGCCGAAGGCGGCGGTGAAACCGGCGGCGCCGAAGAAGCCCGAAACGAAGAAGCCCGAACCGAAGAAGGCCGAACGGAAGAAGGCCGAACCGAAGAAGGCCGAACCGAAGAAGGCGGTCCCGAAGCAGGCGGCGGCGAAGAAGGCGGTCCCGAAGAAGGTTGCGGCGAAGCAGGCGGCCCCGAAGAAGCCGAAGGCGAGCAAGGCCGCCCCGAAGCCCGCAGCTACGAAGAAGAAGGCGGCGGCCAAGAAGGCCACCCCCCCCAAGCGTGCTCCGGCGAAGCCCAAGGCCAGCACCAAGGCCAAGAAGCCGACAACCAAGTCCGCGGTTGGCGGCAAGAAGGCCGGCTCCCGGAAGCGCTAGACTCGGAAGCCCTTCACCAATCGTGTCAACCGATCGGCGGTCGCCACCAGCGTGGTTGCCGCCGATGCAATTTCCCGGGGGGCCGCCGACTGCGCCTCGGCCGAGTCACTGACCTGCTGCGCAGCTCGGGCGTTCCCGGCCGCCGAGCGCGCGACATCGGCACCGGTGCCGCCGAGCTGATCGGCCAAGGCACGGTGCGCCGCCGCCTCCCGTGCCACGGTACCCGCCGCTTGGCTGACTTCCTCGACCGCACTCACGATCTCGGCCAGCGCCCTGGTCACACCGGCAGCGACATCTTCCACACCCGAGACGCGTTCCTTCCCCGCGGCGACGGTGGCGGCCACCAGCCTCACCTGTTCATCGAGCACCGCGACCGTGCGGGCGATCCGCCGTGCTCCCTCGGCGCTGGTCTCTGCCAACTGGCGAATCTCGGCCGCAACGACCGCAAACCCCTCGCCCGCCGTTCCGGCCCTGGCCGCCTCGATGGCCGCATTCAGGGCAAGCAACTCGGTCTGACCAGCCAGTTCCCCGGTCAGTTCGACAAATTCCGAGACCGCTGCCGCCGCGCCGTCGAGCTGTGCCACCGAGTGGGTGGTCCGCTCGACGACTTGGTGGAGCTCGAGCAGGGTGGCCGATGCAGCACCCAAGTGCACCTGATGGGTCGCTGCAGTGCGACGGATACCCTCGGCAACGGCGACCACCCGTTGACTCGCCGCCGTCGATCGCGCGGCTGCCGAGCGCAGGTCCCCCAGCAGCTCGTCGGCGGCACGCATGCTCTCGGCCTGGCGCTCGGCCGACTCCGAAACATTCGCTATCGCTCCGGAAACCTCGCCGGCACTATCAGTGAGCTGGACCGACCGCGTGGAGAGCTGGGCAGCATTCGCGGTGAGCGCTGTCGAGACCTCGGCGACGGATCCGACCACGCCACCAAGGCCCTCGCTCATCCGACGGATGGCGCCTGCCAGCTGACCGAGTTCGCGGGGCATCGGTCCGAGATCGACCGCTCGCAGGTCACCCGCTCCGACTCGCTCGGTGGCCTGAACCAGACGTCGCAGGGGTATCACCACGGATCGCACCGTGACCACCGCCGAGACGACGCCGATGATGAGCGCCACAACGAACAGGAACCAGACCCACCGACGCTTCTCGGTGCTCTGATCCGAGATGGCCAGGGCGCGCGATGCCGCCGCGCCTTCTTCGATCGAGGCGAGGGTGCGAACGGCGCCCAGGAGCGAGTCGGCAATCGGTGCGCGCGGCGTCTCGGTCACCGAGTCCGATGCGAGTCGGAGTCGAGTGGTCAGCGCCGTGACCTCGTTGAGCGAGGCACGCTCTTCGGAGGTGAGGGCAAGCGACTGGGCGTAGGTGGTGGTGGCAGCCCGAAGTGACTGGAAGGCGGAATCGAGGCTGACGAGGTCGTCGGGAACCGCCGACCGCTCGTAGCGATCACCAACCCGGATGACGCCCACCACCTCACGGGTGATGGCCTGCGCCAGGACACCACGTTCCCGCAGCGTGGTGAGCTCCTCCTGGACCGCGCTGTCGAGCGAGATCACCGCGTTGACACCCAAGTAGGTCATCACGAAGACCAGCAGCAGGAGCAACGCCGTGCCGGCGGTCACGCGGCTCCGAAGAGATTGCTGGTCCATCAGCGGGTTCGAGTCACGGTGGTGAGCAGTCTGATGTCCTTTGGGTCGATGCCGGTCACACCCGGCAATATCGGTCGTGATGGGGTCTGGGACCCGGAAGATTGCGATATTGTCGCAATCCGGCGCAACCGCCCCCTAGACCGGGACAGGCGCCAGCCCTATCATCCCCGCGTGTCCATCCCGACGTCTCTTGCGATCCGGTCGTTCGCCGACCGTGCCGAAGCACTCTCACACTGCATCCTGCGTGCCGGTGAGGCGCCGAGGCTGATGGCCTACGACGACACCCTCGGCTGCCCGACGGAGACGCTCCTTGCGGCCCTCGAGTGGACCCGCGTGGTCGGGCTGCTGACCGACGACGACCTGCTCCACGCCGGACGGCTCACCACCGACACAGCCGCGGCCGTGGTCGAGCGACGTGACGATGCCCACTCCCCATGGGTCTTTCTGGGGCCGCGCCTCGAGGATCCCCAGGTCGACACTCCGGGCGCCGAAGTACTGATCGACGAACCTGGAGTGCGGGCGGTCACCTTTCCGAACCGACCGCGCGCGCTCGCACATTTTCTGAGTACGACCCTGGGGATTGGGGCCGTGATCGCCCAGTTGGGCCGCCGAGCCCCGGAGATGCGCCATGTGCGGCGCTGGATGGGCCCGATCGTCAGTGAGCTCGACGGACCGAGGCGATGGGTCGCTGGATGGTTCGCGGTTACCGCCGGTGGCGCGCTCTTCGTCGGGGACGATGAAGGCGATTCGCGTTACCGCTACATCGAAGTGGGAAGTGAATAGTGATCAATACCCTGTGCCGGTCCGTGATCGTCACCGCCGTGCTCGGCGGCCTGCTCGCCGCACCCCTCACCGCGCAGGGGGCCGCCAAGCAAGGGGTCCTCGAGTCCCATGTCCAGAGTCAGCTGTGGCCATCCCGGAAGTTGACGGCGGCCGAGACCGACTTCAAGGACCGCGTGGTCGCGATGCGGGACACCGTCATCTCGCTGCAGGCCACGGTAGAACAGGCCGACCGGGCGCGCCGCACCAGGAACTCGCCAGCGGTCCTCCTCAGCATGAGCCGGGCGGTTGGCGTCTCGTGCAGTCGAGTCGAGCGCAATAGCGAAGAGCTCAAGGCCTTCGCCAGCGGACTCTCCACAGATGATCAGCGATTCGGGGAACCCGCCATCCTGCGGTTCCGCACGGCGATTGACGACATGCAGCGGACCATGGGGCGCTGCCGAGCCGATCTCGACCGACTGATTGCGGATGGCCCGGACAAGCTCGATCCCGATAAGGTCCTGGTGGTCTTCAACACGGTGCGCACGTCGATGTCCAACTACTTGCCGGCCGCCTCCGGGCTCGCAAAGACCCTGAATATCCGGATCGAAGCGACCGACAAGTCCTGATTCCTGCGTCGGAGGCGGGTCCCTTTCGAGTGGGAATGTGGATCAACATCTCCACAATCCGTGGACAAGCGCTGCAAGTCGTGTTCCAGCAGCAGTTTGCGATCCACATTTCTTGCAGGTTGAAGTGAGCTAACCCGAATAAAATCAGGCACTTGCGAGATTTGTCCCCATTGCCGATAGTATTGGTCAGGCGGAACGTTCGCGCGTTCCGTCCTCTCCGATCTGGCGCCTCGGAGTGCCGTGAGAGCGAATGGTCCGCGAGCCGTTCCGACTTTCAGCGCCCGAACCGATGCGTTGCCCCGAGCTTCGCATCTGGTTCCGGAAGCGGTCGATCAGCCTGTCTGATCGGCCGCTTCGCTTTGCCCCTCACCGTCACGTCGACCGAAATCCGCCGCGATCCTGAACAGCCAGCGATTGTCGAGCTGCCAGATCCGCTTGGTCGAGACGCGTTCTTCGCCGGGGAAGAACTCGCGCGAGGCATGCGCCTCGTTGATCGCCGCGGTCTTGGCACTTGCGTCGTCGGCGAAGTGGAGGATCTCCGCCTCGAGTGTCAGCGGTCGGACGGGTGATCCGTACTCAAGCCGGCCATGATGCGAGAGGATCATGTGCTCAAGGAGGTTGGCTTCTTCCTCGGTGCATGGCGGGGTCGCCGCAGCCTCGTAGCGACTCCGGAACATCATCGCCCCGATCGCGACGTGTCCGGCCAGGCGCCCGCGTTCGGTCGTGTCGAAGACACCGGTCTCCCAGGAGTAGCTCTCGAGCTTGCCGATGTCGTGCAGCAGGGCACCGACCATCACGAGCTCCTCGTCGGCCCGGGCAATGCGGGCGATGCTTCGCGCGATGCCGACGACCTCGGAGGTGTGCTGGAGCAAGCCACCAAGCGTGGCATGGTGTCCGGTTCCCGGCGCGCCAGGGCACTGCTCGTACCGTTCGCGGAACGCCTCGTCGGCATAGAAGAGATCGACGGCCGCGCGGAGGCGCGGGGCGGTGAGCCGGTGACGGATGTCGTCGAGGAAGGTCCAGTACCGATCGACGGCGCCGACCGACGGGACCAGCTCGCTCAGCGGCACCTCGCCCTTGGGCAGGGCCCGGAGCGAGGTGAGCTCGAGTTGCTGGCTGTCGCGGTCCGCGGCGACGGTACCCACCACCTGCACCAGCATCCCCTTGGTGATGCCGCGGATGAGTT
Organism: Gemmatimonadales bacterium; assembly: GCA_038258395.1. GTDB lineage: Bacteria > Gemmatimonadota > Gemmatimonadetes > Gemmatimonadales > GWC2-71-9 > Palsa-1233. The sequence goes on along the minus strand of JBBSPX010000021.1, from coordinate 2,523 downwards.
CGTCGCGACCGGCCCAGAAGGGCGAGGAGTCGATCCGGCCCGTCCGATTGCCGAAGGTGAGGACGGTCCGGGGATGGTCGCCACCCTTGGCGGCGACATCGAGGACGAGCAGGGGATGGTGGACCTCATCGCCGACAGTGAGCAGGGTCAGGTCGAGCATGGAGGTCTCCGAGTGGGCATGGTCACAAGAGTAACGTGGTGATGCAGGGGCTTGTCCCGAGCACGGATTCGGCTGTGGCGGAGGTGTGACATGGACGTTGCAGGCAGGTCACGGAACGTGGCGTTGCTTCGGGATGCGCATCGTCTATTGCACCGATACCTACCTTCCCGAGATCAACGGTGTCACCACCGTGGTCGCCACCATGCGGCACGAACTGATGCGGCGGGGCCACACGGTGCTGCTCGTTGCGCCCCGCTACGGTGGGTCGCTCGCTCGAGAGCCCGGGATCATTCGACGCGCGGCGGTGCCATGTCCAGGATATGGCGCGGTGCGCCTTTCCTCTCCTTTGGGCAGAGACGTCTGCCGGGCGTTGGACCGCTTCGAGCCGGATCTCGTCCACCTTGTCACCGAGGGGCCGATCGGCCTGCACGGACGACGGTGGGGGCGTGGGCACGGGGTGCCTTTGGTCTCGTCGTTCCACACCGATTTCCCGAGGTATGCTGCCCGATACCTCGGCCCTTGGGCTGTCGGTCCGACTCGACGCTACCTCAGGTGGTTCCACCAGGCATCCCAGCTCACGCAAACGCCGAGTGCAACCACGCGCGATGAACTCATGACGCTTGGGCTCCCGCTCGCGGTCGAGTGGGGCCGCGGCGTCGATACCCAGCGATTCACTCCAGATCGTCGCAGCGAAGCACGCCGTGCCGCCATCGGTCTCACGCCCGATACCCCAGTCGTGCTGCATGTGTCCCGGTTGGCGATGGAGAAGGATGTGGACACCCTCGTCTCGGCATTCAAGTTGGCTCGGATGGAACTCGGTGATCGAGCGCAATTCGTGGTGGCGGGCGATGGACCGCGGGCCGCCGAGGTGCGGTCGGCATTGCCGTTTGCAATCCACCACGGATTTCTCGAGCGGGATGTGCTGGCGGATCTCTATGCCGACGCCGATCTGTTCGTCTTCCCCTCGCCCACCGAGACCTGCGGTCTGGTGGTCCTCGAGGCGATGGCTTCCGGGTTGCCTACCCTGACTGCGGATCAGGGTGGTGTGGTTGGCCACATCAGGGAGGGACTCAATGGGCATCTGCTCCCCGCTGGAGATCCGGCGGCATTCGGTGCTGCAATCGTACGATTGGTGGTCGACCCCACGCACCGGATTGGTCTGTCGGCCGGTGCACTGGCCTTCGCGAGTGGCCAGAGCTGGCAGCGTGAAATCGACCGACTTCTCCCCATGTATGCCGCGTTGATTCACGAGACGCCCATCTCGGTAACCACGCCGGAATCGGCCTTGGCGTCACCCCGTCAGGGGCGGTAGCTTCGCGGGATGCGTCCTCTCCATCTCCGGGTGTTCGCGGCCGGCGCGTCGCGCGATGACGTCGAGCGCGTGATCACCGATCTGCGCGCGGCCGGTCACATCGTCTCGACCAGACTGGATGACGGCGACGATGCGCTCCCGGTGGATTTCGTCGTGAGTGATGCAGCGGCCGTGCCGACGCCCGAGACGCTGGCCGCGGCGGAGGTGCGACATCTCGGGGCCGTGCTCGCCTTCACGCGCGGCAATCGCCTCCAGGCCGCGGCACTCCTGGGCATCGCGCGTTCGACCCTCCTCGCGAAGTTGCGGCGTCACGGCCTCGATTGACCCGCGGCGTCACCGGATTCGGCCGAGACGCGAGATCACAATGTCGCGGACCACCGCGCCCCGCTGGATCCGGATCGTGCGATTCGCGAGACCGGTGGCGAGACCGTGCGCGCCGAAGCTCACGCGGCGATCGAGGCCGGTCAGCCTGATCCCGGCCGCGATCGGCAGGGCGCGAAGTGTGACCGCGGCGGTGTCGACGTCGGTGACGACCCGGAGCGCTCCGGCGCTATCCAGGACGCCAACCGGTCGTGCCAGGCGGATCGCTGCGGTACGCGCCTGATCGAGCAGGTCCCGGGTGGTGGCCGCGGTCCCTTCGACGGCGATCCGGTCCGGCCACGACGCCAGGCGCGGTGCGACGATGCCGCCAACGATCCCGAGCAGGGTGAGCACGAGGGCGAGCTCCAGCAGGGTGACACCGTGATTGGTCATGCGGCAAGGTGATGCCGATGGCGGGTCGCGAGTGGCGCCAACTTCCGCAACACCGATACTCTTGGCGCACGATGGCTGCTCACCCAGATCCGCTCGTGGCGCTCCGCCGACACGCATCGAGTGCACCTTGGCGCGCTCGGGAGCTCATCGCGCTGGCCGACCGCCTGTTCCGCTCCTCCGAGCCCGCGCAGGATCGGCCGCTCACCGAACGCACCCTCCACTACTACGTCGCCTCACGGGTGGTGCGGACACCGTCAGGGCGGGGTGCGGGGACCGGCTGGGGCTATCCCCACCTGAT
>JBBSPX010000020.1:0-22583 GCA_038258395.1 Gemmatimonadales bacterium | reverse complement strand
CGCGGCCTCACGGCCGCGGCTCGGCTCACGGCCGCGGCTCGACTGATACGCCCGCCATCACGGCCAGGATCAGGCGTTCGAGTCATGCCCCGGCTTGGTGACGTGGCCGAATTTCAGGCCCGCGACCAGGACAATGCCGCCCACGGCGTTGCCCAGCGACGCGAAGAGCAGAAACTTCAGGAACGCCGTGACCGTGACACCAGCAACGAAGACTCCCATCAGCACCTCCACACTTCCGGCGATGGAGTGATGCAGGCCGAGGAACGAGATCGAGCCGGCGACCAGCAGAATGATCAAGACCTGGCTGACGGTATCTCGCGCTGCGGTCACGAGCCATGACACCAACCCCATCATCCAGCCCGCGGCGACGGCGCTCCCGAAGATCACCAAGGCACTGAAGTCCGTGAGGTGCGCGACCATCCTGCCAACGTCGTCACCCGTGAACAAGCCCAATGCCCGACCCAGAGGGCCGGCGAGTGCTGCAAATCCGACCGCCCCAACCAGATTGCCGAGGTAGACCAATCCCCAAAGCCGCGCCACTCGGCGAATCGTTGTCTTCCCGGAGAGGAGCGGCAGCACGGCAAGCGTGGTGTGCTCCGTGAAGAGTTCGGATCGTCCCAGGATCACGATGACGAAGCCGATGGCATACACCAGAGCGGCGACCAATCGTGATGTGAGCGACGCGACGGGACTCAGAGCCACCACGGTGGCGACCATCATCGGACCGAATCCGATGTCGAGCCCGCCGCTCACCGCCGAGAGAAACAGCCCGGACGCTGGACGACCGAGCTGCTCAGCCCCGACCGCGATTTCCTGCCTCAGGATCGTTTCGGCCGGCTTGGTCGCCTCACCTTCGTCGGCAGGATTCCCACGGGGAACCACGGATTTCTTGGCCATGAGATGCCTCGTGAAGTGGGAAGTCTGGGGAAGATACCTCGCCGGTTGCCACCCGTATCAATCGGATCACCGCGCGACGGGGTTAGATATCGTGTGTACACCAGCGAGGAGAGAGCATGCCGAAGTCACCTTCCCCCACGCCATCCGAGAACCCTGTTCCGGACCCGCTCGCCGATGCCACGCGGGCACCGACTCGTGAGGAAATTATCGAAGCCAATGGCGGGAACATCGAACCCGACACGCTCACGGGTCGAGCTGACGGCACGAGCGAGTCTCTCGACACCCTGTTCGACAATCCGGGGATCGACCATCTGCGTGATGGGTTCGCCGGGAGCGGGGATGAAGAACGGCCGGGCGATCCGTCCCGGAGTCAGAACGATGGTGACTTGCCCGAGGAGCGAACCCGCGAAGGGTAGCGTGTGGTCTGCAGCGCGAGCGCAGATATTCTAGAGCGCGATGGCCATTGCGACCAGGATCCCGGCCACACCGACCAACGTCGTCAGCACCCAGCCACCGATCGCGAAACGAAGCCACTTCTGGAACGGCACCCCGGCGGCCAGCAGTACCGCCAGGAGTGCCCCATTGGTCGGCGTGAGCATCTCCATCAGCCCGGCACCGGTCTGGTAGGCCAGGACCGTGACCTGCCGGGAGATGCCCAGGAGATCACCCAGCGGGATCATGATCGGCATCGTGAGTGCGGCTTGCCCCGAGACGCTCGAGACCGGGATATGGACCAGCGACTGGACGGGGATCATCGCCAATGCCGCAACGTGCGCACTCACGCCCGCCAGCGGCGTGACCAGGGTATGCAGCACGGTATCGATCACCCGACCATCGGCGAGCACGAGTGAAATGCTGCGGGCCAAACCGACCAGCAGCGCGGCCGGCAAGAGCGCCTGGGTACCCTCCAGCAAGATCGTCGTGGTCGCATTGACGCCAAGTCGATTGATGATCCCGACAGCGACCGCCCCAACGAGGAAGGCGGCTGACAACTCGTTGAAGCCCCAGTCCCAGTTGATCGCACCGTACACATAGGCAGCGAGTGGGATCAGGACGAGGAGCATGCCGATGGCGTCCTTCCGTGTTGCGGGCTCGGGCGCAACATCGCTCACCGCGATTGTCTCCACCGAGGTCCGTCGCACATAGCGCTGGATCCAGAAGGTCCAGACGACGAGCCCCACGGCCCACATCCCCAGCCGCAACCCGCCGCCTTGCAGGACCGGAAGGTCGGCGAGGGTGAGGGCGATGCCCGCCTGAAATGGGTTCGTCGGACCGAATGCCGACCCGACGATGGCCGCACCGGCGGAGGCAGCCACGACGGCCACGGCATCGGTACGAATCCGACGCGCGAGCACCAGGAGCACCGGCACCATCGCGATGATCTCTTCCTGCATGTTCTCGAGTGCGCCCATGCTGCCGAAGAAGAGCACGAGGATCGGGATCGCCAATTGCTCGCGGGTGCCGAGGCGTTGCACCAGCGAGCCAAGCAGCCGACCCAGTGTCCCAATGCGATCCAGCAGGAAGAACGCCGCACCGACGAGCAGGATGGCGGCGATCACATCGGCACCCTCGATGAAACCGCGCGGGATGGCCACCACGGCATCGAATGCCCCCACGGGGGACTCTGGCACCGGCGCGTAGGTGCCGGCCACGGCCACGGTCCGGCCGGTCGCTGCATCGGTCGCTCGTTGATATTCCCCCGCCGGTACGAGCCAGGTGAGGAGTGCCGCCAGACCGATCATGGCGACGAGGAGCACGGCAGGATGGGGCAGCCGGAATCGGTGCACGGTCACTCCTGGGGGCAACGGGGAGCCGGGGCTGTGGTCAAGCGAGACGTCCGAATCTCGCGATGTCACCCGCCGACACAAAGGCCCACACCGGATCGGCGTGGGCCCTCGCGTGCTCGGAACTTTGCGGCGGCCTAGCTACCCTGGCTCGATGGCGGGGTCATGCCCTTGAGGCGCATATAGGTGACGATGTTGCCGTAGTGTTCGGCGTTGTGCGTGGCGTTGAACGCAGTCAACCACGTGACGTCACCCTTGGTGCCGAAAAACGTGCGTGCATCATGGTGATGCGCGGCACCGAACGTCGCGGCGTCATCGCAGTAGCTCTTCGCAGCCTTGAGGCCGGCAATCACTTCGGCGCGGGTCGCCTTCTCGAAATCGGATGTGTTGGGATCCTTCTCATCCTTGATCCCCGCGCAGAACATGAAGTTCGAGTTGGCGACATGCCCGAAGAGCTGACTGAACGTGCGGATCTCCGGGGTCGGCTGGAAGTCGTAGGCTGATGCGGGGACCTGCTCCGACGCCGCAACGATCCACCCCATGAACTGGTCCTGCATCTTCGTGATGGAGGTGACCGGATCGGTGTGATCGCCAGCCATCATCTGGTCCTGTGCCGCTGCCGGCACGGCAATAACGGCCAAGGCAGCGGCCAAACGAAGTGCGTGTTTCATGAGCAGATCCTTGAAAAGAGAGAAGGCGAGAAAGCTCGATGGAACGAATCTACCCTCCGGCACGCTTCACCGTGTAGCCGAGTTTACCCAACTCTGTCACGAGCAGATCACGATGATCGCCCTGGATCTCGATGCGTCCCTCCTTGACGGTGCCCCCTGAGCCACAGCGCTTCTTGAGCTTGGTGGCGAGCGATCCGAGTTCCGCTGCCGCGAGCGGCAAGCCGGTGACCACGCTGACTCCGGCGCCCTTGCGTCCCTTGGTTTCGCGGAGCACTCGCACGACGCCATCACCCGCTGGGGCAACCGGTTCTCGGCATCGACAGTCACCGAGCGGTCGCCGACAGTCACGGCAGGTTCGCCCGAGTTCGGTGGAATAGACCAGTCCACCTCGACCCTTCATGCGATGAACCCTTCCAGGAGGGTGGTCGATCCATGCACGAGTCGCTGCACCACGCCGCGTGCGATCCGACGACCGACAAGATTCCCGGTACCGGAGTAGCCCCCAATCGCCCAGACGCCCGACATTGGCTCGGCGACGATCGGTCGCTCATCCGGTGTGTAGCCCGCGATCCCGGACCAACGGTGCGTCACGGTCGCACGCCCGACACCGATCACGTCACGCAGGAGTCGATCGAGATGTCGCTGCACCTCGTCCGAGATGGCCTCGACGTCGGTCTCAGCCTCGTCCATGAAATGATCCCGGCCCCCACCGACCAGGACGCGACCGTCCTCCCCTTGCTGCCAATAGTCAAACCCGTAGTTGGCATACACCGGACAGAGGATGTTGACCTCCTTCGTTGGCTCGGTGGCAAGCATCTGCAGCCGCACCGGCCGGACCCGCCCGGCGAGGGATGGGAAAAGTTGGCGGAGCAAACCGTCGACCGCCACCACCACATGTCGGGCCCGCACGGCGCCGCTCGCCGTCGCGACAACTCCGGGTTCAATGGTGATGACCTGGGAGTGCTCGTGCAGCAGCGCACCTCGCATCGACAGGCGTCCGGCCGTGCGTCGGCAATGTGCCAGCGGATGGAATGTCGCATCATCCTCGAAGCGGAGCCCCGCGCCATCCGCTCCCTCGTACCGGGCAACCGCGAGCCCATGCTCGACCATGGAGGCAAACTGCGCCTCACAGTCGGCACGCTCTTCGCTGGAGGTCGCGATGCGTCGCGAGCCGCCTCGCCGCACCAGATCCGGCGCATCACGGATCATACGATCGAGTTCCTGCAGCGTCCCTTGATGCACGGCGATGGCGGCATCCGCACCCCACATGCGGACCGCATCGTGGTGGAACGGTGCACCGCCCGCGAGCAGAAACCCCCCGTTCCGACCCGCCGCGCCGCCACCAACGGTCGAGGCATCGAGACCCACCACCGTCAGACCCTGCTCGAGCAGTTCCTCCATCGCGGCCAATCCGGAACCTCCCAGACCGACGACGCAGGCGTCGGCGGTGACATCACCGTCGATCGCTGCGAAGCCAGGCCACGGTGCATCGTCCCATGCCGGTGTCGTCACGAACTCGCCAACTCACTCAACGCAACGAGCGCGTCGCCAGTTAGCCGCTGGGTGGTCCACTCGTCCAACGCCACCGCACCGAGGCGTCGGTAGAAGCCGATGGCCGATTCGTTCCAGTCGAGCACCGTCCATTCGAGACGACCGCAATCGCGCGTCACAGCGAGTCTCGCCAGGTGCGCAAGCAACGCCCGGCCGATCCCATGACCACGCATGTCGGGGCGAACAAAGAGGTCTTCCAGCCAGATGCCTCGCTGGGCGAGGAAGGTGCTGTAGTTGTGGAAGAAGAGCGCGAATCCCACCGATGCCCCGTCGAGCTCGGCGAGGAGCACCTCAGCGGCGGGAGCTTCACCAAAGAGCGTCGCATGCAGCGCCTCCGCCGTGGCGACACACTGGTCACGCATCCGTTCGTACTCCGAGAGTGCCTCGATCAATTCGAGGATCGCCGGCACGTCGTCCGGGCGAGCGGGCCGGATCCTGAGTCCGCTCACGTGGCGCGCCTCGGTGGCACGGCGTGGCGCGGGACGCGGTGATCGATCAGGAGCTCGATCCCGCCGGGGAGTTCCATGCGCTGCTGCACCATCTCCCGCGTCCGTTGGTCGATCCAGAATGTGGTTCGCATCCCCGGCGGGAAAACCCCGATCACCCGCCAGGCGAGACGACCGGCGACTTCCTCCTCGCCATCGATCCTGGCCGAAAGTCTGACGACACCCCCGAAGACATTCGGCGTGAACGCGACCGCGTGCAGGCTGTCGCCAATACGGAGCAGCGATCCGCGGAGGAAGAGGTCGAAACTCGATCCGTTGATTGCCGGCGTCGGCAGTGCGATATCGATTGACCGTCGTATGCCGGTCCCGAGTCGGAGGTCTCCGGACAGCCGTCCGGGTCGGAAATCGAGCCGATAGACGGAATCGCCGTAGACCGTGACCATCCGCGCTGGTCGCAGTCCATCGACCCAATCGACGATTGTGTCGGTGCGACTGCCGAGCACCACACTGGCCGTGGTGTACGCGCGCACGAAGCGGTCGCCGGTCGAGTCAGGCACGATCGAAAGATCGTCGATGATTCGACCAGATAGCGTGGTATCGCGGCCGCGGATCAACCAGACCGTCAGGGTGTCGACACCCGGTCGGATCGCGGTGGCTTGGGCGCTGAGCCCAGTGGGCTCGCCGATCACCCGCAGCAGTGCGGTGAACATGATGAGTGGGGTTCGGAGCGGCATGCTGGAGTGTACCACGGCAGGGAGGGCCGGGCCAGCCGAAATGATCGGGATAGCGGCGGTCGATTCGGGCGCGGCGCGACAACCCCACGCCTGTGCTTCGTCCCTAGGCGCGCAATGCCGCCTGGGCCCAACCCATCACGACAATCAGCACCGCCGCCTTGCCCCATCTCGGCCACCGCGGCCAGAGCGTCGCAACACTCGCGACGGTCGCCACCACCAGGATCCCGAGAAGCGGGAAGAGCTCCTCGAGTGTCGGCAGAGGCGTCAACGGCAGCGCCAGCCATGTGACGACGAGACCCACGATCAGGCCAAGTGCGGTGATGAGCAACGCCGGCAGCAGGCGACGCGACACCGTGTCGGCGCGAGGCGACGCCTCGATCCGACGCCACGTCACCACCCCGAGTGCAATCAGGAGCAGCGTGAGGTCGGCCACCGCGAACCAGCGGACGGCGACCGACAGGTTCGGGGCGAGTTGATCGCCGAACACGACGCCAGCGGCGTGGAGTCCCTCATCCAGATTGCCATGCCAACCGAAGACGAGCGTGGCCGGCCAGGTGCTCCCAACCTTGAGGGCGAGGACCGCTGCCAGGAGCAGTGGCAGGGAAGCCAGGGCGAGCCTGGTGAGTCGGTCGCCTGGCCGAGCCCCTTCCACCCACCAGGCCCAGGCGACGGCCGCGAGGACCAGGCCCACACCGGCAGGGGCGATGAACACCGCGGCTGTCGCGGCCAGGATGCCATAGGCGATCGAGAAGCGTGGCGCGTGGAGCATCACCCCGATCATCGTGAGCGTCACCGCCGTCAGTGGCGGTCCGGTGAGCGAGGTGCGGTGCAAGGGCATGAAGCCTGGCAAGAGCATCACCGCCACCGCCGCCACGATGCCGGCGATGGTGCCTGCTGCAGCATCGACCAGGGAGAGTGCCATCGCCGCCGTCAGGCCGGCGGAGAGCGCCGGAAGCAGGGGACCGAGCGTGGATGACCACGGCTCACCGACACCCATCAGGATGAAGTAGCCGTCGGAACGCGCACGCCACCAGACGAACACGGCCGCGATCAGGAACGCGACGATGGCACGACGACGCGGTGGAGTCAGCGGTCGGCTCCGCTTGGATACCAGCGGCTTCCGGTTCGGGCCATCTCCTGAAGCACCGGCGCTGGGGTGAAACGTGCGCCATGGCTCTGTGCCAATCGCTCCAGCACCAGGACGGCTTCCTCAGCGCTGATCGCGTCCAGTGTCCGCAGCGGTCCACCACGAAACGGTGGGTAGCCGATCCCGAAGATTGCGCCGATGTCGCCATCGCGAGGGATCCGGACCACGCCCTCGCTCATCGCCATCGCCGCCTCGTTCAGCATTGCGAAGACGAGACGATCACGGATACGAGACTCATCGATCTCCGTCGGCGGACGGGTCCCAAGCAAGCGGGCGACTCCGGCATCTGGCCCGCCCTTCTTGCCGTCACCATAGCGGTAGAACCCGCGACCGTTCTTGCGTCCGAGTCGACCATCCGCCCGAAGTGCCGCCAGTGCGCGTGCGGGGGCAAGACGGGAACCGAAGGCTGCATGCAGCACCATGCCGGCCTTCTCGCCAACATCGAACCCGACCTCATCGAGCAGGGCGAGCGGACCCACTGGGAATCCCCACTCGGTCATCACGCGGTCGATCACCTCGATCGGCACGCCTTCGTCCACGAGGAAACCGGCCTCGTTGATGTAGGGGCCAAGGATCCGGTTGACCCAAAATCCGGGGGAGTCCGCCACGACGATGACCGTCTTTCCCATCCGGCGACCGAACTGCACGGCGGTCACAACGGCATCGACCGAACTCTCCTCGTGCGGGATCACCTCGAGCAGCGGCATCCGTTCGACCGGGGAGAAGAAGTGCATGCCGATGATCCGCTCGGGATGCCGCGCCTCGCGAGCGATGTCGGCGATCGGGATCGTGGACGTATTGCTCGCGAGGATTGCCTCGGTGCTGACCACGCGCTCGATGTCCTCGAGCACCTGCCGCTTGGTTCCCAGCTCCTCGAAGACGGCCTCGATCACCAGGTCGACGGCGCGGAATCCACTCCAGTCGCCGGTGCCGGTGAGCAGGGCGCGCTGCCGCTCGAATTCGAAGCGCGTGATCTTTCGCCGCGCAAGTTGCGATTCGACGATCCGTTCCGCATTCCGCACGCCGGTCGCGACGCGTGCGAGATCCGCATCCTTCATCCGGACTTGCACGCCGGCTTGCATCGCGGCGGTGCCGGCGATACCGGCACCCATGAAGCCCGCGCCGACCACCCCGACTCGGCGAACCGGGCGCGGCGTCCCGATCCCGGCCGGCACACCATCGTCCTTCTTGAGCGCGGTGGTCGCAAAGAAGATCTCGACCAGCCGGCGCGAGACATCGGTCATCGCCAACTCACCGAACGCGATCGCCTCTTCCTCGAGCCCCCGCACGATCCCTTCGCTCATACTGGTCTGCATCACATCAATCGCGCGATAGGGAGCCGGGTAGTGCTGTCCCGTCTTCTGCTCGACCTGCTGGGTCGCCTTCCGGAACACGAGCAGCCGGCCGAGCGGTGTCTGGTCGAGCAGGAAGGCCATCACCCCACGACCCGCACGCTTCGGCTTCCACCCCTGGGCCAACCGTTCGGCCGCGGCGACCGCGACGTCCAGCAGGATCGCCGGCGGGACCGCCTCGTCGATCAACCCGAGCTTGAGGGCCTTCCGCGTGTCGACCGACTTGCCGGTGAGGACCATGTCGAGCGCCGCACGCACGCCGATGCGTCGCGGCAGCGTGTTCGTGCCGCTGGCACCGGGCAATAGGCCAAGCTGGATCTCGGGCAGGCCCAGCAACGTTTTCGGGTGCGTCGAGGCCACCCGATAGTGACACGAGAGTGCCAGTTCGAGTCCCCCCCCCAAACAGGCACCATGGATCGCGACCACGATCGGCTTCGTCCGCGCACTGATCTGGCGCATCAGGACCTGGGCATCGTGGGAGAGCCTGGTCATCTCCTCGGCGGTTCCGGCGCGTGTGAACTCCTCGATGTCGGCGCCGGCGATGAACACATCCTGCTTGCCCGAGGTGAGCACAATCGCGGTCACCGTCTCGTCGTGGACCAGCCGCTCGAGCAGGTCATCGATTTCCCAGCCGACCGCCTGGGTGATCTTGTTGACCGACTCGCCCGGCAGATCGAAGGTGACAATCGCCACGCCACCGCGGCGCGCAGTGCGGAAGGCGCTCATCGGAGATTCTCCAGGACCATTGCGTAGCCCATGCCACCCTGTGCACAGATCGAGATCAAGCCGAACTGGACGTTCTGCCGCACCATCTCATGCGACAGCGAGGTCACCAGTCGCGCCCCGGTCGCGGCGAAAGGGTGACCGAGGGCAATGGATCCGCCCATCACGTTGGTGCGACTCCAGTCAACCTGGCCCGTCGCTTCCGGCAAGCCCAGGCGGGCGGCCCATTCCGGGGACGCCCACGCTTGCTCGTTGGAGAGCACCTGCGCGGCGAAGGCCTCGTGCACCTCGAAGAGCCCCACCTCCTGCCACCTGATACCGGCGCGCCGGAGGGCGATCGGCACGGCATACACCGGTCCCATCAAGAGCTGCCACCCCGGATCGACGGCCGCGACGGCGTAGCTCCGAACGGCGACGAGCGGCGAGTGGCCCAGCGCGCGGGCGCGCTCCTCACTCATGAGGAGGACGCTTGCAGCGCCGTCCGTGAGTGGGGAGGCATTGCCGGCCGTGACGCTGCCATAGCGACGATCGAAGACCGGTCGCAGTTTGGCGAGCGCCTCAAGTGAGGTGTCCGGACGGACCAGATTGTCGCTCGTGATGATCTGGTCCCGGGCCGGCCCACCAAACCATGGGGCGATCTCTGACGTGATGCGTCCGTCGCGCGTGGCGGCGGCGGCACGTTGATGGCTCATCAACGCAAGTTCGTCCTGTGCCGCACGCGTGATGCCGTTCTCCTTCGCCATCTTCTCTGCCGACTCGCCCATCGACTCACCGGTACTCGGCTCCGCGATCGCCGGAGCCACCGGGACCAGGTCACGCGGGCGGACCTTCGCAACGATGCCGAGTTGCTGCACCAGCGACTTCGTCTTCAATGCCTGCTGGAGCAGTTGGGCGAAGCGGCGCGTGTGCAGGATCGGCACATCCGACAGCACCTCGACACCCCCCGCGATGATCACCTCGGCGTGACCGGCCTCGATCTGGTCGGCGGCGTTGGCCACGGCCTGGGCACCGGAGGCACAGGCGCGATTGAGCGTGTATCCGGGGATGGTCTTCGGGAACTGGGGCAGGAGCGCCACCTCGCGGGCGACGTTGGGCACCAGCGGTGATGGGACGACCTGTCCGTAGATCACTTCGTCGACCATGTCGCCGGGGATTTCGGCCCGGTAGAGCAGTTCCCGGGTGCAGTGCCGAGCGAGCTCGCTGGCGGTCGTGTCCCGGAAGACTGTCCCGGCCTTGGCAAACGGGGTGCGGAGGCCGGCAACCACCACGGCGCGGCGTCCGGGAGAGACGGTAGGCATCCCCAAAGGTAAGGGCTGGCGGATCATTTCGTGACCGCCCCAGTTCACGGTGGCGGGACACCGCGCCACCTCCGGGGATTGTATCTTTCGTGATTACCCGAATGTGGAGTGATTCGTGGATTGGAATGAGACCGAAGAGGCTGTCGCCATCCCAGCCGAGGCGATGTACGAGGCACTACTCGACGCCCAGGCCCCTGTCCCCTTCGAGCAACCGGCCAAGGCTGATCTCGCCACACCGACAGCGTCCGCCCAACCGGCCGCCAAGCCCGAGCCGCCACTCCCCGGCAACGCAGTCGCGCTCAAGGGACCGGCGGCGGCCCTCGCCCGCAACATGGACGCCTCCCTCAGTATCCCGACGGCGACCACGTTCCGCGAGATCCCCGTCCGCACCCTCGAGCTCCGACGTGCCGACCTGAACGGCAAGCTCAAGGCCGCCGACAAGGGGACCAAGCTGTCCTTCACGCACCTCATCGCTTGGGCACTGGTCCGCGGATGCCGTGAGTTTCCCGGCATGGGCACCGCCGTGCTGAGCCGTTCGGATGGCACCTACCGACTCGACCCGGAGCATGTGAATCTCGGACTCGCCGTCGATGTCGAGCGGAAGGATGGCTCACGCGGACTCGTCGTGCCGGTACTCAAGGGTGCCGACGCGATGGACTTCGCCGGGTTCCTCGCCACCTACGAGGGGCTGGTCGACAAGGCGCGCAACAACAAGCTGATGCCCGATGACTTCGCCGGAGCCACGATGACGCTGACGAACCCGGGTGGCCTCGGGACGGTCGGCTCGGTGCCGCGCCTGATGCCGGGGCAAGGGACGATCATCGCGACGGGTGCGATCGCCTATCCGCCCGAGTATCGCGACATGGAGAGCGGGACGGTCAAGGGGCTCGGCATCTCCAAGGTGATGATGCTCACCAGCACCTACGATCATCGTGTGGTGCAGGGCGCCGAGTCGGGATCCTACCTCCGCCTCGTCGATCAGCTCCTGCAGGGCGAACACGAGTTCTATCAGGAGGTGTACGACGCGTTCGCGTTGCAGATCGGGGAGATCGCCGCACCCACCGCACCGCGGTCGGCTGCGGCACCCGACGCTGCCTCCCCCGGTGCATCCTCACCGGTCGCGTTGCATCAGGTCGCGGCCGCGATGGCGCTCACCAAGGCGATCCGCACCCACGGTCACCTCGCGGCCCACCTTGATCCGCTCGGCACGCCACCCGCCGGCGATCCCGCGCTCGAACCAGCGACACTCGGCCTCACCGATGCCGTGATGGCCACGATTCCGTCGGATGTGTTGCGGGTGGCCGTTCCCGGCGCGACGCTGGCGGAAGCCTGGCCGCACTTGACCGCGACCTACTGCGGGACGATCGCCTACGAAGTCGAGCATATCTCGTCGCACGAGAAGCGCGTCTGGCTCCGTCAACAAATCGAGACCGGTGCGCACAAGGTGGTGCTGAGCGACGAGGAGCGGGTGGCCCTGCTCGAACGCCTCACCCATGTCGAAGGAATGGAACGCTTCCTCGGCAAGGCATACCTCGGCGCAAGGCGCTTCGGGATCGAGGGTCTCGACATGATGGTGCCGATGCTCGACCTGACGCTTGAATTGGCCGCTGATCAGGGTGTCCGCGATGCCGTGCTCGGTATGGCTCACCGCGGTCGGTTGAACGTCCTAGCGCACACCGTCGGCCGCCCGTACGAGGCGATCTTCGCTGAATTCGAGGGCGCCAAGCACGCCGAAGGTTCGCGGCCACCCGATGGGGGCACCGGCGACGTCAAGTACCATCATGGCGCCGAGGGCGCGTTCCGGACACGGCGTGGCAAGACGATCAACGTCTCGCTCGCATCGAACCCGAGTCATCTCGAGTTCATCGGGGCAGTGGTCGATGGTCGGGCCCGCGCCAAACAGACCTCGCGTCGCGGCAGCTCGGCCCACTTCGATCCATCGGCGGCACTGCCGGTCGTCATTCACGGCGACGCGGCTTTCCCCGGACAGGGCGTGGTCGCCGAGATGCTCAACTTCGGGGCGCTGCGTGGCTACGGGACGGGTGGGACGCTGCACATCATCGCGAACAACCAGATTGGCTTCACGACGGTGCCGTCCGATGCACGGTCGACACGCTACGCGTCCGACCTCGCGAAGGGGTTCGACATCCCGATCGTGCATGTCAATGCGGATGACCCGGAGGCATGCCTCGCCGCCGTGCGCCTGGCGATGGCGTTCCGACTCAAGTTCCAGCACGACGTGGTGATCGACCTTGTCGGGTACCGGCGCAACGGGCACAACGAGGGCGACGAACCCGCGTTCACGCAGCCGGTGATGTACGCCAAGATCAAGGAACATCCGACGGTGCGCGAGCTGTATGCTACCACGCTGTCCGACGCGAAGACGATCCCGGCCGACCGGGCCGATCAGCTCTGGAACGCGGCCTACGACCGGTTCATCGAGATCCAGTCGGCGTTCAAGTCGGGCGCGACCGCGAAGATCGCCAACCCCGAGCCGGCGCGTCTGCCAGCACCGGTCACCTCGGATGATGTGACGGCGGTCGACGCGGACACCCTGAGTGCGCTCAACGAACAACTGCTCACTTGGCCCGACGCATTTCATCCGCTCCCCAAGCTCGCCAAGTCGCTTGAGAAGCGGCGCACCGCACTGGTCGAGCCGGGAGCGATCGAATGGGCACACGCCGAGGAGCTCGCATTCGCGTCGTTGCTGGTCGAGGGCATCCCGATCAGGATGACGGGCCAGGATGTGCAGCGAGGCACCTTCTCGCAGCGTCACCTCGTGCTGCACGACACCGAGACCGGCGGCACCTTTGCGCCGATCCAGGCGTTGCCGGGAGCGCTCGCGCCGATGGAGCTCTATAACTCGCCACTGTCGGAACTGGCGGCGATCGGGTTCGAGTATGGCTACGCCACCGCGGCACCAGAAGGAATCGTGATCTGGGAAGCGCAGTTCGGCGACTTCGTCAACGGGGCGCAGGTGATCATCGACCAGTTCGTCTCGTCGAGTCTGTCGAAGTGGGGTGTGACGTCGCGTCTCACCTTCCTTCTACCGCACGGCTACGAGGGTCAGGGACCGGAGCATTCCTCGGCGCGGCTCGAGCGGTTCCTGCAACTGGCCGCCGAGGGGAACATCCGGGTCGCCAATCCGACCACACCGGCGCAGTACTTCCACCTGCTCCGCCGTCAGGCAAAGTGGGATGTCCAGCGACCGTTGGTGGTGATGACGCCGAAGTCTCTGCTCCGGAAGCCCGAGGCCGGGTCGTCGTTTGGAGATCTGGTCGAGGGACGCTTTCAGCCGGTGCTCGACGATGCCAGCTACGCGGACGGAGCCGCCGCACGTTCGTTGGTGCTCTGCTCGGGGAAGATTTTCTACGATCTGATGGCCGAGGCCGCCGAGCGCACCGAACGGCCCCCGGTGGCGCGGATCGAGCAGCTCTATCCGTTGCCGGAGGAGGAGATCCGGGCACTCTTCGCCAGGTATCCCTCGCTCAGCGAAGTGGTGTGGGCGCAGGAGGAGCCGCGGAACATGGGAGCGTGGAGCTACGTCGAGTCACGACTCCGCCGGGTGCTACCGGGCGGTGTCGAGCTTCGCTACGCCGGAAGACCGGAGCGTGCGTCACCCGCCGAAGGGTACCCTGCGGCGCATGCAGCTGAGCAGCTGCGGATCGTGAGCGAGGCGTTGGGGGGGGGCAGCAAGCAGGTGCCGGTGAACGCGTAGGGGCGCGTACGGGCGCACCATGTTGCGCCCGTCCTGCCGCATGAGAGGATGTCGTGTAGGGGCGCAGCATGCTGCGCCTCTACGATTATCGATCCGGTGCCAGCAGCGGGCGTTCGCTCGCATTGCGTGCGAGTTGCCGGAGTGGTTCGGAGAGATGCTCGCCATAGTGCAGCAGGAAGACGCCACGTGCGCGTCGAGCCATCAGGAAGGCGAGGAAAGGGGTGTCGGCCTTGGCAGCATTGCAGGGGCGGCACGCGAGGACCAGGTTGTCGGCACGGTCATAGGCCGACTGGCCGCGACGCGGCCGGACGTGGTCCAGCGTGATGGTCTCTTCGGGAACCCGGGTGCCGCAGTAGGCGCAGACCGAACCATGTCGGTCGAGGAGCCATTCGCGGTGCGAGCCATAGGAGCGGCCCGCTGATTTCCTCAAGCCTGCAGTGTTGCCGTTGGAACCCGGCTCTTCGGCCGGGGGTGCGACGTTGGTTCCGCCGCGACGTCTGTTGGATCTTGCCACGTACTTCCTTCTTGAAAAACGGTGTTCTGCCAATACAGCAGTGGAACGCTAACCCCCCTCCGGCAGTTCCGGGAGGGCTGACAGGGGATTCAGGAGCGATTCCCGTGCCGAAACGCCAGCCATGCCCCCCGTGACCAGCGCCAGGACCAACCTCAGCCATCTCCGGCCTAGTTGCCCCGGAGGAGGAACCAGAGGACCACCAGCACGCCGGCCAGCGCCGCAAGGAGCAGGGTTCGGCGCTCCGAGTGATCCCGATTGCCGCGACCGACCCCGTCAACGAGCGCGAATTCACTCGTCGTGCCGCTCGACGGAAAGCGATCCAGGACACCAAGGATCTCATTCGCCGAGAGCAGCGGGCCGGTGGTACCCGCCGTAGTCATGCGTGCGACCAAATCCACGATGCCCTGTGGAAGTTGGCGCCGCCCTGAGCGACTCTGACTGATGATCTCCTGCAGCATGACGCCGAGCGTCCGCCAGTCGCCGCCAACATCGGTGCTCGCCGTCCGGCCGAGATGATGGAGGATCACTCCTTGACCCTCGATCGTGATGCTCCCGAGTGTGAGGGCACCATGGGCGACGCCGCGACGATGCAGCGCTGCGAGTGCTCGCGCCACATCGCGGAGGAGGCCGACGGTCTGGTTGGTCGAGAGTCCGCCACGCATGGCGACGCGATGCGAGACTGTTTCCCCTGACGAAAGCGGTTCGACGATCCAGCCCTGACCGTTCACTTCGCCGGTGGCGAGTGGCGCCGCGATCCCGGTGTGGCCGCCCGCCCGAATCGATGCCATGCGGTCGAGCAGTGCCCCGGCCGTCGGACCGTTTGGTGGTGAGGGATGCACCACCACCACGCGAGATGCTCCGCCATCGGCGGCGTTGATCGCGCGTGCCGCGAAAAGCTGGAGCGCCCCGTCGCCTGGCAGCGATTCGATCAACTCCGCCGCGGTGCCAGTCGCGAGCCGCAACTGGGCGATCGTGATGCTCATGCGGGTTTGGTGACCATGATCCAGAGGGCGACATAAAGGAGCGCCGTCGCGAACCAGCCGGCCACGCTCCACCGCACGAACAGCCGGCGGAACCGGGCCGTGTCAGCGGGATCGCTGCGCTCCATCCGGAGCTGATCCGGCAGGAGCACTGCCAACCAGATCAGCGTGGAGAGCACCAGCAACTCCACGCCATGCCGGAGCCACGGCTGGTCGCGCCAGGGAAGGGCCGCAGCACGCACCATCATGATGCCGGCGATGGTCATCAAGGCGCCGCCACCAAAGGTGAAGAGCAGATCGGTCCAGAGGATGCCGCGCACCATCTGCCGAAGAGTCGTGGGATCACGATGACGCCAGAGGAGGATCGCCCACACCCCTGTCACCGTGACATTGCCGACCATCAGGACCGCGCCGATGATGTGCAGTGCCTTCCACGAGAGATAGCCGTCAGCCATTGCGCGCCTGATAGTCAGGCAGGAGTCCCAACGCATGACGGACGCGATCGAGGCGGTTGTTGATCGACGGTGTCCCGGCGACCAGCGGCATGAAGCCATCGAGCGACTCGACGCGCAGTCGCGCATCAAGGTCGGCGACGGTTGTCGTCAACTGTGCCCCGATTTCCGCAGAGATCGGACCCCGGAGGTCGTTCTCGGCATTGACTAGCCAGGGAGAACCGACCGAGACGATCGCCTCGGGATGCTGCTCGCTCAGGAGCGCATATCGAAACGCAACCGGCAGGACACGGAGGGGTCCTGGGTGCCGCGTGACCAGCCACGCCGCCCCGGCTTCCAGGGCTCGGAGCGGCTCGCCGGCCGGACGCCTCGACCCCTGCGGGTAGATCCAGAGCATTGTCCCCGGCACAAGCGCCGCGCCGGCGGCTTCGAGATCGCGCATCGCCTGTGGCGCCGACTGTCGCTCGATCGGCATGGCCCCGATCCGCTTGAAGAAGCTGTACCGTGCGAGATTGTCGGCCTGCATCAGGATCCTGAAGGCATGACCCATCGCGCGCGTGACCTGATGCGACAGGAATCCGTCCCACCACGAGGTGTGATTCGCGACCACGAGGGTGGGGATGGCAGCGTCCCAACCTCGCCACTCGGTCTCGCTTCGCCATCTCACCGAAGCGAATGTCTTTCGGGCCAGCCGATCGAGGTACCAGCCGAACGCCCTGGTCGCCATCGGATGGCTCGGCGCCGGTGGCTCGGGGACCTCGGCACGGCGCATCATGTGGACGAGGGCGACACGAGGTGCTCGTGCCAAAATGCCCGGGCAAGGATCCGCATCTTGCGCCGACGGGAGGTGTAGGCGCGACGGCGGAAGACATCGTATTCCTGCGCCTCGATCACATCGAGGATGCCGGCGTAGGTTTGCTGCAGCAGGCGTACCGTGAGTCGCGACCCGTCCCGCGGGAAGAGCCCGATCACCTCGTCACCCGCCGCGAAATACTCACGCGCTCGTGCCACCTGGAAGCGCATGAACGCGATGAACGCCGGCGTGACGGTGCGACGTTCGAGATCGGCGCGATCGAGGCCGAACCGATCCAACTCTTCCGCCGGCAAGTAGACCCGATTCCGCCCCAGGTCTTCGCCGATGTCCCGCAGGATGTTGGTGAGTTGCATGGCGATTCCGAGCCGGACACCCGGGACGTTGAACTCGGACGAGGGCGCGCCGAGCACCGGACCCAGCATCAGCCCGACGCCACCGGCAACGCGGGTGCAGTACACCAGTAGTTCATCCAGCCTCTCGATGACAACCGGCTCAAGATCCATGGCGACCCCGACCAGCAACTCGCGAAGCGGTTCGACCGGGATCGGATACCGTGACAGCGTGTCGCCAAGCGCCAGCCACCGTTCCGGGGGCGTGCCCCCCGCATGCAGGTCGACGAGCAGTGCATCGAGGATCGCGAGGTCCTGGCGCACTTCGTCGACGGGCCGTGCGCCACGATCATCGACCAGGTTGTCCGCATGGCGGCAGAAGTCATAGAGCGCAAAGATCGCGAGCTTCTTCTCGACCGGCAAAAAGCGCGAGGCGAAATGGAACGATTTCGCCCACTCTGCCGTCACTCTCTCGGCGCGTGCATAGCTCTCGGTGAGGATTGCGTTCATGGCTGCGGCTGCTCAGCGCCAATCCGCTCGACGACACACGACGCGGAGATCAGGGCCATCGGGAGTCCACATCCAGGATGCGTGCTCTGGCCAACGAAGTAGAGATTGCCGAGTGTCGCGTGACGGTTGCGTGGCCGGAAGGCGCCGATCTGCATCAGGTTGTGCGCAAGTCCGAACGCCTCGCCTCGGAGGTTGCCGAAATCGTTCGTGAAATCCTGCGGGGTCACGAGACGGCTGGTCACGAGGTGCTCCCGCAGTCCTGGCAGCGCCCATGCCTCCAGGCGGTCGAGCAAACGCTCGCGGACCTTGGGTCCTTCGGCCGCCCAGTCAATCCAGCGATCGCGATCGGCCGGTTGGCTCGGGGCGAGTGCCAGCACGAAGAGGTTCTCTGACCCAGCTGGCGCCTGGGTCGGATCGGTTCGACTCGACGCGACGACATAGAACGGCGTGTCGTCGGGCATGGTATGGTCCTCGAACAGCTGCCGGCAGGCCCCACGCATGTCGTCGGCCACCACAAAGTTGTGATGATCGATGTCGGGATACGCGCGCGATACACCGAGATACAGCAACACGACCGAACAGGAGAACCGCTTCGATTCGATGCCGGGATACGGCTCGTCAAGCAGATGCTGATACGCCCACGGCAAGTCGGCATTGACCACCACGAGATCGGCATCGAGACGCTCGCCGTCCTGCAGCACCACAGCCTCGGCGACCTCGCCGTTCCGGATCACCTTCGCGACATCGGCGCCATACCGATAGGTCACGCCGAGCTCGCGACCGAGTCGTTCCATCGCGAGTGGCACCTCGTGCATCCCGCCCATCGGGTAGTGAATGCCGCCACCGAGTTCGGTGTACGGCAGGAGCGCATAGATTGCGAGGGCATCGTACGGCGAGAGCCCGAGGTAGAGCGCCTGGAAGGAGAGGGCCTGTTGCAGGCGTTCATCCTTGACGTACTTGCCAATGAGTTTCTGGAGATCGCCCAGGGCGCCGAGGTTGGCGAGCGAACCAAGCGAGCCGCCACGCAGCATGTCGAGCGGCGAGGTGAAGTTGCGCGAGATGTACGCGAGTCCCGTATCGTAGAGTTCCCGAGTGCGCGCGAGGTATGCAAGCACCCGCGGTGCGACACCCGGCTCGAACCGTTCCATCCCCTCGAGCAGGCGATTGAGTCGCGTGGTCATCTCGAGGACCGAACCGTCGGGGAAATAGACCTTGTAATTGGGATCGATCTGGACCAGCTCGAGATAGTCTTCGAGTGTGCGACCCGCACTGGCGAAGAGTTCCTGCCAATATTCAAGCATGAGAAGGAGTGAGGGGCCGGTATCAAACGTGAACCCCTCCGACTCCCAGCGACCGGCTCGGCCACCTGGCGCTCCGTGCCGCTCGAGCACGGTCACAGACCAGCCGGCAGTGGCCAGGCGAATGGCGGTGGCCAGACCACCGATTCCGGCACCGATCACCACCGCGGACGGGCGATTCGGCCGAGCGGTACGCGGCGGGATGTCCTGCTCGGGGGCGAGCGTTTCCAGCGGCATGGCGAGTACCCGGTGTGGCGTGGGATGAGGTTCGGATCCAAATCTACTGTTACGCCGGCGATCCACGGTCGGATCTGTCGGCCCAGGGACAGGATGTGATGATGGAGGATGTACTCATCCTCGGTGGCGGGATCGTGGGGGCCGGGGTCGCCCGTGACGCGGCGATGCGCGGCCTTCGCGTGGCACTGCTCGACAAGCATACCGTCGGCTGGGGCACCAGCAGTCGGTCAAGCCGACTGATCCACGGCGGCATCCGATATCTCGAGCTGGGCGACTTCGCCCTCGTGCATGAGGCGCTCCGTGAGCGGGCGACCTTGCTTCGCATTGCGCCGCATCTGGTGCGCCCAACTCCGTTCCTGTTCGTGCTCGACCGCGGCAACTGGTGGCAATGGCTCCGGATCGGCGTCGGCGTGATGCTCTACAAGGTGCTGGCAGGCCGGCATGCGCTCGGTCCCCATCATCCGCTGACGCGCGGACGGCTCATCGCACGTGAGCCTCTCCTGTCGGGGGCGCCACTGCTCGGTGGCGCGATCTATCAGGACGCCCGGGGTGATGACATCGGTCTGGTACGGAGCAACATCGCCGCCGCGCGGGCCGCCGGTGTCACCGTCTTGGAGGAGGTCCACGCTGACATCACGCTCGAGACCGACGGCGTCCGGGCCGTCCTGCCCTCGGGGGCGGTGATCGAAGCACGGACCCTGGTGCTGGCACTCGGACCATGGACCGACGACGTCCGCCACTCCATCGGCCTGCCCGATCGGGACCTGGTCGGCGGAACCAAGGGCGTGCACCTTGAAGTCTCGCTCGCGCGCCTGCCGCTCACCCACGCGCTCGCACTCCGACACCCGGATGATGCGCGGGTGATGTTCTGCGTCCCGGAACCCGAACGTGGGTTGGTCCTTGTCGGCACGACCGACACCGACACTGACGAGTCGCCCGATGCCCTGACCGTGGGCGAGGCAGATGTCGACTACCTGCTCCGTGCGATGCAACATCTCTTTCCCGCCCTCAAGCTCAGCCATGCCGACATCGTCGATCGCTGGGTCGGCGTCCGGCCGCTCCTGCAGCAGCAGGGGACGGCGAGTAGCCGAAGTCGTGAGCACGGCATGGTGCAGGAGGGCAACGTGCTGACGATCGCCGGGGGCAAGCTGACCACCTACCGGGACATGGCCGAAGAGGCGGTGGACCTGCTCGGGACGATGCTCGGACGAGAGCTGCCAGCCTGCCGGACGGCAGAGGAGCGGCTTCCATGAAACTCCACGGCGGTGCCCCATTTTGGCTACTGCGTAATGCGTTGGCCGAGGCAGGTGACTCCGTACCCGAGTCTACCGACGTGGTCGTGATCGGGGCCGGCATCACGGGGGCATTGATCGCAGATCGCCTCGTCCGGGACGGGCACGACGTTGTGGTGCTTGATCGGCACTCGATCGCCGAGGGAAGCACCGCGGCGTCGACGGCGTTGCTGATGTACGGCCTCGATGTCGAGCTCGCTCAGCTGGCCAAGCTGATCGGCTCGACCGACGCCGTGCGTGCCTATCGACGCGTCGACCGTGCGGTACAGGAGCTGATCCAGCTGTCGGAGACGTTGTCCGCGCCGGTCGACATGCGGCCGATGACGTGCCTCTATCTCGCATCGCACCGTCGCCATGTGAAGCGTCTCGTGCAGGAAGCGCAGGCACGGGAAGCAGCAGGACTCGAGGCCGAATGGCTCGACGCCGCCACGCTCGACGCCGCGTACGGTTTGCAGGCGCATGGCGCCATCCGGACCTCACGCGCCGCCGACGTCGATCCGATTCGCCTCACCCGCGCCCTGCTCGACAGAGTGCGCATCGGGGGGGGGAACGTCATTTCGCGCGCGGCAGTGACCGGATTCCAGGAGCAGACCGCGGGCGTCGTGGTCGAGACCACTCGTGGCCAGATCCATGCCCGATGGTGTGTCGCCGCGATGGGGTATGCGACCCCGCCCGGCCTGACCCCGCCGGAGGTGGCGCTGCATTCCTCGTTCGCACTCGTGAGCGAGCCACTCGAGTCGTTGGACCCGCTGGGAAGCCAGACCATGTTCTGGGAGTCCGACCGGCCGTACCTCTACGCCCGGTCGACGAGTGATCGACGGCTGATCGTGGGAGGGGTCGATCTGCCCTTCAAGGACCCCGACGCCCGGGACCGGGTCCTCCCCGCTCGGCGGGATCGGCTCGAGCGACAAGTCCGGACGCGGTTGCCCGATCTGGACTTCGAAGTGGCCGAGGCGTGGTGTGGCACGTTCGCCGAGACGCCCGATGGGCTGCCGGTGATCGGACCGATCCCGGACGCACCACACGTGCTGCTCGGCCTCTGTGCCGGCGGCAACGGAATCCCGTTCGCACAGATCGCGGCTGATCTCGTGGGCGCTCACTGTCGCGGGGAAGCCGACCCGGAGGCGGATCTGTTTGGACGATCAAGGAGGAGCGATGGCGGATGACGCTTGACGCTTGTCGCTCAACGCTTGGACCTGAGAGCTTGACCAGCGTTGAGCGTCCAGCGTTCAGCGTTATCTTTCCGGTCTGCCCTTCCTCCGCCACTTATCCGCCTTGGAATGCCGTGACTGCCAGCGAAACCGCCTCCTCGACCGACGCCGCCGACTGGACCGCTATCAACGCCCTCCGGGTCCTCGCCATGGACGCGGTTCAGGCCGCAGACTCCGGCCATCCGGGCACACCAATGGCCTTGGCCCCAGCCGCCTGGGTCCTCTGGAGTCGGCATCTCAAGCACGCGCCCACGCACCCGCACTGGCTCGACCGAGACCGGTTTGTCCTCTCCTGCGGCCATGCCTCGATGCTGCTCTATGGCCTGCTCCACCTCACCGGCTACGACCTCCCGCTCGAGGAGATCAAGCAGTTCCGTCAGTGGGGCTCGAAGACCCCAGGCCATCCGGAACGCGGCCACACCGTCGGAGTGGAAACCACGACCGGCCCACTCGGCCAGGGCATCAGCAACGCGGTCGGCATGGCAATGGGCGAACGGATCCTGCGCTCGGAGTACGGCGATGATTTGACCAATCACCGTACCTGGGTGATCGCCAGCGACGGTGACCTGATGGAAGGTATTTCGAGCGAGGCCTCGTCGCTCGCAGGACACCTCGGCCTCGGTCG
>JBBSPX010000019.1:0-22584 GCA_038258395.1 Gemmatimonadales bacterium | reverse complement strand
GCACGCGACATGCGCGAGGAACTCCAGCGCCGCCGCACGGTGCGGCACTTCAGCGACCGGGCGGTCCCGTCGGAGGTGATTGCCGAGGCGATTCGTGCGGCGGCGACCGCGCCGAGCGGTGCGAATCGGCAGCCATGGCACTTTGTCGCCGTGGGTGATCCTGGGACCAAGCGCCGCCTGCGGGAGGCCGCCGAGGTCGAGGAGCGAGCCTTCTACGCCACGGCGCCCCCCGAGTGGCTCGAGGCACTCGCCCACCTCGGCACCGACGAGCACAAGCCGTACATGGAAGTCGCACCCTGGTTGATCGTGGTGTTCGCGGAGCGACACAGTCTCGATGCCGCGGGCGGACGCCAGGCCAACTATTACGTCCAGGAATCGGTCGGGATCGCCTGCGGCTTCCTGATCGCGACGCTGCATCATGCTGGTCTCACGACGCTGACGCACACACCGAGTCCGATGGGGTTCCTGGCCGAGGTGCTGGGCCGTCCGGGTCGTGAGCGCGCGGTGATGGTCGTGGTGGCGGGGTACCCGGCCGACGATGCGGTGGTCCCCGTGATCATCAAGAAGCCATTCGACGAGGTGGCGAGCTTCCGTTGACCGCCGCCCCGTCGATCCGCCGGATGATCCCCGAGATCGACGGACTGCGCGGGATCGCGATCCTGCTGGTGTTCTTCACGCACTTCTGGCCGTCGACGGGATCGGCTGGGATCTTTCGAGAGGTGGCACAGGGCGGCTGGATCGGCGTCGATCTCTTCTTCGTGATCAGTGGATTCCTGATCATGGGAATCCTCATCGACACCAGGTCGGGCCCCGGATACTATCGCAACTTCTACGTACGCCGCATCCTCCGGATCTTCCCGCTCTACTACGCCTTCCTGGCGGCCGTCTTCATCGGCATGCCGATCATCCAGGGGGCGGCATCCTATGCCGCGAGCGCATTTGGCCAGCAGGCTGGTTCGCCAGCGTGGTACCTGCTCTACCTCACCAACTTTCGTGAAGCGCTCGGTGACGAGGGGATCCCGCCATTCATTCGGCCACTCTGGTCCCTCGCGATCGAGGAACAGTTCTACCTGCTCTTCCCCCTGGTGGTGGCGAGCCTCCGGCCGCGCGACCTGACGCGGCTGCTCATCGGATTGACCGGCTTCGCGCTGCTGTTCCGGATCGGGTTGTACATGTGGCAACCCGACAACCATCACGTGCAATACCTGCTCACGCCGGCGCGATTCGATACGATCGCCCTCGGCAGCCTGCTGGCGATCGCGTGGCGCGCTCCCGGACAGCGTGTCTGGAAGCTGGTGGTACGGGCGGCTCCATGGCTCGTGGTCTCGTTGCTGACACTTGTGGGTGTGGCGAATGGATTCGATCGCCGTGACCCCTCGCTCAGGATTTGGGGCTACACGGCGATCGCGATCGCGTTCGCCGCACTGGTGGCCTGGGTGGTCGACCGTGGTCCGGTGCGCTCGACCGCGGTACTCAGGAACCCGGTGCTGATGTCGTTCGGGAAACTCTGTTACGGGCTGTACGTCCTGCACATCGGTGCGCATCTCCTTGCCCTGGGTGTGCTCGGCCGCGTGGCGCCCGGCCTGCTCGACCAGTCGTGGCTCGAGTTCCCGATCGCGGTCGCGGCGGCCTATCTGGTGGCTTGGCTCTCCTGGCGCCTGTTCGAGTCGCCGATCCTTCGGCTCAAGTCGCGCTTCGCGTATACTCCTACATTCACGGCGGACTGAACCGCTCACGTCGGCCCCACGCTGGAGGTGTCATGGGAATCATCTGGACGATCCTGATCGGATTCATTGTCGGTGCCGTTGCCAAAATGCTCATGCCCGGCAAGCAGGGCGGCGGCTTCATCATGACCACCGTGCTCGGCATCGCCGGCTCGTTCGTCGGCAGCTTCATCGTGCGGGGTATTGGCTGGGGAGAGAGCGTCGGCTTCATCGGGTCGGTGATCGGTGCGATCATCATCCTGCTTCTGGCCCGGATGCTCAATAAGGATTGACGATCAAGGATGAAGGATGAGGGATTAAGGATTAAGGACGAAGGATTAAGGATTAACGATGAAGGATCGCCGAGTGGATCCATGGGCTGTGGTGGAGCATCACGCTCGTCAATCGGCGGAACTCGCGGCCGGATCGATGTCCGACACGGCCCGGCTGGCGCTCTACGTCGCGGCCGCCCCCGGCGTGGTAGACGCGACCCCGGTGCGCCGCGGCGATCTGGGGCTCGGCCGTCCGACTGACGACGACGGATGGTGGAGGGTCACCGTCCCAGGGCCAGCGGGATCCGCTCAGCGAGCCGTGGTCTGGAATGCCGCGGGTACCGTGCTCATCCAGCGTCCCGCGGCTACCGGTCGTCGGATGTTGCTGATGGCCGTGGGCACCGGTGTGCTCGGCATGGCCGGTTTGGTGGGAGTACTGGGAACCTTCGCAATTCTTCCCGCCATTGCTTTCGCTGGTGTTGCCGCATTCCTGGCTCGCAAGTTCATCCCGTCGTACACGCCGCTCGGAAGCTGGCCAGGTGATGAACGCTACGAGAAGGCGATGGCCGAGATGATCGATCGATACGAGCGGGCGGTGACAGACGCGTGATGCTGGACGCTCAACGCTCAACGCTTCATGTTGTTCGCTTCTCGCTTCACGCTTCACGCATAGTGTATCTCGCTTTCGACCATCCTAACGCACGAGCTCACGCTCGCGCCTAAATGAATGCTGGCCAACCGATGATCCTCGCACTGTTGCTCGCACTCGCCGCGCCGATCCAGGCCGATCCGCTCACGCCGCCAACAGTTGTGGTGGTGCGGCACGCAGAGAAGGCCGATGCGTCTCGTGATCCCGACCTGAGTGCGGCTGGCTATGCGCGTGCGTTCGCGCTCGATAGCGCACTGATCGACGCACCGGTGAGTGCGATCATCGTGACGCCGTACAAGCGCAACACCGAGACGGCGGCAGCGGTCGCCAAGCGGCACGGAATCACGCCGATCGTGGTGCCGGTGACGGGAGGTGTCGAAGCGCATGCGAAGGCAGTGGCTGCCGAGGTGCGTCGACACTCCGGGACGGTGCTGGTGGTCGGCCACAGCAACACCGTCGGTGCCGTGGTCAAGGCACTCGGCGGAACGGCCACCATAGGTGATCTCTGCGAGACGGCCTATCAGTGGATGTTCCTCGTTCGGCCGGCCGGGCAGGGGTCCGGGCCGACCATGACGGTACGAAGTCGGTACGGTGCCGCGGACCCGCCGGGCGCCGACACCTGTGCCGGGATGTCGCCGAAATAGCGAAGAATCGTTTCAGTACGAAACAACATCGCGTCCCTCGTCGTAGAGTGGAGTCAACTCGTACAGGAGGGGTGCCGTGGGTCCCGAAGAAGCATTCGTAACGCTGTTTCTCGTCGCGGGTGGCACCATTGCCACCCTCGGGTTGCTCTATGCCCGCGCCCGGGGCCGCATCCACGAGATGGAGCGAACTCTGGGGGTGTCGGCGCGGCCGACCTTCCGGCGGGACCGGGAGACCGAGTCGAGTGGTGAAGTCCGCATCGGTCAGCTCGAGAATCAGGTCGACCACATCGCGACGCAGATGGACCGGCTCGCCGAGTCGCAGGACTTCCTCTCGCGGGTGATGAGCGAGAAGCTCGACCGCCTGGCCGATGGACGGATAGACACGCCGCACTGATCGGGCGTATGCTTGGTCGAGAAGCGAGAAGCGAGAAGCGATTAGGCGCGACCGTCAGGCCGCGCTTCGGATGTGGGAATCCTTCATCGTTCATCCTCAATCCGTGAGCGGCCCATGCACCGTCGTGACCTCCTCCGATTCCTTGGTAGCGCCTCCATCATCGTCGGGCTCACACCCGACGATCTCCTGGCGCTCGGTCGCGACACGCACAGTCGGCTCACCACCGGGCGCTCGCCGATCGGCTTCTTCGACAGTCACCAGATGCACACCGTGGCGGCGGCCGGCGAGCGAATCATGCCAGCAACCAACACGCCTGGCGCCATGGTCGCCGAGTGCCATCGCTTCACCGAGTTGATCGTCTCGGAGCGGTATGATGCCGCACGTCAGCGTCGCTTCGTGTTGGGGCTGGTCGACCTCGATCAACGCGCCGCGCGCATGCATCAGCGCCTGTTTGTCGACAACACGCCGGTCGAGCAGGATGCCGTGCTCTCCGCGGTCGAGTCAGACGCATTCGACGCAACGGACGCGATGCTGCCCGACATCTTCTGGCGCGACCTCAAGTACCTGACACTGTTCGGGTACTACACCTCCGAGGTGGGCATCGAGCAGGAGCTGCAGGTAAATCGCTTCCCTGGACATTTCGATGGCTGTGCCGTGATCGAGACGGTGGCCAAGTGAGCCGCCGTGACCCGTGGGACGCGATCGTGATCGGATCGGGCATCTCCGGTGGCTGGGCCGCCAAGGAACTTTCCGAGCAGGGCCTCCGGGTGCTGGTCCTCGAGGCGGGACGTCCGATCGATCCCGCGCGCGACTACCTGATGAACGCGCCGGCCTACGAGTTCGACTATCGCTACATGGGCGATGAGAAGCACCTTTCCACCCGCCAACCCATCCAGCGGAAGTGCTACGCCTGCGACGAGGGGGCGACCCAGTTCTTCGTCGATGATATCGACAATCCGTACAGCACGCCCGAGGGGAAGCCGTTCGACTGGATCCGCGGCCGGCAGGTTGGCGGCAAGTCGATCATGTGGGGACGGCAGTGCTACCGGATGAGCGATCTCGACTTCGAGGCGAATGCGCGGGATGGCCACGGCACCGATTGGCCGATCCGCTACCGTGACCTGAAGCCGTGGTACGACAAGGTCGAGTCCTACGCCGGCATCTCGGGCGAACGGCTCGGCCTCTCGCAACTCCCGGACGGTCCGTTCCTGCCGCCGATGCCACTGAGTTGCAGCGAAGAATGGTTTCGGAACGGACTGCGCGAGGCCTACGGCGGCGAGCGGGTGATGACCATCGGTCGTGTCGCGGTGCTCACCGAAGCCCACAACGGTCGTGCCGGATGTCATTTTTGCGGCGACTGTCATCGCGGCTGCACCACGGCGAGCTACTTCAATAGCGTCCAGACCACGCTCAAGGATGCACTCCTGACCGGACGAACCACCCTTCGGCCGTTCTCCGTGGTGCACTCCCTGGTCTACGACGAGCCGACCGGTCGGGTGACAGGCGTCCGCGTGATCGATGGGCAGACGCTCGAGTCGCTCGAGTTCACCTCGCGCCTCCTGTTCGTCTGTGCCTCGACGCTCGAGTCGACGCGTATCCTGCTCAACTCGCGGTCGCGTTCCCACCCCGATGGGCTCGGCGGCAACTCCGGCGTGCTCGGCCGTCACCTGATGGACCACACCATGCAGCACGGTGCCGGCGGCACCGTGCCGGGATTCGAGGATCGTCGCACGACCGGCAATCGTCCGAATGGTGTCTACCTGCCACGGTTCCGGAACGTGCGCGACCAGCATCCCGATTTCCTGCGTGGGTACGCCTATCAGGGGGGGGGATACCGATCGGTGGTCGGCTGGGGTCGGGGTGCCACTCGCCGCGGATTTGGCGCCGACCTCAAGACCGCACTTCGCACGCCTGAATATGGGCCGTGGCGGATGTCGCTCGGGGGTTTCGGTGAATGCCTGCCCAATCCCGACAACCGCGTGACCACCCATGAGAGTCGCGTCGACCGGTGGGGCGTTCCGGTGCTCCATATCGACATGCAGTGGCGGGAGAACGAACACGCCATGATGAAGGATGCCGCGGATCAGGCCGCCGAGATGCTCGAGGCGGCGGGGTGCAGCAAGGTGGCGACGTACAACAATGGCACGGCGCCGGGGCTCACGATCCACGAGATGGGGACGGCCCGGATGGGCAAGGACCGGAAGACCTCGGTACTCAACAAGTGGAACCAGGTGTGGGATGCCCCCAACGTCTTCGTCACCGATGGTGCCAGTATGGCGTCGTCGGGGTGCCAGAATCCATCGGTCACCTACATGGCCATGACGGCCCGGGCCGTCCACCACGCCGTGCGATCACTGACAAAAAAGGAACTCTAGATGGATCGTCGAACCTTTGTTGCCTCCTCCGTCGGTGCGGCGGTACCGCTCGCGTGGCCCGGGCTGGCGCCACCGCAGTTCCATACGGCCGATACGCTCGACAAGATCGGCCTCCAGCTCTACACCGTGCGGAGTGCCATGGCAGAGAGTGTCGAGCGGACGTTGCACGAAGTCGCCCAGATCGGCTATCGCGAGGTGGAGTTTGCTGGCTACTTCGATCGCCCCGCACGCGCCACCCGACAGCTCCTCGACCGCAATGGCCTGAAGTCGCCGTCGGCGCACACCGATCTGGCCACGATGAAGACCGGGTGGTATCGGACCCTCAACGACGCGTCGGAGCTGGGGCAGAAGTGGCTGGTGGTCGCGTGGCTCGGCGAGTCCGATCGGAACTCGGTTGACGCACTCAAGCGGACCGCCGCCACAATGAACCGCGCGGCCGAGGACGCCAAGACCTTCAAGATCCGGGTGGCATATCACAACCACGACTTCGAGTTCACCGAGGTCGAAGGGCGTCGGCCGTTCGATGTGCTGCTCGAGGAGACCGACCCCAAGCTGGTCGATTTCGAGATGGATCTTTACTGGATCACCAAGGCGGGGGGTGATCCGTTCGCCTACTTCGCGAAGTGGCCGGGGCGGTTCCCGCTGGTGCATGTGAAGGATGCCGGTCCGGCGCCGGAGTACCAGATGCGGGATGTGGGCAAGGGGACCATCGACTTCGCGAAGCTCTTCGCGGCGCGCGCTCAGGCCGGGATGAAGCACTTCTTCGTGGAGCACGACAATCCCACGGACCCGATGGCGAGTATTCGCACCAGCTATCGGTATCTGGACGCGTTGAGGTTTGGGTGACCAGTCGTCGATCGTTTCTGGCGGGATCGGCGGTCGGTCTCGCGGGGGTGGTGTCTGCGGCAGGTGAGGTCGGTGCCGTCTCGAGACTCCCGGGTCGCGGCATCTCGCCCCTTCGGCAATCGGTCTGTCGCTGGCCGTTCGGTGGCATTCCACTCGACGAGTTCTGCGCCATGGTCAAGCGACTCGGCTTCGGTGCCGTGGATCTCGTCAATCAGGGAGACTGGGATGTGGTCCGCGCCCACGGTCTTGGCGTGAGCACAGCCAATTCGTCGCCCCGGGGTGACTTCATCGCCCGCGGGCTCAACAATCCCGCCAATCACGCCACGATCCTGGCCGAACTCGAATCGGTCGTTCCGGCGGCGTCCGCGGCCGGCATCTCCAATGTGATCGCGATGTTCGGGAATCGGGTCGAGGGTATCGATGACGAGGCGGCGATTGCCAATTGCGCAGCGGGGCTCAGCCGGGTGGCGCCACTCGCCGAGCGGCATGGTGTCACCATCATCCTCGAGATGCTCAACTCGCGCGTCGATCACCGCAACTTCCAAGGGGACACCACGCCGTTCGGCGTGGCGGTTGCTGAGAAGGTCGCCTCACCTCGGGTGCGGTTGCTGTACGACATCTACCACATGCAGATCATGGAGGGCGATGTCATACGGACCATCCGGCGAAACAAGCAGTGGTTCGCGCACTACCACACCGCCGGCAATCCGGGTCGGAATGAGTTGAATGCGCACCAGGAGTTGCAGTATGGTGCGATCGCCGAGGCGATCGTTGCCACCGACTTCGGCGGCTGGCTGGCGCACGAGTTCATCCCAACCGGCGACCCGGCGGCTGGGCTGACCGAGGCGCGCGACGCGGTTCGGTCGTAAGGCAAGAAGGCTGGCCGAGCCGCGGGCGTGAGCCCGCGGTTTGGTTCGAGACGCGAGGGGCTTTCTCGTTCTATTTGGTCCGGTACAGGTCCGGGAACTCGCGAGCCAACGCCTCGACCTTCGGCTTGTCATTGATGACGATGTACATCTGGTTCGGATGCTGATCGTAGTAGCCCTGATGGTACGCTTCCGCCTCGTGGAAGGTCTGCCAGCCACCGACCTCGGTCACGATCGGACCGCTGAACACCTTCATCTTCGCGAGCTGGGCGACATACGCGTTCGTGGCCGTGAGCTGTGCCGCCGAACTGGTGAAGACGGCCGAGCGATACTGCGTGCCGTGATCCGGGCCCTGTCGATTGAGCTGGGTCGGATCGTGGGCGACCTGGAAGAACACCTTGAGGAGCTGGCTGTAGCTCACCTTGGCCGGGTCGAAGATGACCTTCACCGATTCGGCATGTCCGGTGGTGCCGGTACTGACCTGGCCATATGTCGGCTCCCTCGTGTCGCCTCCGGCATAGCCGGAGGTCACAGCGATCACGCCGCTGACCCGCTCAAAGACCGCTTCCACACCCCAGAAGCAGCCGCCCGCGAAGATCACGGAATCACGACTCGAAGCCGTCGCCAGATGCATGGCACCGGGGGCGTCGGGCAATTCGGCAGTGGCGTCGGCCCGGGCACTGAAGCACGCTGCGGTGCCCGCGACAAGGATGGCAAGCAGAAACGGAGTGGTTGGCATCGGTCGTGGCATGGAGCGCTCCTCGGGCAGTGTTGGTGTGTCTATCACCCATAGGTACGCCTTTGCCCCCCACCTCGGTTCTCCAGGGCCTACTTCACCCGGCTCAGTGTCATCTCGAAGAACTGGCTCCAGGTGGTGCCACCATCCCTCGACGCGAAGCCCTGCTCCACCCACCGGCCCTCAGGATCGAGATGCATGGCGTAGCGGATCTTGCCAGCTCGCGGGTCATCCATGCGCCATTCGAAGCCGCGGTCGCGTAGGGTGAGCTTCATGTCCATCCAGTTGTAGGCCGTGAATGCCCGCATCACCGGCGTGTGACCGTCGTGATCCATGTGCACGATCGCGAAGGCATCGTGGACGGTCCGTTCGGTGCCATCGTCGAGTGTTTCAACCCCCACCCCGCGCACCGTGATCACTGTGCCGGCCGCTGCAGACGCGACCGTCTCGCGCTGGCGGACCGTATGACGCCCGTCGGGTCCCATCACGATCCACGCGCTTCCCTCCCAGGTGCCCTGAAGATTGGCGAAGACCCCCAGGGTCGAAACGGAGTCCTGCGCGGCGAGCGGCGCTGCCAGGACGGAGGCAGCAAGCAACGGGACCAACGTGAAACGCATCATGGCTGACTCCGGTAGAGGAGCTGGAAGGTGGGGCCACCGCGCTGCTGCGGTCTTGAACAAATCGGTCAGGGCACCACCTCGTCGTGCTGCGTGGAACGAATGCGGGATCGCAGGGCGCCTGGCGTGAGCCCGGTCAGGTCGGTCACGTCCCGATTGAGATGGGGCTGGTCGGCGTAGCCGACCCCGTGGGCGACACGACTCCAACTCTCATTCCCGCCCACGACTTGCCAGGCGGCCTCGAACAATCGGCGAATGCGCGCAAACTGCTTGGGACTGACGCCGACTTCGGCGGCGAACTTTCGCCGCATGGTTCGTTCGGAGACGCCGAGTTCACTGGCGAGTGTCGCAAGCGGATACTGACCACCACTGTCCAGCAGACGTTGTGCAGCGCTCGAGACGGGTGGACCTGGCTCGGCTCGCCCGCGCACGAGTTCCTCGAGGGCCGGTGTCAGCCGATCGGCCAGCGCGCCGATGTCGCGCACGCCGAAGAGTGCCTCCTCGATCGCCCGTGCACGGAAGCCGAGCAGAGGCGCTGCCGGACGCACCCGATCCCTGAGGCTTGTCGAGGGCACGCCGAGCAGCAGCGGAGCGGCCCCAGGCTGGAATCGCGCGCCACCATACCGGTCGCCGATTGCAACCGGGACCGCGAGTGGGGCCAGCCACGGGCCGCTCACCATCAGTTCGGCCGAGGGGGCCCCGTTGAGGTGCATCACGAGTGAGGTGCATCCATCGGGCGGTACATGGTGCACGGGTGGTGCTGAGGGCCCGACCTCGAACATCCAGAAGTTCCGGATCCACGGCAGGAGGGCCGCCTCGGGCCGACGTTCGGCGTAGCGAAAGATGGGCGGCGCTGGCATGGTGGAACGTAAAGCGAGAAGGCGAGAAAGCGACATCGCGCCGGCGCTTGCCCGATCGCCACTTCGCCGGCATGATTCCTTGATGCTGACAATCCACCGTACCCTCGCCGGCACTGGCATCCTTGGGCTGCTGGTGCTGGTGACGCCGTCACTACACGCGCAGGGCCAGGCCGATCACATGGCTGGGCATATGGGGATGCCGGTGCTCAAGCCGATCCCGGGTGGTGCGCTGTACACCACTGCCGATGTGCAGTTCATGCAGGGGATGATCGCGCATCATGCGCAGGCGATCCGCATGTCGCACCTCGCGCGTGAGCGCGGCTCGGACGACCGGCTGCTGCGTTTCGCGCAGAAGATCGACCAGTCGCAGACGGCCGAGATTCGCCTGATGCAGGGATGGTTGGTCGATCACGAGCAGACGGCACCCGACACCGCATCGTACCACTCGATCATGATGACCGGCATGCTGACCCCGGAGCAGATGACCGAACTGGCGTCGCTCCGCGGTGCGCCATTCGACCGGCGTTTTCTCGAGCTGATGATTCGCCACCACACCGGTGCGCTGCAGATGGTCGACGACCTCTTGCACACACCACTCGCGGCGCAGGATGTCGACGTGAATGTCCTCGCCAACGATATCGACCTGGTGCAGACTGCGGAGATCGACCTGATGCGACGCATGCTGGCTGAGCAGCCTGGGGGTGCGGTGCCCTCGTCATCCGGGCCGTGAGTCAGCGCCGTGCGGTAGCGGCCGCGCTGGCTCTCGGTTCGCTGATGGGCGCGCCACTGATGGCCCAGGTACCTGCGTTGGTTCCGCTTCCCTCACACGTTCAGTCTCGTAGCGAGGCCTTTCACCTTCCCGACACCGTCGACATTGCGATCGCTCCCGCTACGCCAAGGATGCGAGAAATCGCGGGTGTGCTGAGCGCGGCATTGGCGGAGCATGGCGTGACGACGCGCGAGCGCGATGCGCTGACAACTCGCGGTGGCATCACCCTCCGCATGCGCGATCCGCGGGCCGACGACGAGGCATACCAGCTCACCGCGACAGGCACTGGAGTGCTGGTGGAGGCGCCCGCCGAGGCGGGGGTTCTCTGGGGTGTACAGACGCTCCGACAGTTGCTGGAACAGCGCGACGCCGGTTGGCAGGTCGCCGGCGTCGAGATCTCCGATGCGCCACGCTATGCGTGGCGAGGCGCGATGCTCGACGTTGGGCGGCATCTGTTTCCGATCGAGTACATCCTCGAGCATCTCGACTGGATGTCGCGACACAAATTGAATGTCTTCCATTGGCACCTGACCGAAGATCAGGGATGGCGCTTGGCCATCGACGCGTACCCACGTCTTACGGAGGTTGGCGGCTGGCGCATCGAGGCAGACGGCACGCGCTACGGTGGCTGGTACAGCAAGGCCGACGTGCGCCGCGTGGTGGAGCGCGCCAGGATCCTCGGCATCACGGTGGTCCCCGAGATCGAGATGCCGGGGCATGCTCGCGCCGCACTGGCTGCCTACCCTGCCCTCGGTTGCACCGCCGACACCCTGCCGGTGCCGAGCACCTGGGGAGTCTTCTCCGACGTACTCTGTCCGGGCAAGGAGTCGACGTTCACCTTCCTCGAGACGGTACTCGGTGAGGTACTCGAACTCTTCCCGTCACGGTATATCCATATTGGTGGCGACGAAGTGCCGAAGCAGCGCTGGGTCACGTGCGCGTCATGCCAGGAGATCATCCGTCGGGAGAAGCTTGGCGATGAGCACGGCTTGCAGCGATGGATGATCGCTCGCATCGGTCGCTGGCTCGCCGAACGCGGTCGCGTCCTGATTGGTTGGGACGAGATCCTCGATGGTGGTCTGCCTCCCGGGGCGATGGTGCAGGCGTGGCAAGGGAGCGATCGGATAGCCAAGGCGCTCGAAGCCGGCGCAGATGTGATCGCGTCCCCCGCGGAGTGGGTCTACCTCAACCGTCCGGCCAGTGAGCTGCCACTCGAGCGGGTGGTGCAGTTTGACCCCGATGTGGCAGTAAACGCCGGTCTCCGCGGCCGACTGCTCGGTGGCGAGGCACCGCTCTGGACCGAGCACGTCACGTCGCCGGCCAACGCCGAGCTGATGTGGTGGCCCCGACTGCTGGGTTTCGCCGAGACGATGTGGCATGGACCGGCGGATCCGACGGAGTTCCAGAATCGAGTCGACACGATCACAGCACAGATGCGCGTGGCCAAGGTTGCCGTGGGTCCTGCGGATCATGCCCTGGTCTCGCTTCGGTTCCGGTTCGACAGTGCCAGCAACTCGATTCGTGTCGCACACGACGGCGCAGCAACCGGCGTGCAATTGACGCTGGAATCGGACGGCACGGCGCCGCGTGTGGTGCAGAACAATGAGCCGTTGCCGAGCGCCGGTGGCTGGCGCTTGAGCGCCCGGTGGGATGGTGAGTCGGTGGGCGAGCAGCGCACGATCACCGTCATGGATCACCTTGGCGTTGGCAAGACGATCCGGCTCGCAACCCCTGCCGATGCGCGCTATCCAGGCACTGGGCCGCACACGCTGGTGGACGGTGCGCGGGGCACATCGTACAATGATGGATTCTGGAATGGCTGGCTCGGTCCCGATCTCGATGCCGCGATCGACTTGGGGGAGGCTCGCGCGATTCGCAGCGTCGAGCTCTCGTTGCTCGAACAGGTGAACAGTTGGATCCTCTTTCCGGAGACCGTCGAGCTCTACCGTTCCGACAACGGCCGCGATTGGCAGCTCGTCGAGCGCAAGGTGACCGACCGACCGGTGGTTCCCGATGCGACCTCACGCGAACTGCTTGGCTTCCGCCTCCCCGCATCGTTCAGCACCCGGTGGGTGCGCGTGGTGGCGCGTGGCGGCAGACGCCTGCCGGACTGGCACTCGGGTGCCGGCGAACTCGCGTGGATCTTTGCCGATGAGATTGTGGTACGATAGACGATGAACGATGAACGATGAACGATGAACGATGAACGATGAACGATGGAGGATGGCTGTCACGCCGAACGAAGTGAGGCGGCGGAGCCGAGGAGATGGTACGAAAGCCGCGTTCACCCCCCTCGCTTCGCTCGGGGTGACATCCTTCATCGTTCATCCTTGATCGTAGTGTGTTTTTTCCTGACCTTCCACGATGGAGTTCCACGATGATCCGAATGATGCGTCATGTTGCCGCGGCGGCAGCCGTATTCGCCGTCACGACGGCCGCCCTCGGTGCGCAGACCTACCCCAAGGGCGACGATCCGCGTGATGGCCTGGGCGCGGGGATGAGCGGTGCCGGTGTCGCGATGGCGGGGATGCGACTCGTGGGAACGGTGGGCAAGGCCGCGCCGTTCGATTCCGTCCGCGGTTTGACGTTCGCGAACTCCGATCTCGCGTTCCGCGGCAACCTCGTCTATCAGGGGAATTTCGCGGGCTTCGCGATCTGGGACGTGAGCAATCCAGCCCGACCGATGTTGGTCTCCGCGGTGCCATGCGTCACCTCACAGGGTGATCCGTCGATCATTGGCAATTTGTTGTTCATCTCGGCGGAGGGTGGCGGCAATCGGAATGACTGCGGCAACGGG
Organism: Gemmatimonadales bacterium; assembly: GCA_038258395.1. Lineage (GTDB taxonomy): Bacteria > Gemmatimonadota > Gemmatimonadetes > Gemmatimonadales > GWC2-71-9 > Palsa-1233. The sequence continues at coordinate 9,056 of JBBSPX010000019.1, read as the reverse complement.
GGGGTACAGGACTCGGCCGACCACATGGCCGGTGTGCGCATCTATGACGTCTCGAACCCCGCCGCACCTCGGCTCGTCAAGAATGTGCAGACCTGCAAGGGGTCGCACACACACACAGTCGTTCCCGACCCGAAGGACAAGGGTGTGGTGTACCTCTACGTCTCCGGCAACCAGGGTGCGCGGACCGACATGGCCGGATGCGTCGCCGGAGATGATCCGGCCGACGAGAGCAACTCGCTCTTCCGCCTCGACGTGATCAAGGTGCCGCTCGCCCATCCCGAGCAGGCGGCCGTGGTGACCGGGGCACGGATCTTCACCGGACTCGCGGGTGCGGTGCGGCGTGGCGGTCGCGGTGTGGCGCAGACCGGTCCCCGCAACTGCCATGATGTGACCGCCTATCCCGCGATGGGGCTGCTGGCCGGCGCCTGTGCCAGCTACGGCCTGATGGTCGACATCTCCGACCCGGAACACCCGCGTCGGCTCGACGCGGTGTCCGACACCAATTTCTCGCTCTGGCACACCGCCGTCTTCAGCAACGATGGCTCGAAGGTGTTGTTCACCGATGAGTGGGGCGGTGGCACGCAGCCGATGTGTCAGGCGAGCTCGATGCTGGAAATGGGTGGCAACACGGTGCTCACGATCGGTGCCGACAAGAAGATGACGCAGCATGCCTACTTCAAGCTCCCCAGCGCGCAGACGGCGCAAGAAAACTGTGTCTCGCACAACGGCTCGCTGGTGCCGGTGCCGGGGCGCGACATCGTGGTGCAGGGGTGGTACCAAGGCGGCATCGACGTGATCGACTTCACCGATCCTGATCATCCGATGGAGATCGCCTATTTCGATCGTGGGCCGATCGATCTGCCGCCCGGGGTCGATGACTCCGCCACGACGCGCGGTCGCGGCACAGTTGGTGGCTCGTGGGGCGCCTACTGGTACAACGGGCGCATCTACTCGTCGGAGATCGCGCGCGGGCTCGACATCCTCGACTTGCTTCCGACGGCCCACCTGAGCGCCAATGAGCTCGCAGCCGCGAGGCTGGTGATGATGGACGAGTTCAACCCGCAGAGCCAGCCGCACGTGGTCTGGCCGGCGGCGTTCCCGGTGGTGCGGAGCTACCTCGACCAGTTGATCCGTGGCAAGGGATTGTCGGCGGTGCGCACCACGGCAATCGGCAGGGCCCTCGACGCTGCGGAGCAGCAGCCGATCGCGGCGCGTGCGACGACGCTCAACAGGCTGGCCCGTGCGGTCGACCGTGATGTGCGCGGCGCGCGAGATGGAGCACGTGTGCGTGCGATGGCGGCCGAGATTCGTCGATTGGCTGAGGTGCGATAGCGTTGAGATCAGCGCTACGCAAGCCTAACCGCGGCCAGACGGCCGCGGCTCGGCGAGACCCTTCGACTTGGCTCCGGGCAGGCTCCCGCCGCTCGGCCATCTGGCCGCGGTTGGGTGGGCGCTTGCCAAAGCCCGCCATCCTGCCGTAGACTTTTTGTCGGCTGGAAGGAAGCCACCGGGTCCGCGGGAAGAGTCCAACTCACCTTTGTGCATGTCTTGTCCAGCGTGCTGACGAGACCTTCATGCAGCCTGTTTGCGGACCCCAGGCCATGCACGGAGGTCCTGTGACGCAACCACTCCCGCCCCGCCCCAACCTCGAACACCTGCGCCGTCAGGCCAAGTCGCTCCTCGCAGACTGGCGCACCGGCGATCACCTTGCCACCCAGGCGTTCATCGAGCACCTGCCGAAGGCCCGCGGCCTCGACCTCGCCGCTGCGCGCCGTGCCTCGTTCCGGCTGGCCGACGCGCAGTCCGTCATCGCTCGTCAGCACGGCTTCGCCAGCTGGGCGGCGCTCACCCGCCACGTCGAACTCCTCCGGGCCCTCGAAGGTGAGTGGCACTTCAACTCACTCCAAGTGGACGGGCACGAGCTGTCCTCCGCGCTGCTCGGCCACTCGAGGCTCCTGTTCGATGGCGATCGCTTCCGGATGGACTCGCCCGAGGGGAACTACGATGGCCGTTTCGTGATAGACACGTCGGCCAAACCGATGCGACTCGACATCGCGTTCGTCGAGGGACCCGAAGCGGGCAACGCCGCGTTCGCCATCTGGCAACTCGACGGCGACGCGCTCACCATTTGCCTTGGCCTGGTGGGTTCCTCGCGGCCGATGGCTTTCGAGACCGCAGTGGGCAGTGGCCATGCATTGGAGCACTTGCGCCGCGGCTCGTCGGCAAGGCCGGTCGGAGTGGATGGGGGCCTCGCACCAGATCAGACCGAGATGGGGACGGCGTCAGCGCAGGATGTTGATACGGCCGGTTTCGACATGGAGACGAGTGCATCGCTGCAGCGTCTGGAGGGGGAATGGTCGGCGGTGCGCCTCGTCACCAACGGCGAGGAGATGCCTGCCGACTGGCTGTCGTACGGCTCACGCGTGGCCAAGGGAAACGAGGTCAAGGTCGTCTTCGGCGGTCAGCTGATGCTGCATGCCAAGGTGAGGATCGATGACACCACCACGCCGATCGCGATCGACTACCTCCATCTCACGGGGGCCTCAAACGGTCAGGTGAGTCTGGGCATCATGGCGTGGATTGGGGAGGACGTGTGCATCCTCATGGCGTCGCCCACGCAACCGCGACCGATCAGTCTTGCGGCGCAGTCCGCGGCCCAGACGCTGAGTCGCTGGAAGCGGCGTGAGTAGGGGGCCACGGTTTGGTTCGCCGCGCATGGAGCTCCATCTCATCATGGAGTCTGTCCTCAGCCGTGCGACTTCTCGGAGGGCTGTACGTCACCGGGGCACATTCATTCAACGATTCACGACCAAAGGAACACCATGAGCAAACTATTGCGCGGGCTGGCGGCGGGGTATGGCGCCAAGAAGCTTGGCGGCGGTTGCATCTCCACCGTCGTCGTCTTCCTGATCCTGTGGTGGCTGCTCGGCGGGATGAACATCTTCAAGTAGGGAATCCTCGGAAGTGGAGTCGAGAGATGTCAGACGTGATTCGTCGGGCCCGGTCGCTGGTGATCCCCGGGAGCCTGCTCATGGCCGCGTGTGCCTCGCCCGCACCGAAGGCCGCGGTCGACTCCGCCGTGGTGGCACCCACCGATGTGAGCGCGGCTGCCCCGGTGATCGACTCGACCGCGCTCCGCGACTCGGCGATGGCGACACTGGCACCGCTGCTCGACAATCCGGCGAGTGCCACATTCGACAGTGTGGCGGTGCTTCAGCCGGCGATGGTCGATGGCCGGTGGCCGATGGCCGTCGTGTGTGGTCGGATCGGAGGGAAGCCGGGTATTGGCGGCTCCAAGGCCTCGACACGGTTCATCTACCAGAACCGTTTCACCGTCTTTGTCGAGGAGCAGGCGAATCAGCGTCAGTTCAACGCGCTCTGGGCACGGACCTGCGCCGCTGAGGCGCTCGAGAAGGCCTAGTCTCCCTTGGTGTGCGGAGCTATCTGCTAGTTTCCAGTGGTCATGCCTTATCGTGTCGCACTCGACGAGCCCTATTTCCGGGTCTGGTTTTCCGGGGTTGTGACCGGTGCCGATCTGCGCGAAGTGGCCAACGAGCTCCGGGCCCACGAGCGTGAGCTCGGCGTCATGCCGGATCGTCTCGTGGACATGTCCGACACGGTGGCGACGGGCACCACCTTCAATCTCGCCATTCTCGCCGCCCGGGTGAGAGGGGTCCAGCGATTCCCCAATGCCTTTCGCTCGGCCCTCGTTTCGCCGAAAGTCGAAGTCGCGGGGTTCGCGCGGATCTTCCGAGTCCTCAATCGCAATTCCCAGATCGAGGTCGAGGTCTTCGACCAGCTGGAGGCGGCCGAAGCCTGGCTGAACTCCCCGCCGTCCGAGATGCCTGGGTAGCTCATCCTCTGCCGTGCGTCTCCACCCATCCTTGCACGTCACAGGGGGAGGCGTCATCCCCTCCGTCGCACGGATCCTCGTTCGAGGGGTACCCGGAAAGCCCATGACATCCACACCGACCGATACCAAGCTCAATGAGCTGTACGAACTTGTCGCTGACATCAAGGTCGCGATGCTGACCACCCTCTCGACTGACGGCCAGCTTTTCTCGCGACCGATGGCAACGCAGGAACGCCACGGCATCGCGGATCTTTGGTTCGTGACGAGCATCGAGACCCACAAGGTCGACGAGATCGCCCGCGCACCGAACGTCAACTTGGCCTATTACGACGACGGCTCGAAGGAATGGGTATCGGTGAGCGGCATCGCGACCATCAGTCAGGATCGCGTCCGTATTCGCGAGCTCTACCAGCCGGACTGGAAGGCGTGGTTTGGCGACGAGGGCGGCGCTCGCGATGGCGGGCCCGAGGACCCACGGCTTGCCCTCATGCTCGTGGACGCCCGCTCTGCCCACTACCTCAAGAGCACGCACTCGAAGCCCAGGGTACTGTTCGAACTGGTGCGCGGGATGGTCACCGGCACGCAGCCCGAGATCGGTCGCGAGGAGCAGTTGTCGGACGGCGAACTGAGGTAGGCACCCGGACGGGGGATAACCTCCGTGCTGTTACTCTGCCTCGAGATGCTTCGGGGCACACTCATTGAACGATTCACGACCAGAGGAACACCATGAGCAAACTGTTGCGCGGGCTGGCTGCCGGGTATGGCGCCAAGAAACTTGGCGGCGGTTGCGTCTCCACCATCGTCGTCTTCCTGATCCTGTGGTGGCTGCTCGGCGGGATGAGCCTCTTCAAGTAGGCATGGCCCGACTGGATATCATCGCAATCCCGGCGTAGTATTGGACTCACTCCCCACAATCGGGCTTGCCATGGTTCCCTTCTCAGCTCAACGCGACGACTACGATGTCGTGATCGTCGGTTCCGGCGCCGGCGGCGGCATGGCCGCTTACGAACTCACCAAGGCCGGTGCGAAGGTCTGTGTGCTCGAGGCCGGCATTCCATGGGACAACACCCGCGACTCCGACATGCTGGTCTGGCCATGGGAAACCGATCGCCGAGGCGGCAGCACCAAGGATCGGCCGTTCGGCGAACACGATGCCTGCATCGGCGGCTGGAACATCGAGGGCGAGCCGTTCACCACCGCACCCGGCTCCGACTTCAATTGGTGGCGAGCCCGGATGGTGGGGGGCCGCACCAATCACTGGGGCCGCATCTCGCTCCGGTTTGGGCCCGACGACTTCCAACACAAGACCGTTGACGGGCTCGGCGACAACTGGCCGATCAGCTACGACGATATCAAACCCTTCTATGACGACGTCGACCGGTTGGTCGGCATCTTCGGCAGCAACGAGGGGCTGCGCAATCATCCCGACGGCATCTTCCAGCCTGCGCCCGAGCCACGCTGCTGGGAGCACCTCGTCAAGAAGGCGGCCGACCGCCAGCAGGTCACCTGCATTCCGTCGCGGCTCTCGATCATCACGAAGCCGACCAACGGCCGACCGGCCTGCCACTACTGCGGCCAGTGCAATCGTGGCTGCGGCGTCAACGCCAACTTTTCCTCGACCAACGTCCTGATTGGTCCGGCACTGCAGACCGGCAACCTCACCCTGGTCACCGGTGCGATGGCCCGCGAGGTGACGACCGGCAGCGACGGTCGAGCGAAGAGCGTGATCTATATCGACAAGTCGACCGGTGAGGAGCGCGAGGTCGGCGGGCGGGTGATTGTGCTTGCCGCCAGCGCCTGCGAGTCGGCACGCCTGCTGCTCAACTCAAGCTCGTCGCGCCACCCGCATGGTATTGCCAACTCGGGCGGAATGGTCGGCAAGTACCTGACCGACACCACCGGCACCGACGTGGGCGGCTTCGTCCCGGCGTTGATGGACCAGCCGCGTCACAATTGCGACGGCGTCGGCGGTGCGCACCTCTACATGCCGTGGTGGCTCGACAACAAGAAGCTCGACTTTCCGCGCGGGTACCACATCGAGCTCTGGGGTGGGATGGGGATGCCGGGCTACGGCTTCATGGGTGGCATCCAGCGCTATGAGGGGGGGGGCGGCTACGGCGCGTCGCTCAAGGCCGAGTACCGCAAGTACTACGGCACCGGGATCGGCTTCTCCGGTCGAGGGGAAATGATTCCGAACGAGAACTCCTACTGCGAGCTCGATCCCACCACGGTCGACCAATACGGCATCCCGGTGCTCCGCTTTCACTGGGAGTGGACCGATCACGAGTACCTGCAGGTCAAGCACATGCAGGAGACCTTTCGCAACCTGCTCGCCGAGATGGGAGCGGAGGTGCGCTCGACGATGCCGACGCGTGAACAGGGGTATGGCATCTCGACCGGGGGATCGATCATCCACGAGGTCGGTGCGGTTCGGATGGGGAACGACCAGAAGACATCCGCGCTCAACGCCGATTGCCGAGCCTGGGATTGCCCCAACCTGTTCGTCGCCGACGGCGGGCCATTCGTCACCCAGGCCGACAAGAATCCGACCTGGACCATCCTCGCGCTCTCGATGCGCACGTCCAGGCATATCGTCGCCGAACGAAAGGCAGGCCGGCTGTGAGCGACGCCCCCGAGACCGGACTCACCCGCCGCGAGTTGGTGGCGGTGATGGCCGCGATGACTGCGGGTGCGACGCTCCGACCAACCGCGGCCCATGCCCAGGAGGCATTCACCCGTTCGGTCGCCGCACGCGCGGCCGGTAATTATGCGCCGAAGATTTACACGGCACATGAATGGGACACGGTGCGCACGTTGGTCGACTACCTCTTTCCGCACGACGACCGATCCGGGTCGGCGACCGAGGCGGGCGTACCGGAGTTCATGGACACCATGCTCTCGCTAGAGGCGGGAATGCGCACGTCGCATCGGGGTGGGCTGGGATGGCTCGACCACGAGTGCCGCGAGCGCTTCAACGCACCATTTGTGGAGTGCACCGACGTCCAACGTCGCCAGATGCTCGACGACATTGCCTGGCCAGACAAGGCGCGCAAGGGCTATGACGCTGGCGTACGCTGGTTCAACGCATTCCGCGACTTCACCGCGAGCGGCTACTGGACCTCCGAGATCGGTGTCGCCGATATCGGCTACATGGGCAACACACCGGTGATGAGCTGGACGGGTTGCCCGCCCGAGAATCTGAGCCGGCTGGGCTTTGAACGATGAACGATCAACGATGAACGATGAACGATTAGCGATGGACGATGGAACAATCCCTTCATCCTCCATCGTAAATCCTTTATCGTTAATCCTTCATCGTTAATCCTTAATCGTTTCCCTCACCTGGACCTGTCATGACCGCTGCTCCCGCCCGTCTCGGTGTCGGCTTTGTCGGTTCTGGTTTCAACACCCAGTTTCATATCCAGTCATGGCAGTCGGTCCGTGAGGGCGATGTGCTGGGCGTGTGGAGTCCGAACCAGGCGAATGCCGCCAAGGCCGCCAAGCTCTCGCGTGATCTGGGCACCGGTCAGGCGAAGGCCTACGCGTCGATCACCGCAATGGTGGCCGACCCGGCCATTCATGCCATCTGGCTCTGCGGACCGAATCAGGCCCGGATCGAGAACATCGAGGAGATCTGCAACGCGGTCACCAGTGGCAAGGGCGAGCTGATAGGGATCGCCTGCGAGAAGCCACTCGCGCGGACGGTCGCGGAGGCGAAGCAGGTCCAGAAGCTGGTCAACAAGGCCGGTCTCAAGACCGGCTACCTCGAGAATCAGCTCTTCTCGCCCGGGATTGTCCGTGGCCGCGAGCTGATGTGGGCCCGAGGCGCCAAAACGACCGGTCGGCCGTTCCTCGCCCGTGCGGCGGAGGAGCATTCCGGGCCCCACGCCGCCTGGTTCTGGCAGGGCGACAAACAAGGTGGCGGTGTCCTCAACGACATGATGTGTCACTCGATCGAGGTCGTGCGCTTCCTGCTCACCGAGCCGGGCAAGCCGCGGGCAACGTTGACGCCGGTCTCGATCTCGGGACGAATCGCGTCGCTCAAGTGGAGTCGGAAGGCCTACGCCAAGCAGCTCCAGGCGCGGTTCGGCAAGGCGGTCGACTACCGCAAGCATCCGAGCGAGGACTTCGCCTCGGTGACCGTGACCTATCGGACGCCTGAGGGATTCGAGGTGATCGGCGAGGCCTCGACATCGTGGAGTTTTGTCGGCGCCGGCCTCCGGCTCTCGGGCGAACTCCTTGGCCCCGAGTATTCGATGAGCTGGAACACACTCAACTCCGAACTCAATTGCTTCTTCTCGCGCGAGGTGCAGGGCACGGCTGGTGAGGACCTGGTCGAGAAGCAGAACGCCGAGATGGGGTTGATGCCGGTGGTCCCTGACGAGGCATCGGCCTATGGTTACGCCGCCGAGAATCGGCATTTCTGCCGCGCGTTCCTCGGCCTCGAGGTACCACTCCTGACGTTCGACGACGGCGTCGATGTAATGCGGATGTTGATGAGTGCCTACATGAGCGCCGAGCAGGGGAAGACGCTGGCGATGCCGCCTCGAGGGCTGGATGCGTTCGTGCCGGCGGTGGCCCAGGGGACGTGGGACGGGGCACAGAAGTGAGCAAGGATGAACGATGAACGATGAACGATGAAGGATTAACGATGAACGATTAACGATTAACGATCAAGGATTTCCCATGGCGCGCAACATTGTTCACGGTCAGACGCTCGATCTTCCGCACGAGATGACCACGACCGGATTCGATTTTGTGGGCTACCGCATCGTGCAACACCTTGGTGTGGTGCGCGGCGTGGTGGTGCGGTCTCGGTCGGTGTTCGGGAGTGCGCTCGGTGCGCTGCAGACGATTGCGGGTGGGAACATTTCCGCCTTCACCTCACTGGCGGAGAAGGCGCGGTCCCAGGCATTCGAGACGATGCTGTATCAGGCGCATGACTGCGGCGCGAACGCGGTGATCGGTGTGCGCTACGACGCCACCGAGATCATGAAGGGCGTCACGGAAGTACTCTGCTACGGCACGGCGGTACTGGTCGAGGTGGAGTAGCGCGGCAAGCTGACGGCACGATCCTTGTAGTGCACTTCCTCCGGTGACCCCACTCGTCTCCTCGGGAGGCTCCAACGGGTGGGGCACCGCATGACCCGCCTGCTACTCCTCCCACAACTCGCGCACCGGTGCATCCGATATCGTCTCGACG